>CAZAHC010000134.1:0-8862 GCA_964484595.1 uncultured Fibrobacteraceae bacterium | reverse complement strand
GTCGTCCGCGGCGCCTCGGACGACAAGGGGCAGCTCTACACCCACATCAAGGCGGTGCAGGCTTTCTGCGAGCTGGGCCTGGACCTGCCGGTGAACGTCAAGTTCCTCATCGAAGGCGAGGAGGAAGCCGGCGGCCATAGCATCTACGATTACACCGAAAAGAACCCCGAGCAGCTGGCCTGCGACGCGGTGGTGGTCAGTGACACCAGCCTCTACAACGAGACCACGCCGGGAATCTGCTACAGCTTGCGGGGACTGACCTTCATGGAGATCCGCCTGTCCGGCCCGGGCGCCGATCTCCACTCGGGCAGCTACGGCGGCGCGGTGCAGAACCCGGGCAACGCCCTCTGCGAGATCGTCGGCCAGCTGAAGGATGCGGACGGGCGCTGCCTCGTGCCCGGCTTCTACGACGACGTGCTGGAGCTGGATGCAGCCGAGCGAGAGGCGTTCGCCTCGCTTCAGTACACCGACGAGGTTCTGCGGGAAGAGACCGGCGCCCCGGGGCCGTTCGGCGAGAAGGGATACACCAGCCTCGAGCGCATGTGGGGCCGGCCGACCTGCGACGTGAACGGTTTGCTGAGCGGCTACGGTGGCGAGGGCGCCAAGACCATCATCCCCGCCGAGGCGCTGGCCAAGGTAAGCATGCGGCTGGTGCCGAACCAGGATCCGGAGAAGATCGCCGCGAGCTTCGCCGAATACGTGCGGAGCATCGCCCCGGCGGGAGTCCGGCTGGAGGTCGAGAACCTGCACAACGCCAAGCCGGTGCTGGTGTCCCGGGAGTCGGCCATGATGCAGGCGGGGATGCGCGCCCTGCACGAGGGCTTCGGCGCCGAGCCGGTCTTCATCCGTGAGGGCGGCTCGATTCCGATCGTCGGCACCTTCCAGGACTGCCTCCGGGCCCCGGTCCTGCTGCTGGGCTACGGATTGCCGACCGACAACATCCACTCCCCGAACGAGAAGCTCGACCTCGTGAACTTCTGGAACGGGATCCGGACCTCGGCGCTGCTGATCGAGGAGGCGGCCGGGGTCTGACCCGGTGGCCGGGTTGAGCATTTGACTTGTAGCGGTCGAGAGGGTAGCTTTTCGGCCCGCCCAGGCGTCCCCGTCGACTAGTGGTTAGGTCACGACCCTTTCAAGGTCGTAGCACGGGTTCGAGTCCCGTCGGGGACGCCATCTCATTTCATTAACGACCTGTCAGATCAGCGGGACCAGCGAGAGCAGGACCAGCACCACGCCCAGCCAGGCCACCCGGAGCGTGCGGTCGACGAGGCTCCTGCGGTTGTTCTCCTGCACCCTCTGCTGCCGGTCCGGTTCCCCGTCTGCCCAGTCTGTTAACTCTCGGTTCGCGTCCTCGGCGCAGGGCGGCCAAATCACGACCAGCACCCTGCCGCCCCGAACGGTGAGCCCGGCTCCGGACCCGGCCTGCTCCGGGGATCCGGTCCGACCGGGGCAACCGATCATCCGCGGCGTGGACCCGGCCATCGCTGGTGGCGAGTCCTCGGCCGGGAACGGCATCATCCCGCAGGCCAGCGACAGCAGCAGAAACCAGCTCATCGCCGCTCACCTCTATTGCGAGCCGCCGGGAACGGCCGGGGGCTGGCCTTCGCCGGCGCCGGCGCCCGTAGTGTCCGCCGTCCCGTCGGGAGACTTGCCGAACGCGGTCAGGCCGCCCAAAGCTCCCAGCCCCATCGTCTCGACGGCCGTGGACGGCACGATGATCATCGAGCCCTTCTGCCGCAGGCCCTCGAAAACCATGTTCATGGCCCGCAGGTGCAGGGCGACGGGGTTGTCCTGGTAGTGTTCCGAGGCCCTGGCGAACTTCTCGGCGATCTCGGTCTCGGCCGTACCCAGGATGATGCGGCTCTGGCGCTCGCGTTCGGCCTGGGCCTGGCGCGACATGGCGTCCTCGAGACCTTCCGGGATGATGATGTCGCGGATCTCCACCGCCTGGGTGGTGACTCCCCAGGGAGCGGTTTTGTCCTCCAGCACCTTCTTGATCTCCTCCCCCAGACGCTCGCGCTCGGAGAGCAGGGTCGCCAGCTCGTTCTTGCCGATGGCGTTGCGCAGCGCGGTCTGGGCCGAGAGGGTGACCGCATCGACGAACTGCTCCACCTCCAGCACCGCCTTCTCCGCGTCCCAGACCATCCAGAAGGCGATCGCGTCGACGTTGACCGGCACCGTGTCCGCGGTCAGGGTGGTCTCGGCGTGGAAGTCGGAGACCCGGATGCGCTGGTCGACGAACTGCGCCACCTTGTCGATCACCGGCATGACCACGAACAGGCCGGACGGGCGCAGGCCGCGGAACTTGCCGAAGCGCAGCAGCACCGCCCGCTCCCACTGGTAGGCGATCTGGATCGCGGGCGCGATGAGCAGCGCGATCACGACCGTGGCCAGGATCACCTCGCTCTGCGGCCGCAGGAGCACGTAGCCCGCGAGGCAGTCGGCGGTGCCCAGGATGATGACCGCCTCCCACACCTGGGTCAGCCGGATCAGACCCGCCAGGAAGAGCGCCGACCCCAGGAAAACCAGCACCGCCTGCATGCTGAACTCGTACCGGTCCAGGTGGACGACCAGACCGCCCACGAACACGGCCACCAGCAGCAATACGTTCAGCGGGGCGAACCGGAAATCGGCCCGCAGGCTGGTGGCGAACTTCTCCAGGGACAACGCCTCCAGAAGTTTCCCCAGGCTGGTGGTCTGCGAGGTCTGCGACCTGTGTCTCATCACGAGGCCTCCTTTCGCTGGCGCAACCCTTCCCGGACATCCTCGAGCGAGAAGCCGTAGGAAGAGGCGCGGGCCAGCAGTTCGGTCAGGATCTGATCCAGCATCCGCTGCCGCTCGAGCTGGTCGACCTCCGGGCGCTCCCGGCCGACGAACGTCCCCGAGCCCTGCTGGGTCTCGATAACGCCCTCGAACTCCAGCTCCCGGTACGCCCGGATGACGGTGTTGGGATTGACCGACAGGTCCACCGCCAGCTGGCGCACCGTCGGCAGCCGTTCCCCGGGTGCCAGATCAGCGCTGGCGATCGCGAACTTGATCTGTTCGATGATCTGCCGGTAAAACGGCACGCCGCTTTTCTGGTCGATGACGATCTCCATGGCTCCATCCCTCAATGAACTGGTGTTCTGGTGTTATGGTCTTATAGTACATTCTGGTCCTGAACCTGTCAACCCCTATTTTCCCGAATCGATTCTCCGCAAGGAAAAGCCCCCCTTCCCCGGAGGGAAAGGGGGCTCGTGAACTAAGATGAAGTAAGGAGCGGTTACCGGTACTGGGCCTTCAGCGTGCCCCAGGACCGGTTGTCGGTGGAAACCGGCTGATCGATCGACACCACGACACAGCCACAGCCGCTGTAGGTGTCCACGATCAGGAAGTACCAGCCTTCGTAGGCTGCAACCCAGGTGACACACTCGGGGTTACCGCTGTCGTCGCCCACCAGACAGGTGTTCTCCGGGTCGGTGCAGTCGCTGACCAGCCAGATCGACAGGTCAATGTACCCGGAGCAAGGATTCTCGCAGACGCTGAAGGTCTCCCCCGCAGTAAGGTAGATCTTGTACAGGGCATCGGGCCCGTTGGCGGGGTAGTCGTTGGTACACTCGGGCTGCGCCGGCGTGTAGTCGTTGACGTAGTCGCAGAGTTCGACCTCGAATTCCTGCAGGCTCTGCTCCTGCAGATCGATGGCCCCCGAGCAGTCATCGTTGGTCGGCGGAGGCGGGCACTCGTCGGCCGTCAGGACGTAGGCCTCGATGGTGCCGTTGTCCCCGTACTCGTCGACGTTGATGTAGTAGGTGCCGTCGGCGGTGAATTCGTACGCCAGCCGGGAGTAAAGGCCGTCGCCACCGTCATCGTCGAAGGCGAGTTCGGTTGCACAGTCATCCGCGTAGAGCCACATCCGCGTGTCGCCACCGACCACGCCCTCGCCGGGGTGGGTCTCGAAGATTACGCAGAGGCCGGCGGTCGCGGTGAAGGCGAAGAAGTCCTCGTCCGCGATCGGGTTGATGGACGCCTCCATGGGGTCACCCAGGGTGAGCGTTGTGGCCGTATCGCACCAGTTGTTGGGCTCGACCTCGGTGGCCCGGACTTGACCCTGGAACGGTACGAGGGGCTTTTCCAACTTGGGCTTCTCGGCCGCCGCCGCCCCGGCTAGGCCGAGGACCAGAATAGCCGCCAGCAAAATTAGCAATTTCTTACTCATCTTTGCCTCCCGGGTTCAAAGGTCGATGGTCGGACAACCAGCCCCGGATTTCCCCCACCCGGAGATGCGCCAGCAGACCTCCGGTTGGGTGGAGGTCATTGACCACTCCAGGCTCGCAAAGGATTGGCTTCCCGGATCCTGACGATGAAGGGAGGAAACCCTGTTATCCGCAGCGTACCACAGAGGACCATGAATTTCAAGGGTTTACAGGACGGGATTGAGCTTCCACATCATGTGTTGCCCCGGCCCGCGGAGGACCAGCAGCGAGGGGGGAGGATCCTGAACCCTAGCTAGGCGGTGAGCGCCACCAGCCCGCCCGGTTCACTGGGCGGCTCGGCAACCGGGTCGTAGGGAACCGGCGCCGGCTTGACCGGAGGCTCGGCCGGGGGCAAATCAGGCTCGGCGCCCCGCAGGGCTCGCAGACCCTCGGTCAGCTCCTTCACCGCGGAACTGATGCCTGGCAGAATGGCCGTCGGGTCGAAGTCGTGACCCTGACCGGCGGCCAGGAAGGTGTCCCGGAGGTTCTGCCGGAAATCCTTGGCCAGGCCGCGGATCTCCTGTCTCTGCTCCGGAGTGAGCGTCTCGTTTTCCTTCAGGGCGTCGTGAATGGCGTGGCGGACGATCCGATCCAGGTGGCACAAGCTCTGCATCACGTGGCGGCGCGAATGACGCCTCGGCTCCGGGACCGCCCGGTCCTGCGGGACGACCTGGTCAGGCTTTTCCCCGGCCGGCAAGGATCCGGGCGCTGGTACCCCGGCCGGTTCAGGACAATGGACAGAGGTCTGGGAACTTGGGCAATGAATACCGGTCGCCGCTACGTTCATGATCCCCTCCTGGAATCAGGGCCCAAGGCCCAGGTTTTCGCTCATCCCCGGACTGTCCCTCTGGTCACGCATCGTGCCAATACTTTCGACCGTGAGGCGACGTCCTTGACCCGAAAGACCGCCGGCGGGGAAATCCACCACCCGACTTGCCAACGAACCCCTTCTGTGCCTTCATTTCCCCGGGGAGGATTACCATGGCACGACTCACCCCGGTGCTGTTGATCTTCAGTTTCCTC
Source organism: uncultured Fibrobacteraceae bacterium (assembly GCA_964484595.1). Taxonomy (GTDB): domain Bacteria; phylum Krumholzibacteriota; class Krumholzibacteriia; order LZORAL124-64-63; family LZORAL124-64-63; genus CAZAHC01. The sequence goes on along the minus strand of CAZAHC010000134.1, from coordinate 3,607 downwards.
GGCTTGCAGATGGCGACCGCACCCGCCTGGTCGCGCACCTGGCACGTCCCGGCCGACGCGCCCACCATCCAGGCGGGAATCGACTCCGCCGCCGTGGGCGACACGGTGCAGGTGGCCTGCGGAACCTACGCCGAGCACGACATCCGGATGCAATCCGGGATCTGCCTGCGCAGCGAGACCGGCGAGCCGGGGTGCGTTCGCATCGACGCGCTGAGACTCGGGCGGGTGATGACCTGCGACGGCGTCACGGCAGTCAACATCGCCGGGATCACCTTCGCCGGCGGCGAGGCCCCGAGCGGCGACGTCGCGCCCGGCCGGTCTGGCGGCGGCCTGCTGCTGTGGAACTCCGCGGGCACGGTTTCGGTCTGCGCCTTCGAGGACAACCGGGCCGACGACCACGGCGGCGGCCTGGCCGTCAGCGCCGGTTCGGTGTTCCTGGCCGATTGTACCTTCGTCGACAACACCGCCGCCCGGGGCGGGGGCCTGGCCTGTCAGGCCGGCGCCGCCGGCTCGCTGTCCGGCTGCGTTTTCTTCGGCAACACCGCCGCCCTGCGCGGCGGGGGCGCCTGCTTCGACGGGGCGGCGCCGGCCCTGACCTCCTGCACCTTCGCCCACAACACGGCGGCCGGCGAGGGTGGCGGCCTGCACTGCGACTCGCCCCCTGCCCCCGCCCTTCTCGATTGCCGGTTCACGCACAACTCGGCCACCAACGGCGGAGGCATCTCCCTGTTCGGCGCCGCGTCGCCGGTTCTCACCCAGGTGACCCTGTCCGCCAACGAGGCTCTCTGCGGCGGCGGCCTGCTGGTGGCCGGCGGGGCCTCGCCCGAGGTCAACGAAAGTTCACTGACCGGCAACTTCGCCCTGGGCCAGGGGGGCGGGATCTGTCTGGGCAGCGGCGACAGCTGTCTGATCGAGGAAAGCACCATCCTGGACAACACGGCGCCCGTCGGCGGCGACGGCTTCCTGTTCTCCGCCGCGGTGCTGCTCCTGACCTGCTGCGAGGCCGACCTCGCCTTCTTCGCCGGGGACGGCCAGGTCACCCTGGACAATGAAAACTGCGGCACGCCCCTCGAGCCCGCCACCTGGGGCCAGGTCAAGGCCCTCTACCGTTAGCCCGGCGCCTCTGCTCTTGTGCCGGAGGGATTTCGGGGGTAGGCTCGGCAGGATCCGTCACTGTCAGCCGCTTCTGCCCCGCGGGGGCGACCGAGGAGATTCGTCATGACCAGGTTTGTTTCCGTTGCGGTTCTGATCGTTTTCGTTTTCCTCGTGCAGCCGCCCGGCGCCCGCGCGGTGATCGAACCCGAAACCGGGACCGAGTACCCCGACGAGATCGCCATCGAGACGCAGGGGACCTACGTCCCCCTGCGAGCCACCGGCGCCGGCCTGCGCGAGAAGACCTTCCTGCAGGTCGATGTCTACACCATCGTCTCCTACATCCCCAGCGACCTGACCCTCGAGGGAGAGCCCGCCGCCGCGATCCGCGCCCTTGACGCCCCGAAGCGCCTGCAGATGGACCTGCGCCGCAGCTTCAGCCGGGAGAAGCTGGTCAACTCGTTCCGGGAAGTCATCGAGAAGAACTACGAGGACACCTCGGCCTTTGCCGAGGACCTGGAAACCTTCCTGGCCTACTTCGACCGGGACGCCCAGGACGGCGACGTGATCATCTTCGAGTACCGGCCGGCCGAGGGGCTGACCACCCGCGTGAACACCGTGGTCAAGGGCGTGATCGATAACTTCGCGTTCGTCGAGGCGCTGTGGACGGTCTGGTTCGGGGAGAAGCCGGCCAACAAGGGCCTCCGGCAGGCCCTGGTCTCGGCGCTCTGATCCCGGGCCGGGCTACCGCCACTGCTCCCGCAGCCTGGTGAACCGGCTGACATAGACCATCTCGAAGAGGTCGAGGCGGTCCGGCAGGTGTTCCCGGCACCAGCGGCGCAGGCTTGCAATCTCGATGTCGATGTCCACGTCGGGATAGTCGGCGGTGAGGATCAGCGAGACGATCCGGTCGGCCTTGAGCTGCAGCTCGCGAGCCGGATCGGCCGGGTTTCCGAAACCCGCCATGGTTGCCTCCCCGCTAGCGATAGATCGAACTCGTGCCGGGAACGTCCAGCTCCCGGAAACAGCGGGCGCCCATGAGCGCCGGCTGGGCCAGCAGGAGCCTCAGCAGCGGCATGGCCGCGGTACGAAACGCCGGGGCCGCGAGGTCCGGAGGTGAAGCGCCGGGTCCAGCCCGCCGGTTGTCCAGCAGCAGGTTGCCCGCAATCTCAAAATCGTCCGGGCAGGCGTGAACCGCCACTGGGCACTGGTAGCAGTAAAACTCCGGGTCGTCGTACTTGGGGTTCTGGCCGGTGCGCAGGATGACGTTTCCCCGGCAGAATCCGGCCGCCGGCTCGCCCGGCGCCTCGCGGGTGATGGCGATGCCGCAAGCCCCGGTGTCATGGACGAGGTTACCCTCGATCCGTCCGACGGGCCGGCCCCGCCCGGCGTCCCAGAGGACGATCCCCCAGGTGAGGATCTCCTCGATCACGTTGTGACGAACCACCGCCTCGGCGTCCACGAAGATCCCGATTCCCTTCCAGTACCTGGTGACCAGGTTGAGTTCGATCTCGGCGACGGCGTCCCAGGTGACCCCGATGCCGACGCCCCGTCCTCCCCCGAGGTTCGCGCCGGCCGCCTTGTCCACCCCGTCGATCACGTTGTCCTCGATCCTGGCGCGCGCCCCCCGGTAGAGGGCGATGCCGTCCCAGGAATTGCGCAGGAGGTGGTTGTTGCGGATCAGGAGGTCGGCGCCCTCTCGCCCCGCGACCCCCATCACTCCCACGACCGTCTCCTTGACCACGGCGGCGTCCCCGAGATTGTCCCGAACCAGACAGTCCTCGATGGTCACCTTGCTGCGGCGGACCACGATGCCAGCGCAGGTGGCGTTCGGGTCCGGGTCCCGCACCCCGTCGGTGACGGTGAGGCCGCTGATCCGGCATTCCTGGCAGTCCTCGAAGAGTATCCCGTACCCGGCGCGGGTGTGCAGCACCACCTCCTCCGGCCGGTCGCCCTTGCCGACCAGCTGGATGTGGGATCCCGAGACCACCAGGCCGACGGTGGCCGCAACCTCCCGCGCGGGATCCTCGCAGTTGCCGCAGGTCGAATCGACAAGGGCCACGGGATCGAGATGGTAGTGACCGGGGCCGAATTCCAGGATCCGCGCCGTCTTGAATCGCCCCCTGGCGTCGCGCGCCTCGGCCAGCGCCGCGGGCCAGGTTTCGGGTGTGATTTTCACCCGCGGGCCGGCAGGGGATCGTCCCGCCGCCAACCCGAGCAGAAGCCCCGCCGCAACCACCGTTCCCCAGACCCGTATCACCGGCGTTCCTTTCACCTTCAACCTCCGGTTCGAGGCCGCCACCGCCGCGAACAAAAACGGAAAACCGGTACCAGCGCCGGGGCGGTCATGTGTTATATTGAAGCAAGGAAGAAAAGCGGCCAAGCTGTTTACGCGCGACCGCCCGGAAGCAAACCAAAGACGGGAAAGAGAAAATGGACGGCCAGCACGTGAACCGACAAGAAGACCAGACGCGGGACCCGACCAGCGACCAGACCCGCGAACCCACCCCCGCCC
>CAZAHC010000133.1:0-8887 GCA_964484595.1 uncultured Fibrobacteraceae bacterium | reverse complement strand
CCTGCAGCACCCGTAACAGCTTGACCTGCATCGCCGCGGAGATCTCGCCCACCTCGTCGAGGAAGAGGGTGCCGCCCTCGGCCATGGCGAACCGGCCCGGCTTGTCCTTGGCCGCATCGGTGAAAGCCCCCTTCTGGTAGCCGAACAGCTCGGATTCCGCCAGGCTCTCCGGCAGGGCCCCGCAGTTGACGGCAACGAACGGCATATCCTGGCGGGGGCCTAGGTTGTGAATGGCGCGAGCGACCAGCTCCTTTCCGGTCCCGGGTTCTCCTTCCACCAGGACGGTGCTGGAGCTCCTGGCCACCAGCGGCACCAGCTCGCGCACCCCATGCATGGCGGGGCTCTTGGAGATGATGTCGTCCTGGGTATAGGTGCCATGAATCTGGCGGCGCAGCTCGGCCACCATCGAGAGGTCCCGGAACATCTCGACGCCCCCGACGACCCGCCCCTGCTCGTCCTCGAGGCAGGCCGTGCTGACGGAAACGAGCAGCTCGCGCCCACTCTTCCGGGCGATCGTGACCTCCTTGTCCCGGTGCTGCTCGCCCCGCTCGATGCTCTGCCTGAGGAAGCAGGAGTGCTCGCAGTGATCGGCGCGGAATACCTTGGTGCACTCGGTGCCGATCACCTCTTCGCGCTGCCAGCCGGTGATCCGCTCGGCGGCGCGGTTGAACGAGGTGATCCGCCCGAGCTCGTCCACGGTGAAGATGCCATGGGGAATGTGGTCGAAGATCAGGGACCCGTACCGAGGGTCGAGATTGGGAGCCATGACCACCTCGTCGTTGAAGACTTGGGGAGGAAACCTCATTGGGAATATGAGGTGTCTGTCACAAAATTGCAACGTGAATCTGGATCCTGTCTCGCCGGTAAAACAAAACATCTCGTCTTGGATTCAGAGGATATTCTGTCATTCCTCCTAAACAACTCAAATTCAGGCACTTAAGACCCGACCTCCCAGGTGGCACGTTCCATGCCATTTACCTTATCTAAAATGCCACCCTGTCCCAGGGATGTTACAACACCTGCGACCAACCCGCGGAGACGAATTCATGGCCATCGAGTGCCCGTATTACCTGGAGGAGCTGGACACGAGGGAATTGCCGCGTCGCTTCCTCGAGGCCTTCGCGGCCATCCTCTCTCACTCCAACTACGCCCCGGTGCTCGACGCGGCGGCGCGTATGAAGGCGCGTTGCAGCCGCTGCGCGATCACCTGCCCGGTCTACCAGGCCACGGAAGACCGCCGGGACATTCCCTGCCACCGATCCGAGCTACTGCTGAGGGTCTACCGTCGCTATTTCACCTTCAGCGGCAATCTACGCGCCCGCCTGGGAGACCCCTTCCTCCTTACCGAGGAGTACATCAACCGGCTGGCCGAGGAGTACTACCGCTGCACGGCCTGTCGCCGCTGCAAGATGGACTGTCCGATGGGAGTCGACCACGGCCTCATCACTCACCTGGCCCGCTGGATCCTGGCCGAGGTGGGCATCACCCCCAAGGCCCTGGTCGTCGCCACCCGGGAGCAGCTGGAGGGCAAGACCCACAATACGTCGGCCATCCCGGCGGTCGCCATGCGGGACACCTGCGAGTTCCTGGAGGAGGACTGCGCCGACGAACACGGGCTGAAGATCCAGTTTCCCGTCGACGTCGAGGAGGCCGAGTACGTCTTCTTCCCGGCCGTCAGCGACTACCTGCTGGAACCGGACACGCTGATGGGCAATGCGGCGGTGATGGCGGCCACCGGCGGCTCCTGGACGATCGGCTCGCAGTTCTTCGACGGCATCAACTACGGCCTTTTCTACAGCGACCGGTTGCTCGACCGCATCGTTTCGGCCGAGGTCGCCGAGCTCAAGCGCCTGCGGGGCAAGAAGATCCTGATCGGGGAGTGCGGACACGCCTCGCGGTCGGCCAAGGTCTTCGTGCCCACCTTCTGCGGGGGCGAGGAGGCGCCGCCGGTGATCAACTGCATGGAATACGCCTACGATCAGTGGCAGGCGGGCAAGCTCAAGCTCAAGAAAGGGGCAATCAAGGAGAGGGTAACCTACCACGACCCGTGCAACATCGCCCGCAGCGGCTGGATCACCGAGCAGCCGCGCGAGATCCTCGCCCACATCTGTGCCGATTACGTGGAAATGACCCCCAACCGCGCCGAGAACTACTGCTGCGGCGGCGGGGGCGGGACCGTCTCCATCGACGAGATTCGCAAGTTCCGTACGCTCACCGGCGGCAAGGCGAAGGCCGAGCAGATCAGAGCCACCGGCGCCGAGATCGTCGTCGCCCCCTGCGCCAATTGCAAGAAGCAGGTGGCCGAGGTCTGCGAGGACAACGACGTACCCGCCAGGGTCAGCGGCCTGCACGACCTGATCCTCCTGGCTCTCGAACCGCCCGCTTCCATGATCATCAAGAAGGAGGCCGAGGAAGAAGAACCGCCGGCCGAGACCGGACAGAAGGAGGCATGATGGACACCTGGATCGCCCTGGCCCGCGGACCCCTGTTCAGGATTTCCCTGGCAATCTGCCTGCTGGGCCTGGCCTACCGCTTCGGGACGGCTTCGTGGCAGATCGTCAGCTCCTGGCGCCGCGCGGGAGACCGGAGGCTGCCCAAGCTGGCCCTCTCCAAGGCCACCCTCAAGTGGCTGTTCCCCTTCCGGCTATTGCAGATACGCCCGGTCCACGGTCTGGCATCCCTGGCCTTCCACCTCGGCATCCTGCTCGTACCCCTGTTCTACGCCGGCCACGTCACCCTGTGGCAGCGCAGCCTGCCGATCGCCTGGCCGGTCCTGAACGTCACCACCGCGGACACCCTCACAATCGTGGCCATCGTCGGCCTGAGCGTGATTCTTCTAGGCAGGCTGCTGACCACCGCCAGCCGCGACCTGACGACTCCGGAGGACGTCTGGATCCTGCTGATCTTGCTGGCCCTGACCGCCAGCGGCTACTGGGCGGCCCATCCCGGCTCCTCGCCCATCACGGCCCGGGCCATGTTGCTCGTCCACATCCTGATCGGGGACCTCGCCCTGATCCTGACCCCCCTGACCAAGATCGTGCACTGCGTCCTGAGCCCGCTGACCCAGACGGTGAGCGAGGTGGGGTGGCACTTCCCCGCCGAGAGCGGCCGGCACGTGGCGATCGCCCTGGCCAAGGAGAACGAGCCGATATGAAATCCTTCGCCATCCTTACCGACGTGACCAAGTGCATCGGCTGCGAGGAATGTGTCGCCGCCTGCAAGCAGACCAACCGGACCGGAACCGAGGATGCACCCTGGCGGTGGCAGGGGCAGGCCACGGACCTCTCCTCCAGCCGGTGGACCACCATCGACCGTACGCCGGAGGGCCGGTTCGTGCGGGTCCACTGCCGCCATTGCCTGGATCCCGGCTGCGCGGCGGCCTGCCCCGTCGGCGCCCTCAAGGTCACCTCCGAAGGTACCGTCGCCTACGACCCCACCATCTGCCTGGGCTGTCGGTACTGCCTGGTCGCCTGCCCCTTCCGGATGACCCGGTACGAGTGGGAATCAACCAACCCGCGGGTTCGCAAGTGCATCCTCTGCTACGAAAACATCAAGAACGGCGATCTCGATCAACCGGCCTGCACGGCGGAATGCCCAACCGGGGCCACGATCTTCGGTGAGCGGGAGGTCTTGCTGGCAGAAGCCCGGCGGCGGATCGCCTCCCAGCCTGGAAAATACCTCGAGCACATCTGGGGAGAGCATGAGGTGGGGGGAACCTCCGTCATCTACATCTCCGACGTGGACCTGGTCACCGCCGGCTGGCCAGCCAGCCTCTCGGAGCACCCCGTTCCCGACCTGGCCGTCCGGGTCCTGAACACGGTTCCGGTAACCTTCTTGACCGTGGGTGCTGCCATGGCCGGCATCCACTGGGTGATCAAGCGCCGGCAGAAGCTGGCCGCAGAGGCGGCCGCGGCGGAGGATACCGGAGCCGCCGATTCCCACCCCAGTGACAGCGAGGAGGCCTCGTGACCAGCGCAACCAGCACCGCCACCAACATTCGCCTCATGGCCACCAAGGCCGTCCTGTGGTTCCTGGTGGGCATCGCCTGCGTCGTGACCTTCGTGCGCTTCGCCCGCGGCCTGGGCCAGACCACCGCCCTGACCGACACCACGCCCTGGGGCCTCTGGATCGGCTTCGACGTCCTGGCCGGCGTCGCCCTGGCCGCCGGCGGCTTCGTCATCGCGGCGACGGTCTACATCTTCGGCCGGGAGCGCTACCACGGCATCCTGCGCCCGGCCATCCTGACGGCCTTCCTGGGCTACCTCGCCGTGATTATCGGCTTGCTGGTCGACCTGGGGCGGCCCTGGAACATCTGGCGTCCTTTCTTCCACTGGAACTTCCACTCGCCGCTGTTCGAGGTGGCGATGTGCGTCATCTTCTACACAGCGGTCCTGGCGCTCGAGTTCGCTCCTGTCGGGCTCGAACGTTTTGCCTGGGCGCAGCGGCTGGTGCGGCTGCTGCGCAAGCTCACCCTGCCGCTGGTGATCGCCGGAATCTGCCTGTCCACCTTGCACCAGTCCTCCCTCGGCACCCTGTTCCTGCTGGCCGAGGGCAGGATGCACCCGTTGTGGTTCAGCCCCATCCTGCCGCCGCTTTTCCTCGTCTCGGCCATCGGTCTGGGGCTCGGGATGGTGACCCTGGAGAGCCTGGTCAGCTCCTGGCTCTACAAGCGGGAGCCCGAGTGGCCGCAGCTGAAGGGCCTGACCAGGGCGGCCGCCGTCGTGCTCGGCCTGTATCTCGTCCTGCGTCTGGGGGACCTGGTCTGGCGGGGACAGATCGGTCACGCACTGGACGGTTCCTGGTTCGCCACCCTGTTCTGGGTTGAAATCGTGATGAGCGCCGCAGCGCCTATTCTACTCTTCAGCCTGCCGCGAACCCGCGGGACCCGGTGGGCAATCACCTGGGGAGCCTTCCTGACGGTCGCCGGCTTCATCCTGCACCGGGCCGACGTGGGCGGGATTTCCCACGTCGCGGTGACCGGCGAGGCGTATCTGCCTGCCCTGAGCGAACTGGCCGTCAGCCTCGGCGTGGTTTCCGGCCTGGGCCTGGTCTTCCTCTTCTTCGTGGAAAACCTGCAGGTGTGGCATGAGAAACCGGAGACTAGGGATCACTTCGCCCCGCCTGCGGTCGATCCCTTCAGCTGCCAGTTCATTCGCGCTCCCTGGCTCGGCGCCGGTCAACGGGCCGCCCTGGCCTGGATCTTCGGCGCCGTCGTGGGCCTCGGCATCATGGAGACCCAGGTGGCCGCCCGGCAGGATGCCCGGGCCCGGCCGGTCCCGCGCCCCCGCACGGTGATGGTGCACACTCTCCCCCGGCCCGACGGGCCCGGACATCTTTTCCGGCTCGCCGCCGTCCTGGACAGCAGCCAGGCCGGCCCCGCCGGCGTCCAGACCGCCTTGCTCCTGGGCACCGGCGATGACAGTGGCTTCGTCCTGTTCGGTCACCAGGAGCACCAGGCTCGCCTGGGAGGAAACAACTCCTGCGGCAAGTGCCATCACCTCAACCTTCCCCTCGACCAGGGCACCTCCTGCTCCCATTGCCACGACGACATGTACCGGGTCAACGACACCTTCGATCACGGCGCCCACGTGACGGCTCACGGGGGGAAGCAAGCCTGCGCCGTGTGCCATCTCGATCCCGCGGCGGTCAAGGACCGCGACCCGGTCGACGACCGACCCGGCGCCAAGCCCTGCGCCGACTGCCACCAGCCCACCGCTCCGGAGATCACCCTTGTCCGTGGTACCGGAAACCACCGGCCGGGAATGGCCCCGGGGTTCAAGACGGCCATGCACCGGCTCTGCCTGGACTGCCATCTCGATCACGAGAAGACGGCCTGGGCGGCCGAGCCGTACCTGAGCCGCTGCACTACTTGCCATCGCCACCTGACGAGCGAGGAAACGGCGACCGCCTCGCCCGCAGCTCGATCCCTGGCCGCGGTCGCTGTCCAGCCATGAACGAGACGAACGGCAGCCGGCCACCGCTGGTGGCAATCGTCGACGACGAGCCGGACATCACGACCTTCCTGGGCCTGGCGCTGGAAGACAGCGGCTTCAGGGTCGTGACGGTCAACGACCCGAACGACGCGCTCGCGGTATTCCGGCGGGAACCTCCTGACCTGATCTGTCTGGACCTGCTGATGCCGCACCGGACCGGCGCCTCCCTCTACCTGGAAATCCAGAGAGACGAGCAGCTGGGGGCGGTGCCGGTGCTGATCCTCAGTGGTCTGAACGCACGCGACGAGCTGGACGAGATCCTGAACCGGGAGGGCGGGTTGATCGCTCCGGCCGGCTACCTGGAAAAACCACCCGCCCGGGAAACCTTCCTGGAGATGGTCAGGAAGCTGCTGGGACGGACCGGATCCTCCGGCGAAGGGACGGGAAAGTGAACCACCGCCGCTGGCAGGGATTACCGGGCGAGATGCTCCTGGAAGAGATGCCGTGCGGGATCGTGGTCATCGACCCCGACTGGCGGATCGTCCAGCACAACCGTGCCTTCGGCGAGGTATACGGGGACAGCGTCGGCAAGCCCTGTTTCCAGGTGTACAAGGACCGCGGAACGCCCTGCCCCGATTGCGCCGCCAAGGAGACCTTCAGCGACGGCAAGCCAAGGGTCCTGGAAGAGAGCGGTACCGATCGCAAGGGGCAGACGATTCATTACCTGGCCAAGCTAGCGCCGCTGCGGGACGCCGGGGGCGAAATCACTCACGTGGCCGCCATCACCACCGACCTGACCGCGACCAAGATGCTCCAGCGGGAGTACCAGACCCTGTTCGAGAAGGTACCCTGCTACGTGACGGTCCTGAACCGGGATCGCCGGGTGGTCAAGGCCAACGAGATGTTCCGGCGCACCTTCGGCGAGCCCAGAGGTGAGTTCTGCTTCAAGCTGTTCAAGCAACGCAACCAGGAGTGCGACGACTGCCCCGCGGCGAAGACCTTCGCCGACGGCGGTTCACATATCGCCCGCCACGTCGGCACCGCCCAGGACGGTTCCCAGACCCACTACGTCGTCTCGACGGCACCTCTGCTGCACGGGGACGGCGATATCACCCACCTCATCGAGATGTGCCTCGACGTCACGGAAACGACGCACCTCGAGGAGGAGTTGCTGCGCGCCAACACCCTGCGCGAGGCCCTGGTCGAGAACTCGCTGGACGCCATCGTGGTCCTCGACGCGCAACGGCGAATCGTCCTGATGAATCCGGCGGCCGAGAAGCTCTGGGGCGCCCACCGGGACCGGAGCATCGGTCGCAAGGTGCCCACCGGCATGATCCCGGCCAAGGTGCGGAAGCTCCTGACCGACCCGGGCTCCACCATCCATCTCCCCGACGCCACGATCACCAATCTGGCCGGCGAGGGGATCCCGGTCCGGCTCGCGGGCATGGCCCTGGGCGACGAGCAGGAGATCCTCGGCGCGGCCTTCATCGTACAGGACCTGCGGGAGATCAAGCAGCTCGAGAGAGAGAAGCTGGTCGCCGAAAGGCTGGCGGCCGTGGGCCAGACCGTGGCCAGCCTCTCCCACGGCATCAAGAACATCATGACCGGCCTGGAGGGCGGCATGTACGTGACCTCCACCGGCCTGAAGAAGGGTGATCACCAGCGAGTCCAGCGCGGCTGGGACATGCTGGAGAGGAACATGGGTCGTATCTCCGCCCTGGCCAGGGACCTGCTCGCCTTCTCCCGCGGGGAGGAGCCGAGGCCCGAGTTGGTCGACCCGGGCGAGATCGTGCGGGAGGTCGCGGCACTCTACCGGGACCTCGCCGACCAGAACGACATCACTCTGGTGACCAATGTCACCCCGGAAATTTCCCCGGCCTCGCTGGACCGGGGCGGCATCCACGACTGTCTGACGAACCTCGTCTCCAACGCCTTCGATGCCTGCCTGCTCAACCAGGACGGGGAGCGGAAGATCACCCTGCGACTCGTCGAGGAGGCATCGGTCCTCGCCTTCGAGGTCTCCGACACGGGCTGCGGGATGGACAACGAGGTCAAAAAGAAGGCCTTTACCAGTTTCTTCACGACCAAGGGCAGCGGCGGCACGGGCCTGGGGTTGTTGACCACCCGGAAGATCGTCCAGCAGCACGGGGGCGAGATCTCCTTCAACTCGACCCCGGGCGCCGGCACTACCTTTCGGCTAAGCTTCTCCCGCCGCCGGCTGCCAGAGCCGGTAACGAACGAAAAGTCCCGATCCGAGGGAGAAAACGATGCGCAAGCCTGAAGAAGTCCGGGTGCTCGTAGTGGACGACGAACCCGATATCCGGGATTTCCTGGCCTCCGTTCTCGAGGACGCTGGCATGGCAGTGGAAACGGCCAAGAACGGCAACGTGGCCCTGGACAGGATCCGGGACCGGATCCCCGACCTCATCTCCCTCGATCTGGTGATGCCGGAGAAATCGGGCATCCGCCTGATCCACGAGCTGCGCAAGAACCCGGAGTGGTCACGTATCCCGGTGGTCATCGTCACCGGCCACGCCCGGGACGCCGCCATCAAGAAGGACCTGCACGAGATACTGGCCGAGAGCACCATGAGCGGTCCCTCCTCCTTCCTCGAAAAGCCCGTCACGGCAAAGGGCTACCTGGAAAACATCTGCCGGATCCTGGAGGTGGCCGTGCCGGAGCTGGAACTACGCCCCGATCCGGCCACCAGCTTGCGCCAGGAGGCGGAGGAGCTGCTCGCGGGCGCCGACCAGGAAACCCTGGAGGCGATCCTCGCCAAGCTGAAAACCGAGAAGGAGAACAAGCCAGAGGACGGTTGATGGTGGACGGCTGGTCGCCGGAAAACCAACGCCAGGGATGAATGCCGTGAAAGACGAATCGCTACGCCCCGGTCCCGCCGAGTTCACCCTCGAACACGCGACCACGATCCTCGACTCCACGTGCGACGGCATCTA
>CAZAHC010000132.1:0-8934 GCA_964484595.1 uncultured Fibrobacteraceae bacterium | reverse complement strand
CGTAGAGTATCACTCGCTGCCGATCTAAAACGACCGCCTCGGGAAACTAGACCTCGAGGGCCACGGTCCACAGCTCGGTCAGGTCCGGATGCCGGAACACCGCGTCGATGTCCTGGCCGAGGAAGCCCCAGCCGCCGAACTGCTCGGCCAGGACCATCAGCAGCTCATTGTCGCCTCGCCGCAGCGGGAGCACCACCGAGTCGTTCAGGCCGACCAGGCCGGTGAAGCTGGGATCACGCGAGCGGTAGGCGCTGTTGCCGCTGAACAGGAACTGGCCGTTGCAGAAGAGGCTCACCTGGTCGCTGTAGCCGAAGGCGAACTCGCGGCGCTGGTCCTCGGTCGCTGGGATCGTCTTCCGGATCCAGACACACTCGGGCTCGCGCCCGCCCGGCTGCAGGAAGCGGGCGACGTCGACCAGGCCGCCCGGTTCGCTGCGCACCTGCTGCCACAGCAGGTCGGTGATCCCCTGCTGGGCGGGAGTACGCTCGAAATCTATCTCCGAGACTGGGAAGGCCTGCGACAGCTCCCACTCGGTGAACGTGCCGTAGGGGGTTTCGGCCGCCGCGGCGGGCGGGAACTCCAGGTCGCCGTCCAGCTCGTAGCGGAAGTTGGAGAAGAAGGTCGGGCCGGGTCCCTGTCCCATCAGGCCGATCGCACCCCGGCTGATCCCGTGCTTGAGATCGGTGATGACCAGAGCCGGCGTCTCCCGGTCGCGGAAGAACACCCGGGCTTGCGTGTCCTTGACCTCGATCTTCAGGTACAGCCACTCGTCGGCGGGTATCACGGCCCCGGCGGTGAAACCCTCGCCGTGATAGAGCTGCCAGCCGGCAATGCCGTTGAAGACGGGGGTGTACTGCAGGGCGTCCTGGTGGAAGCGGGACCGGTGGGGGCGGAGATAGAAGCGCTCGTAGCTGCCCGGCGACTGCCGGCGGAAGACGATTCCCGGGTAGCTCCGCTGGGTCCCGTCGACCGCGATCTCCACCTCGATGACGCCGTTCTGGAAATCGACATCCTCCAGGAAGGCGACCCCGGCCAGGGCGGGCCGGCCCAGATGCTCGGTGACCTCGCCGTTAACCAGGACCCAGCGGTCCGAGTCGCAAGGGACGGTCTCGGCCCGGGCGGGCAGGAGCCCCGGCGGGCCGGCGGCGAGGGCACCCAGCAGACCCAGGAATAAAACGACGGCGGAGGTCCTCGTCGGCATTGCGGTCTCCTTCGCGTGGGGTCATGGGGATGGCGGCGAACCCGCACAATCCGGAGGTACGTCCCGGCCGGAGCCGGGTTGCGACCTTCCTGCCCCCTACCATTTTCTTTGACCGACGGCCCGGCCGGGTCGAGATTTGGCGGCGGGCGGGTTATCTGCAACCGGCCCGGAGGTTGGCTGCATGGATCGGATTTCGGCCAGGAAGGAAAGCCGTCGGCCGCGGCGCGTGATCCTGATCTTCGTCGACGGTTTCGGCTGGGGCGGTTCGGATCCCGCCGTGAATCCCTGCCTGGCCTACGGCGGCGAGCTCCTGCGCCTGCCGGGCTTGCCGGAAGGTCCGGACGGACCTGTGCCCCACGATCGGGGCGGCTGGGCCCGACCCATCGATCCGATCCTGGGCGTACCCGGGGTGCCGCAGAGCGCGACCGGGCAGACCAGCCTGCTGACCGGGGTCAACGCCCCGGGCCGGCTAGGCCGCCATCAAACCGGGTTTCCCAATCCCCCGCTGCGGGAGCTGCTCCTGGATTTATCGCTGCTGAAGACGCTGGTCGACCGGGATCAGTCTGCGGTGTTCCTGAACGCCTTCCGGCCGCTCTTCTTCCAGCTTCCCCGCGCGCAGCAGCTTCAGCTGTCGGCGACGACCGTGGCGAACCTTGCCGCGGACAACCGGTTCTTCACCGTGGAGGATGTCGCGGCCCGGCGATCCCTGTACCAGGAGTTCACCAACGAGATGCTCAGGGAGAAGGGCTTCGCGGTGCCGCTCTTCTCGCCCGCCGAGGCCGGACGGATCCTGGCCCGACAGGCGGCCCGCTACGATTTCACCCTCTTCGAGTACTTCCAGACGGACCGGGCCGGACACGCCCAGGACCTCGCCTGGATCTGCACCGAGCTGCAGAAGCTTCAGCAGTTCCTGGAGAACCTGCTCGCCGCGACCGGTTGTGACGGCCAGCCCGACGCGAACCCCGACCGGGAGGCCGACACCCTCGTGGTGCTGACCAGCGACCACGGCAACCTGGAAGACATCTCCACCAAGCGGCACACCCTGAACCCGGTGCCGCTGCTCGCGTGGGGGTGCGGTGCGGAAGCTTTCGTGGGGGAGATCGCCGACCTGACGGACGTGGCTCCTGCCATAAGCAGGGCCCTCGACCCGACCTAGACGGGTGCAAACTGCCGCTGCTGCCGGCACTGGTTTTTCTGGAAACAGTACGCCCCTACCTGCTCACTTCGGCTGCGCAAGGCGCTCGCAGGTAGGGGCGGGCTGTTTCTAGCCTAGGGTCGCTTGCCTTCCAGGTAGAAAACCTCGAAGACCTTCTCGTGGAAGATCGGGCCGTGCCCGAAGTAGCCCTCTTCGCCGAAGAGCTCGCCGTGATCGGACATGATCATGAAGTAGGTGTTCTCCGGGCACTTCTCCATGAACTTGCCGACAGCCTGGTCCAGGAATTCGGCGCAGACGATCTGCTTCTCGTAGAAGGCCTTGAACTGCTCGGGGGTGAAGAACTCCTCCTCGCGGCGATCCTGTATGAATCCGCCCGGGTTCTTCAGGAACTGGTCGAGGGACTTGAATACCCCGTGCACGCCGCTGATGTGAGGCAGATCCTCGGCCTTCTCCCCGGGCAGCAGGTAAGGGTAGTGGGTCTCGCCGGTGTTGATGAAGAAGAAGCTGGGCTGGTCCTTCTTGAAGGCGAGCTGGTCGAAGATGGCCGGCAGATCGTTGTGCGAAGGGGCCAGCTCGTACTTGTCGAAGTGGGCAGACATGCTGGTCATGGGGTTCAGGACGGGCAGGCTGACCCAGCCCTCGCAGTAGTAGCCCTGGGCCTTCAGGAAATGCGGCAGCGAAAGCTGCGGCACGAACTTGGTGAATTCGACGTCGGGAATGTTCAGGCGATCGGACCAGAGCGAGAATTCCTCGCGGTAGACGTTCGAGGCGAAGACGCCCTTGGGACTGGAGTGGGGGACCATCCCCATCAGGAAGGTGTAATGGCTGGGGCTGGTCCAGCTCGCGTAGCTGTAGCGCAGCTGGGGCCGGCCGATGCGGTCCAGGTTGGGCGTGTTGGCGGCCATGAAGGCGTCGTAACGGCAACTGTCGAAGACGATGAAAACGACGTTGTTCCGGTGCTGGTTGCCCTTGAAGATCTTTTTCATCCCGTTGATTATCCCGCCCATGCTTTTCCTCTGAGTTGAAGGAATCCAGTGAGGTCCCCGGCTACCAATGTCGCTCCCGGTAACTGAATCGGCAAGGTGTCCGCCGAGTTTATCCGGAAGGTTCCGGCCGGCGGCAACCTTTCTGGCCGGCAGCGTAACAGGACGGTGTTGACAGGAGCCCGGGTTTTCGTTTGATCTTCCGGGTTGGGAACGTGGCGGGCTCCCAAAAGGAGGGATTCCGATGGCGGGAAAAGGGACGAAGTGGCTGCTCGGGTGCGGCATCGGGTGCGCGGCCGTGATCCTCATCGGGATCCTGCTCGGGACCGGCAGTTTCCTGTTCTTCCGGGAGACCTTCCGTGGTTTCGACCACGCCGTCGATGCCCGCCGGGATCTGACCGAGCAGTTCGGGCCCGAGGCCGATTTCGTTCCCCCGCTCGACGGCGCGATTCCCGCCGACAGGATGGAGGCCTTCCTGGCGGTGCGGGACTCCCTGGCCCTGTTCCGCGAGCGGATCGACGCCAGCTTCGACGCCTTCTCCCGGGTGGAGGAGGAGATCGAGGAGGAGGAGTCGGTCGTGAGGAAGATCCTCAAGGGGCTGGCCGTGGGCAAGCGCGGCGTCGGCTTCGGCGGCGATATCGGTCGGTTCTTCGCGGCCAGGAACCAGGCCCTGCTCGAGGTGGGGATGGGGCT
Source organism: uncultured Fibrobacteraceae bacterium (assembly GCA_964484595.1). Taxonomy (GTDB): domain Bacteria; phylum Krumholzibacteriota; class Krumholzibacteriia; order LZORAL124-64-63; family LZORAL124-64-63; genus CAZAHC01. Next base: position 4,901 of record CAZAHC010000132.1, on the reverse strand, counting down.
GGGCGAGTACACCTACATCTTCGTCCTGGCTTATTACTCCTACCTTGGCCATACCCCGAGCGATGGCCCCGAGGATTCCGACCTGAAGGTGGAATTCGAGGGGGATCTGTACACCCGTGACCGTCAGGAGCAGGAATGGAGCGGGCGCGACGGGACCAGTCGCCGCGTGCGCCGGGATTTCCTGGCCATGATGTACAACCTGCTGGATTCCTTGCCGCCGGAGGGCGGGTCGGCCGCCGCCGACACCTGGCGGGCAACCGTCGCCGAGGAGATCTCCGCCCTGGAGGCCGATCGACGGCGGATGGTCTGGCAGGATGGCTTGCCGCCCGCCCTGGAGGCGTCCCTGCGGCCTTACCGGGACGAGCTGATCGCCAGTTACCGTCCGGCCGTGAACGTGTTCGAGCTGGCCCGGAACCGCAAGACCGGCTGGAGCATCCGGAGCGACTGACCGGGACCGCCGGCGGTCAGTCCACGGCCGCGCTCCGGCGCTGCGCGAGATGCCTGCTGAGGCGGGTGAAGGCCTCGGTCGTGGCCTGCCGGTCCGGGAAGTTCAACCAGACGTGGCCTTCCCGCAGTCTCAGGTGGATGTAGGGGGGGCGGTCCGTGTAGAGGAAGAGTCTCGCCTTTCCCATCCCTTGCAGCTCGAAATCCCCCTTCAGGAGAGATCCGAAGTCGAAGCCGTCCCTCTTTCCCCTCACCTGGGGCAGGGCCTCCTTCAGGGTGACCTCGAGGACCTGCTCGCAGGGGAGGTCCCGGCCGTACATGCCGGTGATCTCGACCGACCCCGGGTGCAGAGCGAGCTTCGCGGGCCGGCTGCCGTAGACCAGCAAGCCGCCGATGAAGACCGAGACCGAGATGATCAGGGCCAGGGCGATCTTGACCTCGATCCTGGTCGTTCGCTGCGGCCGGCGGGGATCGCCGTGGTACTTCTGGCTCGTGAAAACGATGTAGATCAGGGCGCAGACGAAGAGCGCGATGAAGACGAGGAAAACGACGGGCCGCCCCAGGTACTGGCCCAGCGCTCCGGCCAGCCAGAGGCCGGCCAGAACGAACAGACCGTTGCCGAGGAAGGAGGCCAGCCCGGCGATGTCGTAGTTCTTCTTCTCGGCCGCCGAGGCGGTGTTGTAGCCGGCGATGAGCCAGTACCATCTGCGGTGCTTGATCAGGTAGCCGCACGCCAGCAGGACCGCTGTCACCGCCAGGTTGATCAGGAACGCTCCCATTTTTCCCTCCTCCCGGATTCTCGCGGCCCGGAGGGCGGCCGCCGGCGCCGCCCGAGGTCAGTCGCCTGCCGCGCCGGCTGGAGGTGGTTCCGCCGGGGGTGGGCCGCCTTCCTGCCGCCCCCGGCGCTGCTCCACGGCTTGCCGCAAGAGATACTCGATCTGCCCGTTGACGCTCCTGAGCTCGGCGGTCGCCCAGCGGCGCAGTTCCGCGTAGAGTTCCTCGTTCAAGCGTAACGGAAAGGCCTTGCGTCCAGCCATGGTCATCGATCCGATCCGCTACTGGTAGAGCGTGCCGGTGTTGACCACCGGCTGGGCGGCGTGCTCGCTGCAGAGCACCACCAGCAGGTTGCTCACCATGGTGGCCTTGCGCTCCTCGTCCAGGTGCACCAGTTCCTTCTGGTTAAGCTCCGCCAAGGCCATCTCGACCATGCCGACGGCACCCTCGACGATCTTCTGGCGAGCGGCCACGATCGCGCTGGCCTGCTGGCGCTGCAGCATGGCGCTGGCGATCTCCGGGGCGTAAGCCAGGTGGCTCAGGCGCGCCTCGATCACGGCCACGCCGGCCCGGTCCAGGCGCTCCTGGAGTTCCGTCTGGAGGTGCGAGTTGATCTCCTCGGTGGCGCCCCGCAGGGTGAGTTCGCCCTCGGGACCGTCGTAGGGATAGGCGCTGGCCAGGTGCCTCACCGCAGACTCGCTCTGGACGTAGACGTAATTCTCGTAGTCGTCCACCTCGAAGAGGGCCTGGGCCGTCTCGCGCACCTGCCAGACCACCACCGCGGCGATCTCGATCGGATTGCCGACCAGGTCGTTCACCTTCAGCTTCTCACCGTTGAGGTTCCGGGCCCGCAGCGAGACCTTCAGCTTGGTCAGGAACGGATTCGCCCAGCGAAAGCCGTTTTGCCGGCAGGTTCCCTTGTAGGAGCCGAAGAGCAGCAGGGCCGCCGCCTCGTTGGGGTTGATGATGAAGAAACCGACCGAAACGAGGATCGCAGCCGTGAGCAGCAGGCACATCAGAAAGATGCCGGGCAGGGGGTCCCGCGTGTTGACGGCGGCGATGGTGAGTGGGATGCAGGCCAGGTACATCAGGATGTCGAGTATCAGGACCGGCCAGCCCGAGATGGCGTTCTTGGTCTTTTCCGTGTGCATTTTTCCCTCCCCGACGTTTGGGATCCGATTCCGTTGGCTGCCAGGTTACCCCGGGTCTTGCGGGGATATTCGGGGCAGGGCCTGGTGATGGCAAAATGATATCATAATTATATCACAATCGCAAAGGAGATTTTCGCCAACCGTCCCCGACCTTGATGAGAACACGTGTTCAAACAGCCGATAATCTTGTTTATTTTAACCAGTTAATCCAGGTGTTTGCCACGTGGCAAAAACCCCAGGCCTCCAGGCAAAAGGGCCCGGATGCCAAGCGACCCGGGTACAGGGGGTACCCGGGTCGCTTCCGCGGAAACGGTCTACAGGAGGTCAGGAGCCTTGCCGCTCAGGACTCCTTCTCCTTCCAGACCTGGATGGTCGAGAGTATGGTCTGGGTGGCCAGCTCCATGTCGCGCGTGCAGATCCACTCGGTGAAGCTGTGGAAGCTCTGCTCGCCGGTGAAGATGTTCGGGGTGGGCAGTCCGCGGGCGGAGAGGTTCGAGCCGTCCGTGCCGCCCCGGATCGACCCGAGCTTCGGCTCCAGGCCGATCCGCTCGATGGCCTCCATGGCGTATTCCACCGCGCGCGGTTCCTTCTCGAGATCGTACTTCATGTTGCGGTAGTACTCCTTGATCTCGACCTCGGCCTTGGCGCCCGGCCACTTCGCGGCTGCCGCCTCGGCCTTCTCGCGGATGAAGTCGGCCTTCGGTTTCAGCTCGTTCACATCGAAATCGCGAATCAGGAGCGTGACCTTCGTCTCGGAGGTGTTGCCCTCGACCCCGATGGGATGAATGTATCCTTCCGGGCCCTCGGTGGTCTCCGGGGCGCCTTCCCGGGGCAGGCTGGCCACGAAATCGGCGGCGACCTTGATCGAGGGGACCATCATGTCCTTCGCGTAGCCGGGAAGGATGTCGCGGCCGGTGAAGGTGACGATGGCGCTGTCGGCGCAGAAGGTCTCGTTCTCGATCTCGCCCCGCTGGCCGCCGTCCATCGTGTAGGCGACCTTGGCGCCGAACTTCTCGATGTCGAAGTGCTTGACCCCCTGGCCGACCTCCTCGTCGGGGGTGAAGGCGATCTTGACGGTGCCGTGCCGGAAATCCGGGTTCTCGACCAGGCGCGTCACTGCTTCCATGATCTCGGCGATGCCCGCCTTGTCGTCGGCGCCCAGCAGGGTCGAGCCGTCGGAAGTGATGATCGTCTCGCCGACGCATTCGTTCAGATAGGGATTTTCCTTCAGCAGGATGACCTTGTCGTTCTTCGGCAGGGGGATATCGCCGCCCTGGTAGTTCTCGTGGAAGGTCGGCTGGACGTTCTCGCCCGAAACCTCGGGATAGGTGTCCAGGTGAGAGATGAAGGAGATCACCGGCACCTTCTCGCCGCCGGGGAAGTTGGCGGGCAAGGTGGCGGTGACGTAGCAGTTGTCGTCGACCTGGGCGTCCGCCAGGCCGAGATCCTTGAGTTCCTGCACCAGCAGGCGGGCCAGGTCGAATTCCCGCTCGTGGGAGGGATAGGTATCGGAGCCCTCCACCGAGGTGGTGTGAACCTGGACGTACTTGACGAAACGGTCCACCAGGGTGGGGAATTTCGAATCCGGTTTCCGATCCAGCATCATGTGCCTCCGGCTGGGGGTGGGTGGACACGGGGGAAGAAACCAAACGAGCCATTCCTATTTACTACTTGCGGTCCCCCTATGCAAGGTGCCGATGGTCTGGGGCCAGCCAGCGCCAGCCCGTCCGGGGCGGGGGGCAACTGTCCCTTGTCGAACCCATTCGGAAATGGTAGCTTCCCCCAATCTGCGGCGCAGAGCGCCCTCGCTGCCGGCGGGCGCCGTCGCCGCTTGCACTCGGGTTTCATTCTGATCCGGGTTTACTCGGACGGCCGTCCCACCTGGCTTTTCCCGGAGGTTCTCATGGACGTTGGTGGCAAGAAGAGTTTGCCAGAGAATGCGTACCGCAAGCTCAAGGCTGGCGAACAGTACGTTCCGGTCGTGCCGGCGGAGAGGATCGTGCCGGAGCTGACCGGTTACTCCCTGTTCTGGGGGCTGTTCTACGCGGTGCTTTTCTCCGCGGCCTGCGCATACCTCGGCCTGAAGATCGGCCAGGTGTTCGAGGCCGCCATCCCGATCACGATCCTCGCCATCGGGCTCTCCAGCGCCCTGAAGCGCAGCGAGGCCCTGCTGGAGAACGTGCTGATCCAGTCCATCGGATCGGCCTCGGGGGTGGTCGTGGCCGGCGCCATCTTCACGGTGCCGGGCCTCTACATCCTCGGTCTCCACGAGGACGCCGGTTTCTTCCGCATCCTGATGGCGTCCCTGCTGGGTGGCGTGCTGGGCATCCTGTTCCTGATCCCTTTCCGGCGCTACTTCGTCAAGGACATGCACGGTGAGTTCCCGTTCCCGGAGGCCACCGCCTCGACCGAGGTGCTGATGGCCGGCGAGACGGGCGGGGAACAGGCGAAGATCCTGATCCAGGCCGGAGCTCTCGCCGGCATCTACAACTTCCTGAACGGCACCTTCGGCCTCTGGCGGGAGAGATTCAC
>CAZAHC010000131.1:0-9069 GCA_964484595.1 uncultured Fibrobacteraceae bacterium | reverse complement strand
GGATTACGTGGTGCACGACATCGTGACCACCAATGCGCGCAGCCAGGGCCAGCGGCCGGTCTTCTTCGCGGTGACCATCCCCCAGGAGAACATGGCGCGCTACTACCCCCACTTGCAGATGGAGGGCCTGGCCTACCGCCTGGTGCCGGAGGCGAGCGAGGACGGCAACCCGGTGGTCCATCCCGACCGCCTGCTGGCCAACATGCTCGGCGTGTACGATTTCCAGGGCCTGATGACCGGCTACGACGACGATCGCCAGGCTCGTTTCCAGGAGGCCGCCGGCTGGCAGGCCGACGATCTCAGCTTCGCGCCGCTGCGGGCGGAGACGGCGCCGGTGCTTCCCTACCTCGAGCTGGTCGACCTGATGGGCGTTCCGCGCACGGACGTTTTCCGGGACACCAACACTCGCCACCTGCTTGGCAACTACCCGACCGCCCTGGTCCGGACCGGCTACGATTTCCTCGTGCAGGCCCACGAGGTCGCCCGGTCCGACACCTTCAGCTACGACCGGCTGACCGACAAGGCCCTGGCCGCCTTCCAGCTCGCCGCCCGGTTCGATCCCACCATGCAGCCGGTGAACGACATCCTGCCGGTCCTGCTGGTGGAGAAGCGCCGCTCCGCCGAGGCCCTGGCTTTCCTGGCCGGTTTGCAGGGCAAGGTGCCGGCGGCGCAGGAAGAGCAGTGCACCTTCGAGACCATCTTCGCCATGACCCGGGTCGGCCAGAGCGACCTGGCCAGCCGCTGGCTGGAGGAGCAGATCGGCCTCGATCCCGGCCGCAAGTTCTTCTACGATATTCTGTTCCGGCTCTACCAGCATCTGGGTCGGCTCGAATCGTGCCGCGAGGTGATGAACCGGTGGGCCGCCAGGAGCGGGCAGGCCGATCCGACCATGGTCCAGGCGATACAGGAGATGGAAGACGCGGCCCTGGCCCGGGAACAGGAACGCATCGAGAGAGCCGTCGAGGAGGGAAGATGAAGGACAGCGAACTGGCTGAGATCACGAACGGCCTGCCCGGGGGAGTGCTCGCGGCCCTGCGGCCCGGCAGCAAGGTCGTCGTCACCGGCTGCGCCGGTTTCATCGGCAGCACCCTGGCCGAGGCGCTGCTCGGGCTTGGGTGCCGGGTGGTCGGGATCGACTGCCTGACCGACTATTACGATCCCGAGCAGAAGCGGCTGAACATCGCCGATTTCCGCGACGCCGAGGGCTTCACCTTCTGCGAGGCCGATCTGCTGGACCTCGATCTGGTGGAGGTGCTCGGCGGGGCAGAGGTCTGTTTCCACCTGGCGGCCCAGGCCGGGGTGCGGGCCAGCTGGGGGAGCTACTTCACCGAGTATCTCAACAACAACGTGCTGGCCACCCAGCGCCTGCTCGAGGCGTGCCTGGCCGAGCCGGTGCGCCGCGACCTGGTCCGGTTCGTCTATTCCAGCTCCAGTTCCGTCTATGGCGACCAGGAGGACCTGCCGGTGACCGAGCAGGCCCTGCCCGGTCCCCGCTCCCCCTACGGGGTGACGAAGATGGCGGGTGAGCACCTCTGCGTCCTGTATTCCGCCAACTTCGGGGTGCCGACGTCGAGCCTGCGTTATTTCACCGTTTACGGACCCCGTCAGCGGCCGGACATGGCCTTCCGCAAGTTCATCGAGCGGGCTCTCGATGGCCAGCCCTTCCGGGTCTACGGCGACGGCAGCCAGACCCGGGATTTCACCTACGTCGCTGACGCGGTGCGGGCCAATCTCCTGGCCGTGAGCCCGGAGCGCACCTGCGAGGTCTTCAACGTGGGCGGCGGCACCCGGATCTCGCTGCGGGAGGCGCTGGCCACCTTGCAGGAACTGCTGGCCGGCGAGGTCTCCGGCCTCGCTCCCGAACTGCAGTACGAGGAGGTCGCCAAGGGTGACGTGCGGGATACCTTCGCCGATCGCAGTCACGTCGAGGCGGGAATCGGCTATCGTCCCACCGTCACCTTCGCCGACGGCCTGGCCCGGGAAGTGCGCTGGGCGTTACGAAGGAGGGAGCGGAGTGTCTGACCTCTCCGGGGCGAGCTGCGAACTGTCGGTGGTCGTTCCCGCCTTCAACGAGGCCGAGTCAATCGGCGAGCTGATCGACCGGATCGCCCGGGCGCTGGCCCCCCTGGGCCGCAGCTACGAGGTGCTGGTGGTCGATGACGGCAGCAGCGACGGCACCTTCGAGCGGGTCGCCGCGGTGGCCGCCAGCCGCCCCGAGGTGCGCGGCATCTCCTTCAGCCGCAACTACGGGAAATCCGCCGCGCTTTCGGCCGGGTTCACCGCCGCCACCGGTGAGATAATCATCACCATGGACGCCGACCTGCAGGACGACCCGGACGAGATACCCCGCCTGATCGCCAAGCTCGAGGAGGGCTTCGACCTCGTCTCGGGCTGGAAGCAGGACCGCCAGGACAGTTTCATCAAGAACCAGACCTCCAAGATCTTCAACGCCGCCACCTCCCTGATGAGCGGGTTGCGCCTGCACGACTTCAACTGCGGTCTGAAGGCCTACCGCGCCGAGGTCACGCGGGCGGTGCGCGTCTACGGTGAGATGCACCGGTACATCCCGGCCCTGGCCCACCAGGAGGGGTTCCGGGTCACCGAGCTCCCGGTGCGGCATCACGCGCGCCGGTTCGGGATTACCAAGTACGGGGCGGCCCGGTTCCTGAACGGCTTCCTCGACCTGCTGACGGTCTTCTTCCTGCATGCCCGCTCGCAATCGCCGCTGCACTTCTTCGGGCGGATCGGCCTGCTGTCGCTTGTTGGCGGCCTGGTCATCAACGGTTACTTCCTGGCGGAATGGATCCTGGGGAAGGGGCTGCACATCCGACCGCTCATGGTGATCGGGTTCGTCCTGCTGGTCATGGCCATCCAGTTCATCAGTCTCGGCTTGCTGGCCGACCTGGTTGTGGCCGGCCGCAAACCGGAAGCGGAGTACCGTGTTCGGCGGCGAGTCTGAGTCCGCGATCGATTCCCCGGAAACCCTGCCGCCTCTCGTCGTCGCGGTGGTCAACTGGAACGGACGGCGAGTTCTCCGCGACTGCCTCGGCTCCCTGCTCGACAGCAGTTACCGGCCGCTGCGGGTGTTGATGGTCGATAACGCCTCCAGCGACGATTCGGTGGACTTCGTCGCCCGGAGCTTCCCGGCCGTGGAGATCATCCAGTCCGAGCACAACCTGCGCTGGGCCGGCGGCAATAACCTGGTGATCCGGCGACTTATCGCCGAGGGCCCCGGCGACGGTTACCTGCTCTTGCTGAACAACGACACCATCGTGCCCCAGGGCAGCCTGGAAAGGCTGGTGCTGGCCCTGGCCGACGAGCCGCGCGCCTGGGCGGCAACCCCGCGAATCTGCTACGCCCACGATCCGGCCCAGGTCTGGTACGACGGTGGCCGGGTCGGCCGGTTCACCGGCTGGATCCAGCACCACGGCATCCGGCAGCTGGCCGGCAAGCGTTCCATGGCGAACCGGTTCGTGGGCTACGGCTCCGGCTGCGCCCTGCTGCTTGGCCCGAAGGCGCTCCGGCTGGTGGGAGAGATCGACGAGAGCTTCTACTTCTACGGGGAAGACACCGACTACTCCCTGCGGATTCGCGAGCGGGGCGGGCGGATCCTGCACGTGCCGAAGGCTCTGGTCCTGCATATGGTCAGCTCAGCGCTCGGTAGCCGCAGTCCGCTCAAGGTGTACCTGCGCAGCCGCAGCCATATCAAGCTCTTGCGGCGTCACTGGTCGGGTTCCCAGGTGCCGCTGGTGCTGGCCGGTCAACTTCTCTACTACGGCGGCCTGGCGGCCTGGCATCTCTGGGGTGGCCGCTGGCGGACGGCCCAGGCGGCCTTGCTCGGAGTGATCGACGAGTTACGCGGCGCCGCCCAGGGAACCTCCCAGTTCCGGCAGTAGGCCGGACCGGGCCGTGGTGGACAGTCCCGACCCGGCGGTGATATCTTGCCGGGTGGTGCGGAGATTCCCCGCACCATCTTCGCGATCCGGAAGGGGAAGGCGGTGCTGGGATCCTCGGCAAAGGTCATGGCGGCGGGGGGGGGTGGGGAAAAGCGCCCGGCCGCGCGGCCGCGCCGCTTGCCCGACCTGGTCCTGGTCGCCCTCTTCCTGGTGCTTGCTCTGGCCGTGCTGTATCCGGGGCCGCTGCTCAAGGGGCAAGTGTTCCGGAGCAGCGACGCCCAGAACGCCGATGCGTTTGCCGCCGTGGGGGACGCCGCCCTGCGCGAGGGCGACTACCCGCTCTGGAATCCGTACCTCTTCTGCGGCATGCCCACCTTCGGCTCGCTTGCCTATACCAGGTTTCTCTACCCCCCCTCGGTGGTCTTCAATTTCCTCCAGCAGACGCTTCACTTTCCCCCGCTGACCTGGCTGCTGGCCCACCTGCTCTGCGGCGGGCTCGGCATGGCGTACCTGCTCTCGCGCTGGCGGTTACCCACCGCCGCCCTGGTGCTCGGGGCCCTGATCTGGATCCTGGCGCCCAAGGTCGTCGCCTGGTCGGTGCATGGGCATGGGTCGAAGCTGGGGGCGGCCATGTACGCGCCCTGGATTTTCGCCTGGGCCTGGAACGTGCTGGCCGGCCGCGGGCCGCGGGCCGTGGCCGTCTGTGCGGTGTTGCTGGGTCTGCAGATCCTGCGGGGCCATCCGCAGATCACGTACTACACCTTGCTGATGCTGGGCTGGCTGGTCCTGTGGCACCTCTTCTGGCCGGCGGGACTGGTGGCCGGTTCCGCGTCGGCCGCTGTCCGCTGGCGCCGGGCGGCCGCGGTGGCCGTCTCCCTCGCCGTCGCCTTTCTGCTCGGCGCCGCCCTGCTGGTGCCTGTGCACGGATACTCCGGGCTTTCCATCCGGGGTGACGCCGCCGCCGGGGGCGGCGTGGGCTACGACTACGCCACGGCCTGGAGCCTGGCCCCGGCCGAGCTGGGTACGCTGGTGATGCCGGCCGCGGCGGGGTTCGGCAAGGCCACCTACCTGGGCAAGATGCCCTTCAACGATTACCCCAACTACCTGGGCTGGCTGGTGCTGGGGCTGGCCGTCCTGAGCTGGTGGTCGGGCCGGCGCCGGCTGGTGGTCACCATCGGTGTGATGTCCCTGCTCGCGGTGGTGGTGGCCTTCGGCCGCCACGCACCATTGCTGTACGACCTGGCCTACCGGTTTCTTCCTTACTTCAACAAGTTCCGGGTACCCTCGATGGTGCTGATCGTTCTGGTCTTCAGCGCGGCGCTTCTGGCTGGACTGGGCGCCGGGGTGCTGACCGGGGACCGGCCGTACGGACCACGGGGTCGCCGGCTCTTGCCGGGTCTGGTGCTGGGGCTGGGAGGGCTGCTCCTGGTGCTGGGCGGGGCCGGCCTGGCCCACGGACCCTACCTGGAGCAGTTGCAGCAGCTGGCCGTATCCGCCGGCAAGAATCCTCAGCCGGTCCTGCTGGAGATGGCCTGGACGCTGCACAAGGCCGACCTGGTCCGGATCGGCTTGATCCTGCTCGCGGCCGGGGGCGCGGTGGCCTACGCCGTCCGGAACGTTTCCTTCCGCCGGCGGGGCCTGTTGTGGGTCCTGGTGGTCCTCGCGGCGATCGATCTGATTTCAGTCGACCGGCGCATCGTTCACCCGGAAAGGTCGCTCAGCGACATCGTGCCGGACCGCGCCGGCGGGGCCCGCCTGGTGACCGCGGCCCGGCTGCTGCAAACGTACAGGCCGGCGCAGGCTGCCGACCGCGGTAGGTACCGCGAGCTGGCCGATCTGGTCGGCCACGACCGTATCTGGCCGCTGGGACCACTGGACGGTCGGAACGATCTGATGCCCGCGGGGATCCGCTCCCTCGACGGCTACCACCCGGCCAAGCTGGCCGCGTACGAGACGGTCCGACAGCGGCTGCGGTTCAACAACACGCCGCGGCCGGCGGGCCGGATTGCCGCCTGGCTTGCCGGCCGGATCGTATCGTTCGGTGGTGAACTCGGGGCGGAGGATCTGCGGTACCTGCAGGAGCTGGGAGTGGACCTCGCACCGGAGCCCCTGCTCTGCAACGGCCGGCCCTACTACCGGAACCTGGCCGCCCTGCCGCGGGCGCGTCTGGTGACGGAATACCAGCTCAGCTCCGCGTTGCCGGGCGGGGACGATCTGGGGCAATTTTTGGACGCCCTTCAGGCCGGGCAACTGTCCTTCGCCCACCAGGTTATCCTGGATCGGGAGCCCGATCCGGTCCCCGCAGCCGGCGCCGGCGCCCTGCCCCCGCCCGAATTCGTGGTCGACGGCCTCGACGAGGTCGTTTTGCGCACCGGAGCGCCCGTTCCGGCCCTGCTCTTGCTGGCGGACATGGCGGCGCCGGGCTGGCAGGTGGAGATCGACGGCCGACCCGGCGACCTGCTGCGGGCAGATCTGATCCTGCGCGCCGTGGCCCTGCCCGCGGGCGACCACGAGGTGCGTTTTTTCTACCGGGATCCGTCCGTGCGCCGCGGTCTCGGCCTGGCCCTGCTGGGCTTGGTCGTGGTGCTGGTCCTGTTCTTCCTGCCGGGGAAGTTCCGGGGCCCCTTCGGCCGCTCGCCCGCGGCACCCGTGAAAGAGGAAACGAAGCATGCCTGAGCCTTCCGGGCTGAAGGGGATGGTCGTCATCCCGACCTACAACGAGGCCGACAACATCGGGCGCCTGATCCCGTTGATCCTCGCTCGCGATCCCGGCCTTTCGATCCTGATCGTCGACGACAACTCCCCTGACGGGACGGCGGATCTCGTCAAGTCCTCGCCGGAGTTCGGCCGCCGGGTTCAGATCCTCGAGCGCCCCGGGAAAGCAGGCCTCGGGCCGGCGTACATCGCCGGTTTCCAGTGGGTGCTCGCCAACACCGACGCCCAGGTGATCTTCGAGATGGACGCCGACTTCAGCCACGACCCGGTGGCCCTTGACGAGTTCCTGCAGGAGATCCAGGATCACGACGTCGTGCTCGGCAGCCGTTACCTGAACGGGGTGACCGTCGTCAACTGGCCGCTCAGCCGTCTGATCCTGAGCGTGGGCGCCAATCACTACGCGCGCCTGGTGACTGGCCTGCCCGTCCACGACTGCACCGGCGGCTTCAAGTGCTTCCGGCGGGAGGTGCTCGAGGCCTTGCCCCTGGACCGCATCAAGAGCGACGGGTATTCCTTCCAGATCGAGATGAACATGCACTGCTGGAAACGAGGGTTCCGGATCAAGGAGATCCCCATCCTCTTCGTCGATCGCCAGGTCGGCATCTCGAAGATGTCGCGGCGCATAATTATCGAGGCCATGTGGATGGTCTGGGCGCTGCGCCTCCGGAGGTTCCGGTGAACGCGCCAGGCGGGAGAGCGGTGTGAAGATAGCCATCGTGATCATCCATTACAACACCAGCGGCGACCTGGAGCGCTGCCTCGAGTCGCTAACCGCGTATCCGCCCTCCTGCGAGCACGCGATCGTCGTGGTCGACAACGCTTCGCAGGATCCCGGCCTGGCCGCGGTCCAGGATCGGTTCCGCTCGGTGCACTGGATCTGCAACCGCGAGAACACCGGCTACTCGCAAGGTGCCAACCTCGGCATGGCCACCGTCGCGGCCGATTACTACCTCGTACTAAACCCGGACATAGTGGCCCTGCCGGGCGCCGTCGACCGGTTGCTGGCCTTCGCCGACAGTCATCCCAAGGCGGGGCTCATCGGTCCGCAGCTCCTGAACGAGGACCAGTCGATCCAGGACTCCTGCCGCCGGTTCTACACCTTCCGCACCCTGCTCATGCGGCGGACGTTCCTCGGGAAGCTGTTCCCCCGCTCGCGCACCATGGACGAACACCTGATGCGCGATTTCGACCACCAGACCGCCCGCCCCGTCGACTGGGTGCTGGGCGGCTGCATCCTCGTGCGCCGGACCGCCCTGGAGCGGACCGGGCCGATGGACGAGCGCTTCTTCCTCTACTTCGAGGACGTCGATCTGTGCTACCGGATGTGGCAGGCGGGCTGGGAGGTCCTGTACACTCCGGACGCTCGGTTCGTCCACCGGCACCGCCGGGACAGCGCCAAGGGCGCCCTGAGCCGCAGCTTCTGGCTGCACCTCGGCAGCCTGATCTCCTTATACGAGAAGTGGGGGATGCTCGTCTACCGGCTCAAGATAAGGCGCGGCCCGCTGGTCGTGTTCCTGCTCTGGGCGGTGGACATGGTCTCTTTGTGGGTGGCCTTTCTGGGCGCCTACGGGTTGCGGGCGGTCGCCAATCCCCTGTTCGCCGAACCGGTCTTCCCACTGGTCGAATACCGGCCGCTGCTCCTGTTCGGATCCTTGCTGGCAACCGTCACCTTCCTGCTGGCCGGGCGCTATCGCCTGCGCGGCCGGGGGCGGCCCATGGCGGCGCTGGCTCATCTTCAGCAGGTCGGCATCGTTTCTTTGCTCTTGCTGGCCAGCACCTACCTGGGTCGGCAAGAGGTGATCAGCCGGGCCGTCCTGCTGCTCTTCGTCCCGCTATTCGCCTTCACCGCCGCCGTGGGGGCCGACCTGTTCGCTTCCCTCCGGCGGCGTCTGGAGCACGGTTTTCTCTCCCTGGAAAGAACGCTGCTGGTGGGAGCCCCCGCTACCCTGCAGCCCTGGCTGGCGCGCCTGGGCGGTCAGCGGCTGCCCGGCGTCGACCTCGTGGGGTACCTGGCCGAACCGGCGGCGGCCGCTGGCGAAGCCCCGCCTCCGCTGGCCGGCGGGGAGCTGCCCTGGCTGGGCAGCTGGTCGGACCTGGCCGACGTGGTGGAAAGGTACCGGGTGTCCCAGGTCGTTCTGGGGGAGCAGCCGCAGCCGGGCTCGGCCGAGTTCGCCGCGGTGGCTCGCTTGCGTCACCGGCGAATCCGGTTGCGTTGGCACACCGACGACCTCTGGTTGCTGGCGGCCGGAGCGCGGCCCGAGCTCTTCGGCGGCCAGCTGAGCGCCGTGCTCGAGCCCGGTTCCGGTTCGGTCTTGCAGTCCTTCCTCGCTCGCCTTTCTGGGCTCGGGGGCGGGGTGTTCTTGCTCGTGGTTGGCCTCCTGCCAGCCGCCTGGCTGCGCCTGGTGTCGATCCCCGCCGGCCGGGCCCGGATCCGGCCGCTGGCCGCCACCGACGGGTG
>CAZAHC010000130.1:0-9082 GCA_964484595.1 uncultured Fibrobacteraceae bacterium | reverse complement strand
CTCCAGCCTCTTGTCTCAACAGACGAAACACGTTGTCCGGGTGAGGAGAGTGGACTTCCCAGAAGATGTCAGCGCCACCTCCTGACCTCTCGGCTTCGAAGGCGGTCAAGTAGTTGGAAACGATCGGACCCGTCCAGCATGCGATATGGCTGGAAGGGATGCCGCCTGCGGAACCAAATTCGCCGGCCGCCCATAGGTTTTCGCCATCGGAAACAAGGGCCCAAACGGTTTTGTCAACACCAGCACCCAGCGGGTGCCAAGCATTCCCGTCCCAAGCGGCGATTTTGGAAGCGGGAACTGATCCAACTTCCCAAAATGACCCGCCGGCGATGAGCAGGTCATCATGAACAGCGAGACTGTAAACTATTTGGTAACCATAGTCGTCCCAGATTGAACACCAGGACGACCCGTCCCAAGCTGCTACTGGCCCGGCCCCTTCGGAGGTGCCGGCAGCAACGAGCTGCCCTTCAAAGACAGCAAGCGCATTAACCCGGAATTCGACCCCCTCGCCAAGACCTTCCCATTGGGCTCCGTCCCAGGCGGCAATGTTACTGACTTGTTGACCGCCGGCAGTATCAAAGCCGCCCCCAAACACAATTCGATCCTCAAATTCCACAATCGACAACACCCCGGACCCGGCTGGCGAATCCGGAATATGGCTTACATAGTCGTCCCCGTCCCAAATCGCCGCCAAGCCGTCATAATATGGATCCGCACATGTACCCAACCCCAAATAATATGAATTCCCAAGCAGAAGAACAGACAGCGCGGATTTCCCATTATCTCCGGACATGCCGGCAAAGCTGCGATGACCGCCATTGGCAAAAAACTCGAACCGGCACCAAGGCCAGTTCAAGGTTACTCCAGCCCAATCTACACCACCGGCATCAAGATGGCACCAATAGATAGACACACCACATCCACCGGGAAGCTGCGGAATCCACTGGTCACCATCGTAAACAAAAAGACGACTTCCTCCGCCCACAGCGATCCTGTCCCCGAATAAAGAAAGACATTTCACCCTTCCCGCGAACCCTCCCCCAAAGGGCCCGACTGGGGACCAAGAATTTCCGGTCAATGAGACCAGGTTGGCGGAAGGAACATCCTCAACGAACGAAAAGTAACCACCGAAATAAATGCTACCAGCCCATTCGGCAATAGAGGTAACCCGACCCCAATCCTCAGGAACAAGGGACCATTCTTCCCAGGAATTACCATCCCACACGTGAGAAATATAGTAACTCGAATCATATTGACATGCCCAAGGATGGTAGCCGAAGAGAACCAGCTGACCCTGAAAGACGGTAAAACAGTGGATGTGAATGGCCCACCAAGAAGAAGGCAATTCCGTCCAGTCATCCACATCCCAGCGAAAGGCTCCGCCCTCTTCCAGAACAACATGGATTTTTCCCTGGAAAATCTCAAGGGCATCTCCCCTCGGGAGATTGCCCACGGGTTGCCACAAGCAGTTGCGTCGTCGCACAACTGCTGAGGGAATAGGGTCACCCTGAAAATCCCCGCTCCGCAGAACTACCTTCTCGCCGTCCAGGAAGCCAAAGTCGAGAACGGGGCCGATGTCTTCCGTTGGAACCGGCATCCATTCCTGGCCGTCCCAGATCGCAATGTGGGACATTTGATCCCCGTTTTCCATGAGGTTCGAACCCCAGGCATAGAGGTGGTCGCCGTGGACGCAAATCCCTCTAAGTACGCCAGCAAGGCCTTCCCCGACTGCAGACCACTCCACCCCGTCCCACTGGGCAATGTTCGACGCCGGTTGGCCGCCAGCGAGGGAGAAGTTACCGCCAGCTATGAGCCTTCCCTGGAATTCAGCGAGGCAATTGACCTCCTCGGCCCAGGGGCCATCCTCTTCACCTATTCCAGAGCCTAGTGGGTGCCAATATTCGCCGTCGAACCGAGCGATTTTGGTTGCTTTGATGTCATTCACGATCGTGAACTTACCGCCAATAACGAGGTCGCTGGCAAATGTACCGATGACTTCGACTGAATTGTTGGTACCCGGTCCAGAAAACCCGGGCTGCCACCCTCCCTCGCCAGGAGTCGGCAGAAGAACGCCAAGGAGAGCAAGAGAGGCCGCCACATACTTCATTGAAATATCCTCCCGGTCCCTGAGGTAGGACCCGACCTTCGTATTCCTCGTCAAGTCCAGTTCGATTGCAAAAGGATTGTCGAGATATCCCCTTTCTAAGTCTAGCACACTTGAGGGCTTCAATGACACCCAGTCCTCTTTACATTTCCCGGCGCCCCCTCCGTAAGATTTCCAACCCCGCCAAACATCTGAACTGGGAAAGCCATCACCCCTGAGGGGGTTGGCTATTTTTTCAGCCCTCCATTCATGCCCATATCTCAAAAGTTGTTTCGGTCCTTAAAAAAACCAGGAGGAGGAATAACTCATGAAGACGACAAACCTGCTGCTTCGCGCCAGTCCGCGGCCAGGCGCCCGTCTGCGCCCAAGCGCCCGTCTGCTCCTGCCCGCCGGCCTCCTGCCGTGCGCGGCTCTGCTCCTGGGCGCCGGCCTGCTCCTGTGGTCAGGGCCCGCCCTGGCCGAAACCCTGGTTCCCGCCGGACAGATCGTCGATCAGGACTGGACTGCCAGCGGCAGCCCCTACCTGATCCAGGGGGACGTCGACGTGCCGGCCGCCTCGACCCTCACCATAAGCGCGGGAGTGACCGTCCGCTTCACCGGACATTACAAGCTCACCGTGCACGGCCTGTTGCGGGCGTTCGGCGCCGAGGGAGACTCGGTCAGGTTCACCAGCGATCCGGTCGAGAACCCCGCCGGCTGGTACGGGATCCGCTTCCTGACATCGGCCGAGGATTGCCGCCTGGAATACTGCGTGATCGAACGCGGCAGCGCGGGCGGCGGCCTGTTCAACAGCGGCGGCGGCGTGTACTGCGACGAATCCTCACCAGACTTCCTGCACTGCGCCATCAGACTGAACTCGGCGACCTGGGACGGAGGCGGGGTGTACTGTACTTATTCCTCGCCAATCTTCACCAGCTGCGAGATCAGCCACAACTCGGCCGGTGCCGGCGGCGGCGTGGCCACCTTTCACGACGCATCGCCGAACTTTTCTTACTGCACCATCAGCAACAACTCGGCGACCAACGGCGGCGGATTCTGGTCCGAGAACAACTGCGGGCCGGACTTCCTGCACTGCACGATCAGTAACAACACAGCCACCGCCGGCGGCGGCGGCATGTTCTGTTACGTCGACAACACGGACCTGTCGCCCTACTTCTTCAACTGCCAGATCACCGGCAACGTGACCTCCACCGAGGGCGGCGGCGCGGTGTTCTGCCTCTACTCCTCCCCCGGATTCACCGACTGCACCTTCAGCGGCAACACGGCGACCAGCGGCAACGGCGGCGCCGTGCACTGCGAGATGGAGGATTCCGCACCGACGTTCCGGGACTGCTTCATTTACGACAACACGGCCGGCGCCAACGGCGGGGGCGTGGACTGCGTCTCGGGCAGTACCCCCACCTTCATCAACTGCCTGATCCGCGACAACACGGCTTCGGGACAGGGTGGCGGCGTGCGCTCGATTCACACGGACACGGCTCCCGAGTACATCCACTGCACCATCAACGGCAACTCAGCCGGCAGCGGCGACAACGTGCTCTGCGGAAACCTGTCCGCCCCGATCTTCACCAGCACCGTCATCAGCTATTCCGGCGGAGAGGGTGTCCGCTTCACGAACAGCCAGTCCAGCACCTTCCAGTTCTGTAATATTTACGGCAACGCGGGTGGTAACATCGTCAATCCACTGGAAGGTCCGCCCTGGCTGTACCAGCCCTGGGGCACCAACGTGAATGGCGATCCCTGTGACAGCCTCGCCAACGTCATGCAGAACCCTGGTTACCTGGACCTGGCGACGCTCGACTTCGACCTCGCTGATTCCAGCAGCTGCATCGGTGCGGGCAGCCCGTTCACCGGGCTCGACGAGGACATCGAGGGTTCCGACCGCGGGCATCCGCCGGACATCGGCGCCTACGAGAACGAGGCTTGCGACTATCCGATCTGGAACCTGTCCGGACCTACCGGAAGCCGGACCCTCGGCCCGGGCACCTACCCGGTCGTGGGCCACCTCTCGGTCCTGGCTGGGGACACGTTGCGACTCAATCCCGGCACGATCTTCGACTTCGAGGGCCCTTACCGCCTCGACATCGAAGGCACCCTCCTGGCGGAGGGGACCGAGGCCGACTTCATCACCTTCACCACCGATACCATTGCCAACCCCGGCCGCTGGCGAGGACTGCGCTTCTTGCCCGGCAGCTCGGAAAGCCGGCTGACCTGGTGTTGCATCGAGAACGGTCACGCGACCGGCAGCGGCAACCAGAGGTACGGTGGCGGTGTTTACTGCGAGGGATCCTCGCCCACCTTCACCTGCTGCGCCATCCTGAACAACCTGGCCGACCTCAGCGGCGGCGGTGTCTTCTGTCAGCTCGAGGCCGGGCCGGTGTTCTCCTGCTGTACCCTGAGCGGCAACCAGGCCTTCTTCAATGGCGGCGGCGTCTTCAGCCTGAACGCCTTCCCGACCTTCATGGACAACTGCCAGATAATCGAAAACTCCGCCAGCGAATGCGGCGGTGGCGTGGCCGGTTACGGGATGTTCGAGAACTGCATCATTCGCGGGAACACAGCCGGCGGTGACGGCGGCGGTGCGTGCGGCGGTGGTGACTTCATGGACTGCCTCATCCGGGACAACACGGCCGGCGCCGCCGGCGGTGGCGTCTACGGCTGGGGCACTTACTCCGAGTGTACCATCCGCGAGAACATTGCCATCGACGGCGGTGGCATGTCCGGGGACGGCACCTTCGAGCACTGTGTCATCAACAGTAATCTCGCCGTCAGCAACGGCGGCGGCGCCTACTGCGCGGACTGGGTCGCTCCTTACTTCAGCCGCTGCAAGATCGACAGCAACACGGCCGTCGGAGACGGCGGCGGAGTTTTCTGTATCGAGTGGTCTTTCCCGTATTTCCTGAACTGCGCGATCACCGAGAACTCGGCCGGCAACAACGGCGGCGGACTGTTCTGCAACACCGGCCAGCCGACGACCGACGACCCGAACTTCATCCACTGCACCTTCAGCGGCAACACCGTGAGCAGCGGCCTCGGCGGCGGCATCTACTGCAACGACTCCCGCCTGCTCCTCGACAGCTCCATCGTCGCCTTCTCCACCGGCGAAGGCATCCACTTCGTGGACAGCGCGGCCAGCTCGGTCTGGTACAACGATTTCTTCGGCAACAGCGGCGGCGACATCGGCTTCGACATGGGCTGGTCGTTCAACGGGCCGCCGGGCATCGGTGTGATCGTCGGGACGAACAGCAACGGCGATCCCTGCGACAACCGGTTCAACATCTACCTCGACCCGGCCTTCGCGGATGCACCGGAGGGAGATTTTCACCTGACCGAAGGCAGCGCCTGCATCGACGCTGCCCGGCCGGGCTGGACCGATTTCGACCTCGACGGGAACGTTCGCCCCGACACGACCAGCTACCTGCCGGACATCGGGGCCTACGAGTACAGTTCCGCCGTCACCTCGGTCGTCGAGGGAGAGAACGTTCCACCGCCCGCCGAGTTCGCCGTCACTCAGAACTACCCCAATCCCTTCAACCCGGTCACCCGGATCGAGTACGCCTTGCCCGAGAACTGTCGGGTCAGGCTTTCGGTCTACAACGCCCGGGGTCAGAGGGTGGCCATCCTGGTCAACGGCGAGCAGACGGCCGGCCACAAGACGGTGACGTGGGATGCCAGCGGTCTTGCCTCCGGCATCTACTTCTACCGCCTCCGGGCCGGTGATTTCACCGCGGGGGGAAAGATGGTACTCCTGAAGTAGTTCGCTTTTCTTCCGTGAACCAGCCCGATCGTCGCACCCTTCGAG
Organism: uncultured Fibrobacteraceae bacterium; assembly: GCA_964484595.1. Lineage (GTDB taxonomy): Bacteria > Krumholzibacteriota > Krumholzibacteriia > LZORAL124-64-63 > LZORAL124-64-63 > CAZAHC01. The sequence goes on along the minus strand of CAZAHC010000130.1, from coordinate 3,176 downwards.
AGGCGGCGGTCGGGCTTTTTCCTTAAAATGGGTGTTTGTGAACCCAGCGCCCCCGTCCCCACCAGCCATCAGGAAGGTACTATGACTGCCAAGCCCGCCGAAGTCCGCGTGAAGGACCTCATGGTCCGCGATGTCGTCAGCGTGCGGCCCGGTGACCTGCTGAGCGAGGCCGTGTCGCTGATGTTCGAGAACCAGATCACCGCCATGCCGGTTGTCGATGCCCGCCGGCGCTGTAAGGGGATCCTCTCGACAACCGACCTGGTAGCTCCCCTGCTAAAGCGACCCTGGCGCCCGGATGAGGCGGCCGACGGCGACCAAGTCCCCGATCAATGGGCCGACCTGAACCAGCCCGGCTCCCCCCTGGGCGGCCTGAAAGTCGCCGAGGTGATGACCACCGACGTGATGACCGTCTCCCTGGAGGACACCATCCTCGACGCGACGCGGGAGATGCTGCGCAACCGCGTCCACCGGCTGGTCGTGGTCGACGCACAGCAGCGAGTGATCGGAATCCTCTCGACGATGGACCTGCTGGAGGCGTTCGCGGCGGGGGCTTGACCGCGGGCTTTCTCCCGGAACGATACCGTCTGACCGACCGGGGTCATCCCGCGGTCCCGTTTGTGTTATAATTGAATGGTAATACATCTCCAGCTTCATCAGTTTTCCGACAGGGACGAGAAACGGGATGAAAGGCACCGCTTCGCTTCTTTTCGTGGCGCTGGTTCTGTGTATCGCGCCCTACCCCGGGAGCGCCGGCGCAGTCACCGAGGGTTTCATCGCGAACCAGGGACAGCTGGCAGGTCCCGTGCGGTTCTATGCCAGGGGAGAGGCGGTCTCGGTTTACTTCACCCCGACCGCGATCGTCTTCGATCTCAGGGAACGCCTCCCCGCCGCCGAGGGCGAATCCGGCCCGGGACTTGATTTTCCGCCTCCGGACGAACACCCCGAGCCGATCGGGCGAGGCGGCTGCGCGCTCTGGGTCCGGTTCACCGGCGCGAACCCGTCGGCAACCATCGAGGCCCGCGGGGAGCTGGCGTGTCGCTACCATTACTTCCGGGGCAGCGACCGACAACGGTGGCGGACCGAGGTCCCGGCCTTCGCGGAGATCATCTATCACGATCTGTGGCCGGGGGTGGACCTGGTCCTTCGCCGGACTGAGGGGATCTTCAGCTACGAGGTCGTGGGACAACCGGGGGCGGCCCCGCCCGGACCAGGTTTCGCCTATGACGGGGCGGAGCGGGTTACGCGCGCGGAAAACGAATCGTACCGGATCGAGACCTCCGCGGGCACCCTGTGGGACCTGCGGTCAGGTCCGGAGGGAACCGGCGGGTGCTTCATCCTGGATCGGGACCGACAGCCTACGGTTGCCGGGCCGGCCGGCCGGGACGATCCTTCCACCCTGCTCTGGAGCACCTTCCTGGGCGGAGACGGCGAGGACTACCCCCTCGCCCTCGCCCTGGACCCGGCCGGGAATCCCGTGGTGACCGGCTACACCGAGGTCGCCGACTTCCCGACCACCCCCGGCTCCTACGACACCTCTCACAACGGCGGGTTCGACATCTTCATCGCCAAGCTGTCGCCCTCGAACGACGGCCTGCTGTGGAGCACCTTCCTGGGCGGGAGCGACTACGACTACGGCTATGCCCTCGCCCGGGACCAGGCCGGAGATTTCGTCCTCACCGGGACCACCTTCTCGACCGACTTCCCGACGACGGCCGCAGCCTACGACACGTCCTTCAACGGTGGCTCATCCGACCTCTTCGTCGCCAAGCTGTCGTCGTCGGGCGCGGAGCTGCTCTGGAGCACCTACCTGGGCGGCAGCAGTTCCGGCATGGCCATCGCCCTCGCCCTGGATCAGGCGGGGAATCCCGTCCTGACCGGGAACACCTACTCCACCGACTTCCCGACCTCCCCGGACGCCTACGACACGTCGTACCACGCCTACCAGGATGTCTTCGTCGCCAAGCTGTCGGCCTCCGGTTCGGACCTGCTCTGGGGTACCTACCTGGGCGGCGAGGGTATGGAGTGCGGTTATGCCATCGCGCTGGACCCCGCCGGGAATCCCGTCCTGACCGGGTTCACCGATTCGGCCGACTTCCCCACCACCCCGGGCGCGTTCGACACCTCGATGTTCGGCTGGGACGACGATATCTTCGTCGCCAAGCTGTCCGCCTCGGGGACGGACCTCCTGTGGGGCACCTTCCTGGAGGGTGAGGACGACGAGCGATGCTACGCCGTCGCCATCCACCCGGCAGGAGATCCGGTCCTCGCCGGCAAGACCTATTCCGCCGACTTCCCGATCACCCCGGGCGCGTACGACACGTCTCACAACGGCTTCGGGTACGAGGACATCTTCGTGACCCGGCTGGCCGCCTCGGGTTCCACCCTGGTCTGGAGCACCTTCATCGGGGGAGAGTCCGGGGATTGGGCGGCGGCCCTTTGCCTGGATCCCGCGGGTAACGTTTACGTCACCGGACCAACCTGGTCCTCAGACTTCCCCGTGACCCCGGAAGGTTACGACACCTCCCGCAACGGCTGGAACGACGCCTTCCTCGCCCGGCTCTCCTTTTCGGGCACCACCCTCCTCTGGAGCACGTTCCTGGGTGGGAGCGACGGCGATTCCGGCGCGGCCCTCGCCCTGGACCCGGCGGGGAATCCGGTTCTCACCGGCTCCACCCTCTCCTTCGATTTCCCGACCACGCCGGGCGCCTTCGACACCTCCTACAACGGCGGAGGCTACGACCTGTTCGTCTCCGTGCTCCAGGTCGACGACGCGACCGCCATTCCCGATCCCGAGGTACCGTCGGTTCACTTCCTGGAACAGAACCATCCGAACCCGTTCAACCCCTCCACCAGCATCCGGTTCGGCGTCGCCGAGGCCGGCCCGGTCACCCTCAGGATCTTCGACCTCGGCGGCCGCTTGATCCGGACCCTGATCGACAAGCCGCTGACTCCCGGGAAGTACTCCGTTGCCTGGGACGGCAGGGGCGGAAACGGTCGGAAGCTGCCCAGCGGGACCTACCTCATCGACCTCACGGCCAACGGAACCCGCGAAAGCAAGAAGGCGGTCCTGATCCAGTAGGTTGTGCCTCCAAGAATGTGTCTTCGTCTCCGTGACTTCATTTCCTAGGCCCCTCAGTACGCGTATCTCAATTCATGCCGCCGGTTTACCTCCAAGG
>CAZAHC010000129.1:0-9107 GCA_964484595.1 uncultured Fibrobacteraceae bacterium | reverse complement strand
GCTGGTAAGCGGTGTTGAAGCGGTAGTCCTTGGTCAGGACCTTCTCCACCACCACGCCGTACGGTTCGAGGATCGAGTTGAGGGTGGCCTTGGCTTGGTCGGCCTTTTCGGCCCGGCTCGCGGAGACGTAGAACTCCTCGGTCTTCAGCTCGCCGAAGATGTCCCGGGGGCGGCTGCGGGCGATGGCCCGCACGATGGTGTGCCGCAACTCCAGGTCGTCCTTGGCTACGAATTGCAGGACGTGGGGCGCCTTCTCCGGGATCAACCGGTAGCTGATGATGACGTCCAGGGAGATGTCGTTGCCGTCGATGGTCTTGAACAGCAGGTCGTCGCGGGCGCGGATGTCGCCCGATTCGCGGCTGAAGGTCATTTCCAGGTTTTGCAGCTTGGTGTCGAAGGTGTGCCAGTCGTTGAAGAAGGGGGGGAAGAAGTACATGGCGCCGGGCGCATAGTACGTGTCCTTCACTCCCTTCTGGCCCGGGATGAGAGAGAACTTCACCGTGCGCACGCCGACGCTGGTGCTGTCGGTGCGATGGATGAAGCCGCCGAGGAAGAAGATCACCAGCAGGAAGGCGCCGACGCCCACCAGCGTGGAGAAGAGCTTCTTCGGGTCCGGGGGGGATGGTATGCGGATGTCTGTGCCGTTGGCCATGTCACTTACCTCCCTTCGTGACCTCGAAGAGGTTCAGGTTGCGCCGCAGATCCAGCGGGTTGAGGCCGTCCGATCCGTCGCTGGGCAGGATCAGTACCTCCACTCCCTTCAGGACGTCTGCCATCTTCATGCCGACCATGTTCTCCGATCCGGCTCCGCGCAGGGCGGCGTTCTTAAGCTCTGCCCGCTTGGCCTCGGCGAGCTTCACGAGCAGGTCCGCCTCGGCGTGCATGGTCCGGACGTACAGGTCGCGCTCGGCGTTGCGCTTCACGATGTAGGCGTCGCCCTCCTCCAGCTTGACCGTCACGGCGGCCTTGCCTTCCTGGATGATCTTCTTGAGGTTGGCCTCCTCTCCAGCGGCGTTGGCCTCGGCCTGGTTCTTGAAGACGAGCTGGTCCTTGAGCTTTTTGTCCTCGATGTTCCGCTGGATCTCCTCGCTGTACTGGAAGTAGCGGATCAGGACGTGCTCGATCTCGATGCCCTTGGGTTCTTTCAGCTGGTCGTTCAGCAGGTCCTTGGCGATCAGCATGCGCGCGACGCGCATGGGCGAGTTGTAGAACTCCTCGGTGGTCAGGGTGCCCAGGGCGTCCTTGAGGGCGGGTTCGGCCTTGGGGATGATGCCGTTGTCCTCGTAGAGCCGACCCGGCCCGATGGTGCGGATCACCTTCACCGGGTCGACGATGCGGTAGAGGATCGAGGCGTCCACGTCGACCCAGAAGCCGTCGCTGGTCTGGATGTGGGCTGCGCTGCCGCGACGGGCGGTCCGCCGCGCCCGCGGCGAGTCCTTGATGAGCATCTCGAAGACCTGGAGGTTCTTCGGGAACCGGTGCATGATCTCCATGCCGAGCGGCATGACGAAGTGGAAACCGGTGTGGTAAACCTTGTCCTGGATGCCCTTCTTGACCCCGATGTTGACCTGCTTGACCCCCAGCTCGTACGGCTTGACGTAGACCATGAAGGTCGAGAACAGGATCGCCAGTCCCACGATCAGGAGGGCCGCTATCAGGACCCCCTTGCGCAACCAGCCGGACTGGACGAACCGTGGCGCCCGGATGTCCATCTGGTCAGCCATTTTTTCTCCTTTCCTTCCCGTATCCCCCTGGACTCGCGGGCTGCCGCCCTGGTGATCTGCGTCGACAGGGGCGGCAACCGCCAGGTGGTACATTGCCAGTTCACTTACTTATCTGGTTGGCCGGTCCCCAGTGTCCCCCGGTTTGCGCGCCACGCAAAGGGGAAATTCGTACCGCTCGCCGATTCCGGCGATGGGTTCGTGGTAGCTGGGCCGGTCGAGACCCGCGGCGGTGAAGAGTCCGGCCAGCTCCTCGTCGGGATAGGCCTGGTGGCACTGGGCGAAGCGGGAGAGGTCGCCGGTGCGGGCGTCGATGATCCAGTGCACGTTGATCTCGGCCTGGCACTCCTCGTCCCAGCTGTAATCCTGCAGCCAGATGTGAGGCGACTCGCTGAAGACGGATCTCTCGCAGGCTTGCCACTGCTGGTTGTCGTCCTGCGGAAACAGACCGTAGGGCTGGTACTCGAGCACGAAGAGCCCGCCGGGGCGGAGGCAGCCGGCCAGTTCGGCGATGAGGCGCGAGCCAACCTCCGGGGGGAAGGAGTTGAACTCCCCGAACCAGATAGTCACCGCATCGACCGGCCCCACCCGGGCGGCCAGGTCGGCCGGCAGCCGGGTCAGGTCCATCTCCAGGAAGGAACAGGACAGTCCCTCGCGGGCGGCCAGCTCGCGGGCGTAGCGCACCGGAGCCGGAGCGAAGTCGATGCCGGTGGCGCGGGCGCCGCGCCGCGCCAGCTCGTGGCAGTAGAGGCCGGGGCCGCAGCCGGCGTCCAGGATGTGGGGGCGGGCGCGGCCGGCAGGCAGCTCGCTCCGCAAGGTGTTCCAGAGCCAGCGAACGTGCTGGCCGATCACCTCGGCGGTCCGGCTGGCCATGTGGGTCGTCTGGTCGAGGTGGACGGTGAGCATGCGCTCGCTGAAGGCCGGATCGCTCCAGGGTAGCTGGGTGCCGTCCCGCCACGGCTTGGGCGGTCGCGGGGCGGCCGCGATCTTCTTGATGGCGCGCTCGAAACGAGGGGGGTCCATCCTGGTCACATTCCTGGTCCGGCCGGCTGTTTTTCCACAGGCACGGCAAAAAGGGCGGCGTCGCAAGAGCCGGAGCGGGGCAGGTTTGGGGCCCCACCCGGCAAACCGGGAGGGAGTTTTCCACACCTGCGCCCGCTTATCCACAGGTTTGTCCACCGGGGGGCCACGGCTTCTACCCCGGCCGCGCCCCACTTTTCCACAGGAATGTAGCCCCGGCCTGGTATTTCGGCCTGCAAGGTGGCGGGATGCGTGGTATGTTTTCGCTTCGCCGTTCTCCGGGATATTCGTTTTCCGCTGGGGTGGATTTGGAAGGAAGACCGCAAAAGCTGCCACAGGGCCGGTCCGGCCGCGAGGATTCGGTGACGGACCGGCTGCCCCCTTTCAACCTCGATGCCGAGCGGGCCATCCTGGGCGCCATCCTGCTCGACCGCGAGTCGCTTGGCCTGGCCCGTGAGAAGATCGAACCCGGCGAGTTCTACCGGAAGGAGCACCGGCTCATCTTCGATGCGATGTGCCGGCTGTACGAGGACGACCAGGCCATCGACGTCATCACCGTCGCCCACGCCCTGGAGAAGGAGGACCAGCTCGAGCCCGCGGGCGGGCCGGACTACCTGAGCGAGCTGGTCGCCTCGGTGGGCACGGCCGCCAACGTGGTCTACCACGCCCAGATCGTGCGGGAAAAATCGGTCCTGCGCAGCTTGATCCACACCTCCGGCCTCATCGCCCAGGATGCCTTCGAGGGCGCCGACGAGGCCTCCGCGATCCTCGACCGGGCGCAGACCCGGATCTACGCCCTGTCCGAGGAGGCGCCCCGGGGCGGTTTCCAGGCCGTCGAGCAGGTGGTGCCGGACACCTTCCGCGGCATCGAGGAGGCCTTCAAGAGCAAGAGCGATGTCACCGGCCTGCGCACCGGTTTCCGGGAGCTGGATTACCGCACCGCCGGGCTGCAGAAATCGGACCTCGTCATCCTGGCCGCCCGGCCGTCCATGGGCAAGACGAGTCTCGCCCTGAACATCGCCTACAACGTGGCGGTCAGGGAGAAGGTCGGGGTGGGCATCTTCAGCCTGGAGATGGCCCGGGAGCAGCTCGTGCTGAGGATGCTCTGCTCCAGCGCCGGCGCCGGCTTCGACCTGCACCAGGTGCGGCGCGGCAAGATCCGTCCGGAGGACTGGCCCCGCCTGACCGAGGCCTGCGGGCGCCTGGCCACGGCCCCGATCTTCATCGACGACAGCAGCGGCATCACCGCCCTGGAAATGCGGGCGAAGGCGCGTCGCCTGAAGCAACAGCACGGAATCGGCCTGCTGATCGTGGACTACTTGCAGCTGATGACCACCCACGGCCGGGTCGAGAGCCGCCAGCAGGAGATCTCCGCCATCAGCCGCAACCTCAAGGGACTGGCCAAGGACCTGGAGATCCCGGTCCTGGCGCTCAGCCAGCTCTCCCGCGCGGTGGAGACTCGCGGCGGCGACCACCAGCCACGGCTTTCCGACATCCGGGAATCCGGTAGCATCGAGCAGGACGCCGACGTCGTCCTGTTCATCTTCCGCGAGGAGATGTACAAGCCCGACGACGATTCGGTGAAGAACATGGCCACCATCATCATCGGCAAGCAGCGCAACGGCCCGACCGGGCAGTTCGATCTCCACTTCCACAAGGCCTATACGCGCTTTACCGATCTCCAGAAATGAGCGAGGATGATTCCAACGGGGCTTGAAAAAGGCAGGCCCCGTCGCCGTTCTCTTTGGCGCACCAGGGGAGGGGACAAGCATGGCTCGCCGTTGGCTGATCTGGTTCTGCTGGCTGGTATTCCCCGTCTCCTCCGGACAGGCGCAGCAGGACATGCTTCTTTTCCCGTTGGGGGTTGAAGAAGCAGCGCTCTGCCAGCAAGGCCGCTCCCAGGCCATGGGTTTTGCGGTGGCGGCGGTACCCTGCGGGCCCGCCGCCGTGTTTCTCAACCCGGGAGCCCTGGGTCTTCACGAGACTGTGGCCGCCCAGTACACCTTCCACGATCTGCCGGTTCTCCAGCTGAAGTGGCAGGGTCCGGAGTTCGTAACGTACCGTGCCTCGAGCCTGGCGGTGATGTTTGCCCGAAACGGTCTGGGGCTGGGTGTTTCCCACGGGAGGATCATTTTCGAATCCGCCGCGAATACGACCACCTGGGAAAATGTCACCACGATCGGCATCGGCCACGATCTATTCACAAGTCTTTTTCCGGCAAGTGACGACCATCAGCTGGGAATCGGCCTCGACATCAGTTTTCTGCGGCTGAGAAACGAGGTATTCGAGTGGGGCTCTGGCAGCGGTTCCAGCGGGGGAAGGGTCGTCGTGGATGATTGGGAGCACGAACGGGAGATGTTCGACTTCGGTGCGAAGTACTGGTGGCACATGCACGAGTCGAGAAAGGTGGGGTGGGATCTCCACCTGGGTGCTGTTCTGCACAATCTGCTCCAGGAACGGTATGTGTCCGGAGCCGGATATAGGATTGCCCGCGGCCGCGTTCTGAACCTGGGCGCCGCCATCCAGGGTCGGTTCCTCCGGCAAGAAAATAACCGTTTCCTCTTGCGGTATCTCGTCGCCCTGGAAAGAGAGGCTCACCAAGAGGAGGAGGAAAACCCATTCCTTGCCCCGGAGACCCGTCTGGGGATGGAGGTGTCCGTCCTGGATGCGGTTCGGGTCAGGGCGGGCTGGCTCTTGAGCGGAAGCGACACCGCTCTCGAACCGTGGACCAAGGGGATCGGGATGGACCTGAAGGCTGGCAAGTCGATTTTCCTTGGTTTCGACTTCTCGGTGGTCACCGGAACCAACGAGATGCGGTTGAGCTTTCACCTTTCTCACGGGTCCCTGTATTCATTCTGAATCTGTTGCAAGGAGAACCCCGGTGCCTCCGAATCTGGAATTGATCGATCTACCCCAGGACCTGCCCGGCCAGCAGCAGTTCATCGGCTGCTGGGTGTGCCGTGACCGGGATCTGACCTTCCTGGTGGATCCGGGGCCGCCGGCGACGGCGGAGTTGCTGATCGAGCGGCTCCAGGAAAGGCGCCTGAAGAGGCTCGACTACGTCCTCTTGACTCATGTTCACATCGATCACGCCGGCGCCACCGATCGAATCCTGGCCGCCTTTCCGGGCGCCCGGGTGGTCTGTCACGAGAAGGGTCTGGCCCACCTGGAGGATCCGGCCCGGCTCTGGCAGTCCTCGCTGGCGGTGCTCGGTCCCATGGCGGAGGCCTACGGTGAGCCGGGGCCGATTCCCGCCGGGGTGGCCGCCGGGTTCCAGCAGGTCCAGGTGCGCGGCATCCAGATCGTGCCCACTCCCGGACACTCGCCGCATCACCTCAGCTTCGTGTATGACGGTACCCTGTTCGCCGGGGAGGTGGCCGGGACCTACCAGGCCCTGCCCGAACGCGAGATCTACTACCTCCGGCCGGCAACCCCCCGGCGGTTCTTCCTCGAACCGGCGCTGGAGTCGCTGGACCGGCTGCTCGACCTGGCCCCCGCACCCGAAAGGATCGTCTTCGCCCACCAGGGGCTGGCCACCGGGGATGTTCCCGGCATCCTGGCCACGGCCCGCGAGCAGTTGCAGCGCTGGGTGAGGGTGGCGCGCGACGAGGGAGCGCGCGAGACCGCCAGCTTCGAGGAACTGGTGCAGCGGATCCAGGACCGGCTCCTGAAAGAGGATCCTCACTCCGCGCCGCTGCAGGAGCTGGCGCCGGAGATCCAGGAGCGGGAGCGCGGGTTCGTCAAGAACAGCCTGGCCGGGATCCTCGAGTACATCGACCGCCAGTTCTGATCCACCGGGGCCGGGGTGCAGTGCCGCCGCCGGCCGGCGGTTGCCAGGATCAGCGCAGCAGGGTGAGCCGGCCGCAGGAAACCTCGCTCCCCGCCACCAGACGCACCAGGTACGATCCCGAAGGCACCGCCTGACCTCCCTGATCGCAGCCGTCCCAGACCACTCCGTGCGGACCGGCAGACCGGCTCTCGCCGGCGAACAGGGTCTTCACGCGCTTGCCGGCCAGGTCATAGACGGTCAGAGAAACGGAGGCCGGTCGGGGCAGGGCGAAGCGGATCTCGGTGCGCGGATTGAACGGGTTGGGCACGGCCGCCAGCAGCCGGGGGCGGTCGGGCAGTCGCTCGTTCCCCGCGATGCCGCTCTGCGGGTCGAAGATCACCCAGATCGGATTGGTGTAGGCCCGGTGGCCGGAACTGCCGTCGCTGGTCAGCAGCTCGGCCCGCAGGTAAACCGGGCCGGCGAGGCCCAGGCCGCTCGGGTCGAAGTCGGCGCTGCCGGCGAAACCCTGGCCCGAGGCGGAGGGGTCGAAGGCCAGGAGCTCGGTCGTGGCGCCGCTGTCGCCGCAGAGGAGCCGCACCGAGGTAACGGGGCCGAACTCGGGCAGGGAGGTCCAGCGCAGCGACACCGGCGGGCAGTGGCCGGGATTGAGCCGGCCGTGGTCGCCCAGCTTCAGGTCGCCGGGCCCGTACCAGCTGCCGTCCTGGTCGGTGTCGATGCCGATCTCCAGGAACGGCCCGTCGCAGGCCACCGCGCACCCGGCCCGCCAGGCGGCCTTGATCAGGTCCATCGGCGGCAGGTTCCCGGGGGAGTAGCCGCCGGGCACCCTGACCACCGTCTGCACCTTGCCGATGGCGTTGTCGGTGGCGTAGTTGTCCAGGCCGATGAAAGAGGCGAAGTTGAAGTCTCCGTGGGCGTCGCTGCCCCCGGCCAGGAAAACCTTGCGCGGGGGGTCGCCCAGGTTCCCGCGGAGCAGCCCGTCCCACTGATCGATTCCCTCCAGCAGCTCGTTGGGATAGGGGTCGTCCGGCAGCACGCCGGCGTCGAAGTCCGCCCACGGGTTCATCTGGTCGGTGGAGTAGCGGGTCTGGCGCGTGTTGAACGACTGGACTCCCCGGAAGCCGTCCCGCAGCAGGGCGATCGTGAAGTCCTCGTCCCCCCAGTAGTCGCCGTTCACGGTCCAGTCGATGCCGCCCCATTCACCGCCGAGGTCGCTGCGGGGGTGGGCGGCGAAGGCGAGGCCGTTCGGGGTCAGGGCGTCCAGGCCGTCAGGCACCGAGGGGAAGACGGGCCGTTCCCCGATCGCGCCGCTGTTGGGGGAGTGGACGTATTCATCGTTGATGTAGATGCAGTGCAGGGTCTTGTCGTAGGAGTCGGAGTCGATGGAAGCCAGGTTGATCTCGGTGCCCCGGCAGAGGCGGAAGTCGGGGCCGTCCCACTCGGCCACGTCGGCGCCGATGGCGCCCCAGGTCGAGCCGTGGGCGAAGACGTCGCGGTAGTGGGTCTGGATGCCGGCCGGTGTCTGGAGGGTGAACTCCCACTGGTGGGTGGCATAGGAGAAGGCGCCGTCGCCGGTCTCGTCCAGGTCGCAGGAGTGATCGGTGATGGCCAGCCAGTGCAGGCCCAGCGCCACCGCGGTGTACCTGACGGCTGGCACGGGAGCGCCGAACTCGGCGATGTTGTTGGTGTACATCGTGTGGTAGTGGGTGTCGCCCCCGAACCAGTCGGCGGGCCAGGGAAAGGGACCGCCGCCCACGTGAACGCGCAGGTAGCGGGTGTCGGTCCAGTCGAACCAGTTGTCCTCGTAGTGGACCGAGACCTGGAGCTGGATGGCGTCCCCGGCCGCGTAACCGAGGTTGGCCGGCGTCAGCAGCGTCCCGTTCGGCAAGGTGGGGTGGCCCTCGGTGACGGTTGTGATCCAGGTCCAGTAGTTGTGCTCGGAGGGGTCGTCGCCCAGTTCCTCGTCGCCGAAATCGTGGTTCCAGAGGATGGTCGAGCCGCCACCGGTGACGTCCCAGCAGCGGATCCAGTAGAGTTCGTTGAGGTAATCGACGTCGCAATCCTTCAGGATGATGGTCAGCGGAATGGGTGTCGTCGCGTCGACCACCCGCCAGGGAGCGTCCATGATGAAGTCCTTGGCGTAGGTGTTGTCGTAGGTCGGACCGACGCCGGGCTGGGAGTCCGGGTCGGGGGCCGCGGCGGCGGGCCCGCCGGTGGCCAGGGCGGCGACGAGGGCGACGGCCAGGCCGAGCGGACCGACAGGCGAGGGTCGACTGCCTGCGGGTTGCATGCTGAACCTCCAGGGATGTCACCCGAGTATAACACACCCCGATCCGGGAATCAGGGGAAGAGAAAGAGGAGGTTCCGGCCGCCGGAGCGGCCGGAACCGGGGGCGCCTGGAACCAGCCTCGGGGTCTTTAACAGGCTCGTCTCCGAGGGCGCCCGGTGGGAAGGAGGGCCTCAACAACCTCCGACCCACCTTGTTTGTTTTCCCGGCAGATCTTACGGGGTTAGGCTCTGTCTAAAAACCCCTCCCGTCGCCATTCGCGTCTGGCGGGCCCGATCTCTTCGTTGCGGAT
>CAZAHC010000128.1:0-9155 GCA_964484595.1 uncultured Fibrobacteraceae bacterium | reverse complement strand
CACCGGCATTTCCTGGAGGTGCACCACAAAGTGCCCAGGGAGCGGGGCGGCGGGAATGACCTCGATAATCTGGTGGTGCTCTGTTCGAGTTGCCACAGGTTGCTGCACGAGCGGCCTGGCAGGGAGGGGTTGCTGAGCCCGACACCTGAACTTGCCGGGGGATTTTCAGACAGGGTCTGATCCGAATTCCAGTTTCGCGTAACGCCTCCCGGCCCAGCTCGGGTAACCGGGGCGGTATGCGATCAGGCGACGGCCATCATCGGCTTGCCGATTTCCACGGAACCATCTCTTCGAGGAATTCGACCAGTTGCCGGAGTTCCTCGGGTGCCGTGGGAGCCGGAGAGACAAGGGTAATGGATTTCTCGTAGTCACCCAGCCGGATCGAAATGGTGCGGGTATTTGAGTCCATCCATTTGCTTCCCATGACCCAGAGCTCGCCACCGCGAACCACAACCTTTTTGGACTCCGAGGTGTAACGTGGTTTCAGAGAAAAGAAGTCCACTGCATAGAAACGGTTCAGGAGCTCCAGGAATTCGGCTTCGGGGAGAACGAACTCACCCTGGTGTTCGAAAACCCCTGTTGCTGAGTCCGGAAATCGATCAGATTCCGTAAAAAAACACTGACCATTACCCTTGATTTTCAGGGTCTTGTGATACACCCCCCAGCCGGCGCCGATTTCGAAGGATATTTCAACATCGTCGAAGGCATATCTTGCTGGCGGCTCCTGGCCGGCGTTTGCCGCCCCGGGAATGGCAACAAGACATGCAATCCCGGCCGCCGCCACGGCCCTCAACAGGATACTCAACTTCCCTGCCTCCGGGCGAATCGTCACTTACTCATCGAGCCTGCAACAACACCCCACCCCACTCCACGACCGTCATGCCGTTCCGCACGAACGGTTCTATCTGCGGGGGCGGTAGCTCCGCGAACCGGTCACAGCCCCGGAAAACGAGCCAGAAGCGCCGGATCGAGTCCGGGGCGGGAACGACCGCCAGCTCCACCCACGGATCCAGCGCCGCGTCCACCACGGGCCAGATCTGGTAATATTCCCAGTGGGCCAGCCGGCCTTGCCAGTAGGCGAGGAAGTCGGCCGTCTCGGCTTCGTTGAGCCCCAGTTCGCGCAGGATTTCGGCCAGGCGCCAGGGCAGCTCTTGCCGGCCGAGGCACCAGCCGTGAGTAATATCGGGAAACCAGGTCAGGACCGCTTCATAGAAGAGGTAATCATACTTACCGTCGATCCGGCCCGTCGTCTCGACGAATACGTCCCAGCCGTCTCCGTACTCGGGAATACTCGCCGTGAGCCTGGTCCCGTGGTTCAGGCCCAGCCGGACCTGGCAGGGCCCGTCCTCCTCGGGGTAGATGTAGACGGCGGGCTTCTCGACCATCGCGTCGGTCAGCAGCAGCGTCCCGAACTCGAGCGGCTGCCCGCCCGGATGGAAGAAGGGGTCACTCTCGCCGATGAAGCCGGGAAAGGGCGACTCCCCTGTCCCCTCGGCGAAGAGGCGGTAGTTCCCGGTGCAGACGTCGGTGAACTCGAAGGCGCCGTCGGCCTCGGCATCGACGCTGGCGACAACGTGGTAGTCGATGCCCTCGAGCCGGAACAGGCTCACCCGGGCGCTGTCCGGGGGCGCCTGCGTGCCCTCCACCAGCACTTGCCCGGTGACTCCGCCGCCGGTCCTGACCCTGCGCAGCCTGAGATCCCGCGCCACCGGATGGCTGTCGAAATCGATGGGGTCGGTCAGGGGAGTCACGAAGGAGAAACGGGACGGGCCCGGCGAGCCGACCTCGGCCGCGTACAGGTCGTAGCTTCCCTCGGCGAGATCGCTGAACAGGAAGAACCCCTTGAACTTGACCCGGGTGCTGTCGACCACGTTCCAGAAGGAGAACCCGCCCAGCTCCGACCAGCCGCCCAGGTACACCGTGGCGCCCGTGGCGGGCGTGATATCGTTCTCCTGGAAAACCAGGCCGGATATCCCGTCCGGAAGCGGAGAGGTCGGGTCATCGCAACAACCGCCCAGGGCCAGGACGAGGGCCAGCAATGGGGCCAGTGCCGGCCGGAGAACTGGAATCATGGCTCGATATCTCATGGCAACACCCCCGCTACGTCCATTCACGGACACCGGCGTAATGGTACCAAACCCAAAACGGCGGGTCAAAAAGCGGCCGCGGCCGCTCCTCCGTCGAGGAAGGTCGGCTCCCGGCCGGGCTGGCGAGACCTCGCCGGGGCTAGTTGTAAAGCGCCTTCAACGCCCCCCAGGTGCTGCCGTCGGCGGCGATGACCTCGTTGCAGTCGCAGTTGATGCAGCCGGCCGGATTCGGTTCGCCCCCGGGGTCGTAACCGGTGCAGTTGTCCAGGTTGACGGTCGCTGCCGGGTCATCCGCGGGAGCGTAGACGGGGTAGTCGAAGGGCGGCGGGGTCAGGGTGTAGGGCTGGATCCAGACGTAGATCGGGTCGGGGGGGAGAACCAGGACCTGGATCTCCAGCACCGGGATCTGCGGCGCCCAGGGCACCGGCTCGAAAAAACCGACGAGGAAGTCCGGTGGCGTCCAGACACCGGACGGACAGGGACCTATGCAGATCCAGTTGACCACGAAGGTCCCCGGGGGGGTGACGTCGATGTGGCAGGCCCAGGCCAAAATTCCCGACGGCTCGGAGATGTTCTGGAGCACCAGGTAGGCCGAGGCCACCAGTCCGGGGGCAAACTCGGCGCAGTTGGTGCCGGATTCCTCGAAGTAGATGCAGATCTGATCCTGCTCGGCCTGGCCCGGCGTGGCACCGGCGAGCAGCAGGACGGTGGCGATAGCGGTCAGCGATATCCTCGTCTTCATGGCTTCCTCCCCTTATTCCTCGTGACGAATGAATCCTCCCGGCCGGTGGAATTATACCACGACCAGGACCTCGCGGTCTGCCCGGGCCAACCGGAAATCCGCAAACCCGGTCAAGCAAACCCGGGCTCGATCCATTATGGTAATGCGCCAGGGAGGCCCGGATGAGACAGAGTACGCTGCAGGATTACGCGCAGAGGATGCTCCGAGTGCTGGTCTTCATCCAGCAGAACCTGGACCGGGAGCTGACGCTGGACGAGCTGGCCGGCGTGGCCCACTTCTCGCCGTACCACTTCCACCGCATCTTCGGCGGCATGGTGGGCGAGAGCGTCAAGGCTCACATCCGGCGCATCCGGCTCGAACGGGCGGCCATGCGCCTGAAGCATTCCCGCGAACCGGTGACCAGGATCGCCCTCGAGGCCGGCTACCGGGCCCACGCTGCCTTCACCAGGGCCTTCCGCGATCTGACCGGCCTGTCGCCCACGGCCTATCGCGCCCGGAAACGACCCCTGCCGCCGAGCGGCGCCCCGTCCGGGGTGCACTTCAGCCCGGACCGCCCACCAGACGCTTTCAATCCCCTCACCCAGGAGGACCCCGCCATGGACGTCCAGATCCGCAGGTTCGAGCCGCAACGGGTCGCCTTTACCCGGCAAGTCGGGCCCTACGACGAGGTCGGCCGGGCCTGGGACGCCCTCTGCCCCCCGCTGGGAGCGCAGGGCCTGCTCGGGGCCGACACCAGTATGATCGGCCTCTGCTACGACGACCCCGAGGTCACCCCACCCGAGAAGATCCGCTACGACGCCTGCGTGACGGTCGACGACGACTTCCCGCCGACCGGGGAGATCGGTGTGCAGACCATCCCCGGCGGCGAGTTCGCCGTCACCACTCACCAGGGTCCCTATCACACCCTCGGCGAAACCTACAGCCGGCTGTTCGGGCAGTGGTTGCCGCGCAGCGGACGAACCTCGCTCTCGGCCCCCTGCCACGAGGTCTACCTGAACGATCCCGAGGGTACCGAGCCCGCCGAACTGCTGACCGAGATCCGCATCCCCCTCGAACCGACCAGATAAGGGAAGGAAAAAATGAGCAAGGACAAGAAGCTGGACCTGTACAGGCTGCACAAGGCCGATTACGCAACTCCCAAGAAGCCGACCCTGGTCCGGATCGCGAAGGCGCAGTACCTAGCCGGCACCGGCACCGGCGCCCCCGGCGGCGAGCAGTTCCAGGCCCGCATCGGCGCGCTGTACGGCGCCGCCTTCACGATCAAGATGACCTGCAAGTTCGAGGGCCGCGGCGATTACGTCGTCTGCAAGCTGGAGGGACAGTGGTGGAGCGACGAGGAGGGCCGCGACCTCGCCGACGTTCCGCCCGACCGGTGGCGCTGGCGCCTGATGATCCGCACCCCCGACTTCATCAAGAAGAAGGATCTGGCCGCCGCGGTGACCAAGCTGCTCGAAAGAGGAAAGGATCAGGCGGTCAAGGAGGTGGAGCTGTTCTCCCTGGCCGAGGGGCGCTGCGTGCAGATGCTCCACGTCGGGCCCTACGACCGCGAGGGCGAGACCGTGGCCGAGATGATGGAGTTCGCCCGCGCGGAGGGGCTCGAGGTCTGCGGCCCCCACCACGAGATCTACCTCTCGGACCCGCGCCGGGTCGCGCCGGAGAAGCTGCGCACCATCTTGCGCCTGCCGGTGCGAAAGGCCCGGCGCTGACCTGTCACTAGTCCACCCTCAGCCCCGAAAAGAGCGGGCCCCGGGAGAAACCTCCCGGGGCCCGCGGCCGGGCTGGCACCGGATACTTACTTGAGCAACAGCATGCGCTGCGACTGCTCGTACTGACCAGCCTTGATGTGATAGAGGTACGTGCCAGAGGCCACCGGCTGGCCGGTATCGTCCCGGCCGTCCCAGATGGCTGTGTGCCGGCCGGCAGTCATGTGCCTGCTGACCAGCGTCGTGACCCGCCGCCCGTCGATCGTGTAGATCGTCAGATCCACCCGACCGGCCGCGGGCAGGTCGTACTTGATCGCGGTCATCGGATTGAACGGGTTCGGGACGTTCTGGTGCAGGTTGAAGCGCTGCGGCAACCCGCCGTCAGGCAGATCCGTCAGATCCGGGTAGATGTACACCATGTAGTCCTCGACCTCGCCATCGGTGGCTGGACCGCCGAAGCCCAGGCCGCCCATCGTGCTGAATCGGAACCGCACGAAGGTGTTGATGTCCGTCGTGGCGGTTGTCGGCACCGTGAAGGTCAGCACGTTCGAACCGGCAGCCAGCGGCTCGCTGGTGAAGATCTGCTCGTTGAGCCCGGACCAGTCACCGCTGCCGTCGTAATCGACCCAGGCGTCCAGGAAGCCGGCGGTGGAGGCGGTCACGATCACCGCCATGTCCACGCCGGGCGCGAAGGCCGGTCCGAAGATCACGTCGCCCTCGTCGTCGTTGCCGTCGTTGTCGTCGCCGAGCGCGTTCGGATCCGGCTGCCCGTCCGGGTCGCCGTCGACGCTGGAGCCCAGGTAGACACCCGGAACGATCGTGTGACTGGCGCCGCCGCTCCCGGCCAGCGTCGGGTAGGTCGGATCCGGCGCGTCACCGTAGTCGTCCGGGTAGGTGATCTCACCGAAGAGCCGGAAGGCCAGATCGATCGACTGCCCCATTAGCTCGTGGCCGGGCGGATAGCGCAGCTCGTACCAGGGTCCGAGGTAAGGCTCGACACCCTGTCCCCAGACGGCATCGTCGTTCCAGTGCTGGAAGGAGGTCTTCCAGCCGAAGTAGGCCTCCACATCCTCGGGAATCGCCTGGACGTCCAGCCAGTAGACGACCGAGTCCTCGGGACTGCCATGCTGGACGAACGCGTCCGCGAGTGGGATGTCGAACCTGTAGATCCAGCAGGTCCAGTCGGCCGGGAACATGTAATCATCGGGCGGATTCATCCAGCCCTCCACGATCCCCTGTTCCCAGATCTCCCCGGTGAACTCGCCGGGAGCGAAGTTCTTAACCCACAGCACGTCACCCGGCATGCTGTACTCGGTCGAGCTCGAGTCGGCCGGGATATCCGAGTGGAAGCTGAGGATGAAGGTGACGGCTTCGGGGTCCTCCATGAAGGGGTAGTAATCACCCAGCCAGGATCCCCAGATCTCGATGGTGGTGATCGGGCCGGTCTGGGTGCACAGGAAGTCGTCGGCCAGGATGTAATCCCGGGTGGCGTTGACGTCGATTCCCATGGGACTCAGGTCCGGCGGCTGGATCCACTTGTAGGTCTGCGGAGCCTCTTCGATATACACCTCGTAGTCCTCGACCTCGCCGTCGGCCGCTGCGCCATCGGGGGGGAGACCGCCGGCGGTGCTGATGCGGAAGCGGGCGAAGGTCTGTCCGAGCACCGCGGTGCCCGGCACGCCGATGTTGAAGTTGTAAATCCCATCAGCCACGGCGTTGGCGTAGATCTGCTCGGCGGGATGCTGCCAGGTCTGGTCGCCGTCCCAGTCGATCCAGGCCTCGACGACACCGCCGCCGCCTGATACCTGGAACGTGATGGTGGCGGGATTGCCCTGCTGCATCACCGGAATCGAAACGCCGTCCTCGTCGTCGTTCAGGTCCAGTAGATCGTCACCGAGCGCGTTCGGGTCGGGCTGGCCGTCGAGTTCCGGATCGGGAACGTCGTTGGCGTCGCCCAGCCAGGGCCCGGCGATGATGTGGTTGGCGCCGTTGTTCGCAAGCAGCGTCGGATAGCCGGGCGCGGCCGCCCCGTCTGGCGCGTCACCGAAGTCCAGCTCGTCCTGATGCCCGACCTCGATGTAGACCTCGTGGTCCTCGACCTCGCCGTCGGTCGCGGGGCCATCGGGGGGGAGTCCGCCGTTGATGCTGATGCGGAAGCGGGCGAAGGTCTGACCGACCACGGAACTGGCCGGCACCGAGACGGTGATCGCGTTGGGGCCGGAGGGCAACCAGCCGGCGTAGATCTGCTCGCCCGGGTGCTGCCAGGTACTGTCGCCGTCCCAGTCGATCCAGGCCTCGACCACGCCGCCGGCCCCGCCCGGATCGTAAACCTCGACGGTGATGGTCTCGACCATGCCCTGGTTGAGAACGGGGATGTTCACGCCATCCTCGTCGTCGTTGAAGTCCAGCAGGTCGTCACCGAGCGCGTTCGGGTCCGGCTGTCCGTCCGGTTCGGCGTCCGGCGCGTCGGTGACGTCTCCGAGCCACGGGCCAGTTATCAGGTGCCGGGCACCGTTGCTCGCCAGGAGCGTCGGATACCCCAGAGCACCAGGGGAGTCGGGGGCATCACCGTAATCGAGTTCCTCGTGCGTTTCCTCGCCGACGATCACGAAGGCCAGGTCGATCGACTGCCCGTGCAACTCGTGATTCGGCGGGTAGATGAGCTCGTACCAGGGTCCGGTGTACGGCTCGACTCCGGATCCCCAGACCGCGTCGTCGTTCCAGTGGTCGAGCGATGTCTTCCAGCCGAAGAAGGCCTCCTGGTCGTGAGAGACGGCCTGGACGTCGAGCCAGTACACGATCGGATCGTCCGGCGTGCCCACCTGGAGGAAGGCCATGTCCTGAGGGATCTCGAAGTTGTACTGCCAGCAGGTCCAGTCGGCCGGGAAGTAGTAGTCATCCGGTGGATCCATCCAGCCTTCCTCGATTTCCGCCTGCCAGACCCTGGCCGAGAACATTGTCGGATCGAAGGTCCGCACCCAGAGCACCTCGCCGGGCATGCTGTACATCTCGGGAGTGGCCGGGATGTCGGCGTGGATGCTCAGCGTGAACGTCACCGCCGTGGGGTCCTGGCCGAACGGGAGGTAGTCATTCCGCCACGATCCCCAGATGTGGATGCCGGTGATCAGGCCCTCCTCGGTGCACTGGAAATCATCGGCCAGGATGAACGGCCGATTGGCGTTGACGTCGATGCCCATGACGCTCAGATCGGGAGCCTGGACCCACTTGCAGGGCTGTCCGGTATCCCAGTCGGCCAAGGCTGGCGGGGCCAGCGCAAGGGCCGCGCCGGCCATGAGTAAGATTAAACTCCTCTTCATGTGTTCCCCCTTCGCTTTCTGCCGGAGCCCCAATTCCGGCCTGGTTGGGTATGGAAACAGGTCTCTGCCAGGCCATGGCCCTTCAAGAAGCGAAAACCGGCGCCGGGGCGTTCACCGCCACGTGGCGCCGGATATGGAAGCCCTTGCGCTGCGTTCGCAAACGTTGCTGGGCGAGTCGCTCTGTTTTTGGCACATGACCGGCTGCGAACTGATACGATGGCTTTCCCGGTCTTTCCTGGCTTCTTCCAAGCGGGGCGCATTATACCACAAATCCGCCGCCGGCTCACAGTCGAATACGGTTAATTTTTAACCGGCAACCAGGGTCGGCCCACTCCGGAATGCGCTCTCACCGATCAGTTGAACGCGTAGCCGAGAAGGAAGGAGATTCCTCTCCCCTTGGCCGCATCGTTGATGTACTGGCCCTCCTCGATCTCGCCGGTCTCCGAGAGAACGTTGGTCAAGTCGCCCATCCCCCCGAAGCCGATGTCCCCTGGCTTGGCCAGGGCAAGCTAGCTCACCGCGACCGGGGGCCACTCCGGCATTGCTCGCCCCCGCCCGAACCCTTAGTATCCCGCCCGGAGAATCGGGCCGGACCGGTCTTTCCGGCCGGCCGCTACAACCAGCCCGGAGTTGCCGTCCATGTCCTCGACGAGCAGGATCGAGGTTTTCGCGCGCTTCCGGAATTCCCTGGTGCATTACTGGAGCGAGGAGGGCCTGGTCTTCTCCCGGAAGAACCAGGTCTTCCTGATCCGGGATCTGGCGCGACCCCGACCCGAGGTGATCGCCCGCATCCCCTGGCGTCTCTCCCAGCAGATCGCCCACATCCGGTTCTGGGACCGGCTCCTGAAGCACGCCATCCTCCAGGTCCACGGCACCCGGGACGGCCGGCTCCTGATCTCCAACCGGGAAGCCTGGTGGCGATCATCCGGCGAGGAAAGCGTCGCCCCCGTGCCCCGCTTCTCTCCGACCCGGCCCATGAACCGGGGAATCTGCGAGTCCGCCTCGGGCGTCACCTTCGTCGCGGACTACCTCCCCAACCTGGAGCGGACAGACCCGGTCAGGATTCACCGCACCGACGACCTGCTCCGCTTCACGACGGCCTGGGAATTTCCCCGGGGCGAGATCCGCCACGTTCACGGTCTGATCCGCGATCCCGAGGAGGAAAACCGGATCTGGGTCTTGACCGGCGATCTCGACCACGAGAGCAACATCTTCTTCACCGACGACGAGTTTCAGTCCCTGCAACTCTTCCTTAACCCCAACTTTGCAAAACGTCCTGATCAGGCAGCCTGCCAAAGCCCCTTCA
>CAZAHC010000127.1:0-9163 GCA_964484595.1 uncultured Fibrobacteraceae bacterium | reverse complement strand
GCCGTGATTGCGGAAGTCGAGCAGGTCTTCCCAGGTCATGGTCCGCTCGGGGCCGCCGGCGACCAGGTACTTGTCCTGGCCGGTCTTCTCGTGCATGAACCGCAGGGTCTCGTTGAACACGGTGAGGGTGGAGTAGACCAGGGGAGCCGTGTGACCGGCCACGAGGATGAAGCGATCGCCGAAGCGCTTCTCCGGGTGGCGGATGTCCCAGCGCATCACGCCATTGAGCAGCAGGCTGACCAGGAAGTGGACCTTGGAGCGGCTGCCGCCGGGGTGACCGCTCTGCCGGTAGTTCAACATCAGATCGATCTGCTGATCGATGACATCCTGGATGATTTCCCAGTGAGGGAAGTTCTTTTCCTGGGCGGCGTAGAGTTTGACAGCATCGGACACGACTGGACTCCTCCCGTGATTTCAGGCTGCTCCACGGCCAGGAAGGCCGAGCAGCAAGGAAAACCTCGCTGAAACATGGCAGCCCGAGCCCCGGGTCGCAAGTTGCGGTTGCGGGTCCGGGTGGAGCCGGTCAGATCAGGGCGCGGCCGAGGTGGAAAACCTGCAGCACGGCGGCGGCGGCGCGGGCGTCGTCCACCGCGCGGTGCCGCTTCAGCTCGCTCGTGATCCCCATTTTCTTGAGGATGGAGCCCAGGGTCAGGCCGCTGGTGCGCTGTTCGCTGTCGGCGAGCCACACGGTGGCCACCGCCCGGATGTCCAGTGCCCCGCCGACGATGTGCGCGGTGAACGGCAGGTCGTAGCGGCGGCATTCCTTCCGCAGCAAGGGGATGTCGTAGTAGGCGCCGAAGGCGGCGATGACCGACTTGTTGCGCGGCCCGTACCACTGCAGGAACCTGTCGCCGACGGCGGCGAAAGTGTCCTTGTCAGCCACCATCTCGGGGGTGATGCCGGTGATCTCGGTGATGAAGGGGATGACCGGGTAATCCTCCGGTCGGACCAGCTCGCTGAAGGATTCGATCACCTCGAGGCTGCGCCGGTGCAGCCGGACGGCCCCGATCTCGATGATGCTGCTCCGCTCGACCGTGTTGGCTCCCTGGTCCTCGGCCGGGCAGGTGGCCTCGAGATCGATCACCACGATGTCGCTGCTGTATCGCATCTCCCTCTCCGTTTGCGAGCAACGGGAGGCCAAAGCTACCACCTTTCCCGGGCCCCGGCAACGTGAGCCTTCTTCCGGGCTCTGTTTGGCCGGGTTCTTGCCCGTTCTTTCCCACGGTGGCAAAAACAACCTCTTGAGTCCAAACGAGCTGCAGGATGACACCCTTGCGCTGCCTGACGTTGCACTTCGCCCTGTTGCTGATCTTACCGGTCCCGGCGCTGTACCCGGCAGTGGCCGTCGCGGACTCCTTCACCGGCGAGGCGCTGCCGGGTTCCTTCCTGCACGTGGTCAAACCGGGGGACTCCCTGATCGCGATCGCGGCCCTGTACCGGGACAGCACCCGTCACTACTGCCTGGCCGATCTCCTGGCTGACATCCGCCGGGCCAACAGTCTGGATTCGAGCTTGATCAGGCCCGGCCGCCGGCTCCTGATCCCGACCGACCGGACAGGCTCCTTCCCGGTCGCGCGGGAGCGGGTGAGCGATGGCGCCCCGATGCGCGGCATCTACCTGACCGGCCCCGCCTGCGGCACGGGGGCCGTTTTCGAGCTGGTGGACCGTTTCCTCGCCGTGGGAGGAAACGGGGTGGTCTTCGACGCCAAGGACATCGACGGCGGCGTCACCTTCGCCAGCCGGCAACCGCTGGCGAGCTGGGGCCCGGGCCGCCGTTACCCGGTTCTGTCCAGCCTCGGCGAGCTCGTGCGTCGCCTCCGCGCCCGCGGCGTCCGGGTGGTCGCCCGCATCGCCTGCTTCCTGGACGGGGAGCTGGGCCGGCAGCACCCCCTCCTGGCCCTGACCGACAGCAGCGGGACCGCCTGGTCCGAGCGGGGGCAGATCTGGGTCGATCCCGCGAACCCGGAAGTCCGCCGCTACAACATCGGCCTGGCGGTCGAGCTCGCCCACGCGGGAGTCGACGAGATCCAGTTCGACTACGTTCGTTATCCGACCAACGGCTGGCCGGGCGACTGCAGCCGTGACCTGGCGGCAACTGCCGCCGCCCGCCGCCGGGTCATCGGCAGCTTCCTGGCCGCAGCCAGGGAGGCGCTGGCCTCTTTGCCGGTGGATCTGGCAGCCGATCTCTTCGGCGTTCTGGCCTGGGACCGGCTGGCTGACCAGGCCGCCACCGGCCAGCACGCGGGCGACATCGCGGCCGAGGTCGACTTCATCTGCCCCATGGTCTACCCCTCGCATTTCCGGGCCGGGTACCTGGGGTACGAGCGGCCGGTGGACGACCCGGCCTTCTTCGTGGGCGAGCCGTGCCGGCGCCTGGCCAGCCGATGCGGTGCCGCGGTGCGGATCAGGCCCTGGCTGCAGGCGTTTCCCCACGGCGGGGCGGAGTTCCAGCAGCAATTCGTCCTGGCCCAGATAGACGCCGCGGAGCAGTTCGGGGCTGGTGGTTGGTGTCTGTGGAATCCGGCCAGCCGGTACGAAGTGGCCCTGGCGGCGCTGGCCGATCGGCAGCGTTCGGGGGCGGTGGCCGCGGTGGGTCGCGCCGGCGGCGACTGACAAGAAAAACCCGGGCGGGGATTCAACTTTCGACCGCTCCGGGCCGATATCAGAGGAACTGGCCAGCCATCGGTCCGGCGGCCGTTTCCCGGAGTGGCAAGAATGGCGGCGATCGAGCAGCTCATCTACGGAGCGAACCCGGCCGGGGAGCAACCGGGACGTGCCGTCCAGGCCCGGTCTCCGGGCATCAGCAACGATTGTGCGGCCGAGATCGTCCGTTTTTGCGAGGGAACCGGCGGCGCCACCGACCTCGCCGTTTCCCGGCCCGCGCTTCTCAGTTTCCCCCTCGTGGGCCGTCTACCCGCCCTGCCGGGTCGTCTCTTCACCATCATCCAGGCTAAGCTGGGCCTGGATCCTTTCTACCACGCCCTGGTGATGACCGAGGCGGATTTCCTGACCTTCGGGCAAAACCCCTACGCGCTGGCCCTGGAGGGGTTGTTCCTGGACGAGTGGGCGCCGGGGTTGCTCCTGGAACGACGCGAGGCATCGCCGACCTCCCTGGCCCCCCTGGTGACCCCCCTGCCTTCGCCACAGGATGTCGATCTCGTCTCCGAGGCCCTGCGCCAGCTCTTTTCCCGGGGGCGCCTGGTCCTGCCCTTGCACCGGAACGACGAGCAGAGCGACCGGTTCCTGGCTCTGCTGATCGTGGCCATGCCCCTGTCCTTCAAGCGGTCTCTCCGGTTCGGGTCGCTGACCATCTCCGAGGTCAACAACTACACCCTGGCCGCGGTCCAGCGCCCGGCCAGTCGTTTCAGTAACTGGCAGCGGTTTCTGATGGCCTCGGTCGCGAGCCGGCTGGCACCTGCGGTCGAGGAATACCTGACCGCGGTCAAGGATCTCGTCGCTGCCGGGGACTTGCTGGGCCTGGACCGCCTCAGCCGCCAGGCCGTTTTCGACGGCAAGCAGTCCGGCGAGGCTGCCCGCCCCGCCAAGCCCCGAGTCCTGTCCGCGGCGATCGCCACGCCGCCGGCGCCGGGGCTCGAGCCGGCAGGAGCGAAGCGGCCGCGAACAGCCTCGAGCCCGGGGTTCGCAGCTCCCGCTCGGAGCGTCCAGACCGGCCGGCAGGTGGCACGCAGCCGACGCCTTCGCCGTCGCTCCCGGCACCGGGCGCCCGGCTGGTTGCTGCCCCTGTTCTGCGCCGGGATCGTCGCCCTGGGCGCCGGATTCTGGCTGAGCCAGGAGGGATGGCCCAAGCTCCCCTGGCTAGGGAGTAATGACCAATCTGAATCCGGCCCCTCCTTGCTCGGCATCATCGACGTGGGGGCCCTGTACCAGGCGGAGCTGAAGGGCTACTTGCAGGCGGGGGCGGGCGCCGGCCCGGTGGTGTCCGAGAAGATGACCGGCCGGGCGCTGACCGCCCTGAAGGTGCGGGCGGCGGAGAAAATCGCCGAGCACGGCCAGCTCTTCGTCCAGGTCGCCGGGCAGGGGATGCACTTTCCCGGCCAGCTCGATCGCGAGGCGGACCGCCTCGGTTCGCTGGCCATGCGGGGCGAGGTCATCGAGCAGGAAATGCGGCGCCTGCTACTGGCCTGCTTCTCCATCGAGAGCGGTGTCTGGTGGCGGGACCTGGGAGACCTGGAGGGTAAGAAGCTGGTCGCGCGCTGGGATTCGCTCAACCGGGTCCAGCCCCGGGCAATGGCCTCGGCCGCGGAAGCGCTGGGCCTGAGGGGTGAACTCGCGGATGTCAGCTACACCCATCGCCAGGTGGCCAGCCAGGCCCGTCTGCTCGACCTGTTCGCACAGGAGCGGCGGGACGAGAAGTGGGTGAGGGCCACCGAACGAGCCGCCCAGGCCCTGGCCAAGCGTGATCTCTCTCCCGCCGCGGCTGCTTTTCGCGCCTCCGCCTTCGACCTCGTCCGTCTCAAGCGGGCCGAGGATGCGGCCGGCTTCGGTTCGCTGGCCTTCGCGCCGGGTTACGCGGAGGCGGACCCGGTGCCGGTGGCGATCCAGGAGATCCTGCCCGCCATGCGGGCCAGCCTGCGGGAGCACGGGGAACGGACCGTTCCGTCCCTGCTGAAAGCGACACTGGATTATTACACGGCCCTCGCGGGAGCGGGGGAGGTCTTGGCCGGCGGTTCGCCGGAGGAGATGTCCCGGTTGATCCTGGGCCTCGCGGAAAACCGCGCCGTCGCGTTCGATCCCGCCCACTATGCCGATCACGTCGAGAGGATCCGGTTCGAGGCCCTGCTCTCGCTGCTGTCCCGGCAGGTGGATTTCCAGGCCCTGCCCTCGCATTTCTTCCCGGGCGAGAAGCGGGCGGAGGCCCAGGATTTCCTGGCCGTGCTCCTCGGGCAGTCCGCCGAGGACGAGTGGCGCGAGGCGGGGCGGCAGGTTTCGTATCCCTTCTACAACCGGTGGGCCCTGGCCAGAGCGGAGACCATGGCGGCGGCGACGGCACTGGTGAACGAGGAGTTCGACCGGGCATTCGGCTCGCTCGCAAGGACCGTGGCCGAACTCCGGGCACGGGCTCGGAGCGGGCAGGACTGGACCGAACCGCTCGGCCGCCTGCTCGCCGGGTTACCCACGGTCCGGGCCGGTTTCCGGGACCGGCTGGCCGGCGACCCGGATCGCTCGACCAACCTGGCCCGCCTGGATGCGGTGGCGGCCGCGCTCGAACGGCCCCTGCCGGTCGTGCTGAGTTCGGTCACTGTTCGCCTGGCCCCGGAGGCCCTGGACGAACCGTCCCCCGTGATGGTCGAGCTGACGACGGCCGGGGGGCGTACCCTCGGCCGCACCGAACCCTTCCTGGTCGGACCGGCCGCGCCGGCGGGAACCGGCTGGGTGGGGAGCCAGGACCTGGCCCAGATCCTGCACGTTGCCCCGGGGAAGTCCCTGGTCGCCAGGGTGTTCCGGGCCGGGGAGGGGGTGCCCTTGCTCACGATCTCTTACCCGGCGCCGGACGGGGTTCCTCTCCCGGGAGCCCTGACCAGACTGCATCAGGGCCGGTCGCCCGGGCAGGGGGACGGGTCCGCACCGCCGGAGCCGACCGCGGCACCTGACGGGCGGGCGGGCAGCCTGGTCTTCAAGACCACGGACCGGCACTGGCGCCAGCTAGCGGTGCCCGGGCTGGCCGAATCGGAATCGTTTGCTTATCCCGCCTCCGACCGCTGACCCCAACGGACTCCGGCCGGGTCGGATCCAACCGCTGCCCGGGCCGAGCGGGCCCGCAACCAGATCTGCTTTTCCACGTAGTGTTTCCAATCCCCGCCCCTTTGGTAGTGGCCTGGACAGGGAGTTTAACCATGAACAAGAAGTGGATCACAGTTCCCGCCCTTCTGGTCTGCTGCTTCCTCGTCTCGGGGGCGAGCTTGGCGGCCGTCGTCGACGAGGAGGATCGGGACCGCGACACCCGCCAGGTGATCCTCGTCGATGAGGACGGTGACCGGGTCACCATCAGCCTCGAGGAAGGACCCGTGTTGCGGATCGTCTCGGCCAAGGACGACGAGGTGGTCGAGATCGATCTCTCGGATATCGAGAAGGTCGTCGCCGAGGCTGTCGACTCGGTGAACGAGGCCCTGGAGGACATGTCCGAGGTGCAGGTCGACATCCAGCTGGGTCGCCACAACCGTTGCCTCGTTCATGATGACCAGGACAACGTCGTGATCGATGTCGGAGAGATCATCGAAGGGATCGGACGGACCCTGGAGCACACCTTCGTCGGTCTGGAGCGGGAGATCGAGAAGTGGACCCGGGAATCCCTGTCTGCATCCAGCGACGGGGACCTGGAACTCGATCTCACCCTGAACCTGGATGAACTCCACCGGAATCTGGCGGCTCTCGAGCTACCGGAACTCGAACTCGAGCTTGAGCACCACGATCTGGACACCGACGAGCTGCGCGAGGAGCTGGCGGAACTCCGCCAGGAGATGGCCCGCCTGCAGGACCGGCTCCGCGAGCGGCAGCAGCGGGCGCGCCACTAGCCCGGATTATTCAGGAATAGTCCGAGCTTCTAGCCTGCGGGCGGGGGCGCGGTGAGGGGCAGGTCCAGGATCTCCGGGAAGCTGTTGACGGTCCAGTCGGCCGACTGGAATTCGGTCGGATCCCCGAAGCCGAACAGGCAACCCACGGTCCGGGCTCCCGCCGAGACCCCGGCGTCGATGTCGTGGATCCGGTCGCCGATGACGACCGCCCGGGGGTACTTGCGGGCCAGATGCTTCACGATGCCCGTCTTGCTGCGGGCCACCCGCCGGCTGACTGCGTTTTCCAGGGAAATCGTCTGCGCGAAGAAGCGATCCAGCTCGTGGGCCTTTACCACCGCGGCGAAGTACAGGGCGTTCGAGTTGGAGAACAGGGCCAAGGGGTGTCCGCGGTCGGCCAGCTCCGCCAGCGTCTGCTCCACGCCCTCGTGGAGAACGGTTTCCCCGCGCTGGAGGGCGGCGACCTCGGCGCGGGTGGATCTGACCTCGAACTCACCGACGAAACGATCGCGGATCTCGTCCGGCACCGTTTCCGGCGCGAAGCAAGCCCGGAAGAAGTGGGGCGTGGGCAGGCCGATCGCGCGGGAGATCCGTTCGTGATCGGCAGGAGGGACGGGAAGGTGGAAGTGGCGATAGGTGGCGGCAAGCCCTTCGGCGACGGCTTTCACGACCGCGGAGCGCCCGTCGAGCACGGTGCCGTCCATATCGAAGATGAGTCCGACTTCGGCGGCCGGTCGGCCTTCCCGGCGGTCGCCTTTACCCCTCGAGGCTGGCAAGGATCTCTGCTTCCTCCGGAAAACGGTTGAGCTTTTTCTTGGAGAAGATGAGCTGGCCGTCGGCGACGACCTCGAACACGCCTCCGTCCGAGGGAATGAGTTCGGGAGTGATGCCGAACCGCTCCGCGATCACGGCCGCCAGACCGGCGGCGCGGGGTTCGTAGTTTCAGACCTTGCAGTATTCGATGGAAACCTGCATCGCCCAGCCTCCAGGGGTGACCGCTCTGTCTGTCGCAGAAGATATTCCGTCTCGCTGGCGGCGGCAAGGTCGGCCAGGCCCCGGCCGGTCGCCGGGCCTGGCCTCCCGCTCCACGCTAACGATAGAGAGTGCCCGCCTTCTTGCGCTCCCCGAGATGCTCCAGCATGTCCTTGGTCATGGCGTCCAGATCCCACTCGGGCTGCCAGCCCCACTCCCGGCGGGCGGCGGAATCGTCGATGGAGTTGGGCCACGAATCGGCGATCTCCTGCCGGTAGTCGGGTTCGTACTTGACCTTGAAGTCCGGGTAGGATTTGCGAATCGAGTCGGCCAGCTCGCCGACGGTGAAGCTCATGGCCGCGTGGTTGAAGTCGGAATGGTGAACGAGCTTGCCGAAATCGGCCTCGGCCAGCTGGATGGTGCCGTTGATGGCGTCGGGCATGTACATCATGGGCAGCTTGGTGTCCTCGCGGACGAAGCAGGTGTACTCGCCCTTGTCGACGGCCTCGTAGTAGATGGCAACGGCGTAGTCGGTGGTGCCGCCGCCGGGTAAGGTTTCGTAGGAGATGATGCCGGGATAGCGCAGGCCGCGAACGTCCAGCCCGAACCGCTTCACGTAATAATCACAGAGCAACTCGCCGCACACCTTCGTCACCCCGTACATGGTACCGGGCTTGAGGACGGTTTCCTGGGGCGTATCGTCGAGCGGCACTCCCTGGCCCCAGACGGCGATGGAGCTGGGGATGATGATGCGGGCCATCTCGTATTTCAGGCCGAGTTCCAGGATGTTGATGGTCCCGTTCATGTTGACGTCCCAGCAGAGCTGGGGATTCTTCTCGCCGACGGCCGACAGGATGGCGGCCATGTGGTAGACGGTGTCGATGTTGTATTCCTGCACGACCTCTTCCACGGAACTGGTCTTGCAGACGTCGATGAAGTGGAAGGGACCGGATTCCTTCAGCTCCGCCGAGGGCTCGGTCTTGCGCCCGGTGGCGATGACGTTCTCGGCGCCGTACTTGCGGCGCAGGGCCATTGTGAGCTCGGACCCGATCTGCCCCACGGCACCGGTGACCAGGATCTTCTTCATTTCCTTCTTCATGGGATTGATCTCCTTGGGTTATCTCCCTCGCCCGGACGCGGACCGCCGCTGCCCGGCGGGTGCAGGCGTCTACTGGAACTCCCTGCAGAAGGGAGGAAAGGCCCGGCCGGTGGTTTCCGGAACCCGGGCCGGGAGTACCGGACTCGAAATGTAGTGGCCGGCACGGCCCCGGGCAATCAGAAATACGGGGCCTTGACTGGCAATCAGGGGCTTCCTATCGTTGCCCTCCCAAGCCCGCTAGTATCAGTTACCAGCCAAGGAGCAGCCATGTACGGGAAAATCAAGGAAGACTTGATTGCCGAGCTCGGTGAGGTCCGACAGGCCGGTCTCTTCAAGGAAGAGCGCTACATCCACGGACCGCAGAGCGCCGACATCACGGTGGAGTACCCGGAGCAGGCACCCACCGAAGAGGTGATAAATTTCTGCGCCAACAACTACCTCGGGCTTTCCAGCCATCCGGCGGTCCTGGAAGCGGCCCACACCGGGCTGAAGACCCATGGTTACGGCATGTCGTCGGTCCGCTTCATCTGCGGCACCCAGGACATCCACCGCGAGCTCGAGC
>CAZAHC010000126.1:0-9289 GCA_964484595.1 uncultured Fibrobacteraceae bacterium | reverse complement strand
GCGGATGTCGATGTAGAACACCGAGCACTCCGAGTCCGAGTAGTGATCCCGGATCAGCAGGGTATCCTTGACCGTGTTCATGCAGCAGATGTTGCTGCAGTACCCGGCGCCGTCCCGCAATGAACGCGAACCGACGCACTGGATGAACCCGATCTTCTTGGGGGTCTGGTGATCGCTGGGACGCACCAGGTGCCCGACCGTCGGCCCGCCGGCACAGATCAACCGCTCGAACTCCATGCTGGTGATCACGTTTTCGAAGCGGGTGTAGCCGTACTCGTCCAGGACCGTCGGGTCGTAGACGTCGATACCCGTCGCCACCACGATCGCGCCGACGTCCAGGACGACCAGTTCGTCCTGCATGTCGTAGTCGATCGCCTTCTTCTCGCACACCTCGGCGCACTTGCCGCAGGCGATGGGATTGGTGCCGAGACAGGTATCCATGTCGATCAGGTAGGCCGAGGGCACCGCCTGCGGGAAGGGCAGGTAGACCGCCCGACGCGTCGAAAGCCCCATCTGGAACTCGTCCGGATGGGTGGCCGGGCAGACCTTCTCACACTCCCCGCAGCTGTTGCAGACGCTGGCGTCCACGTAGCGGGCTTTCTTGCGAACCGTGACCTTGAAGTTTCCAACGTAGCCAGTGACGTCATCGACTTCGCAGAAGGCCATCAGGTGAATGTTGGGATGCCGACCGGCATCCATCATCTTAGGGCCGAGAATTCATATCGAGCAGTCCATGGTCGGGTATGTCTTGTCCAGCTGCGCCATGATCCCGCCGATGCTCGGTTCCTTCTCGACCAGGTAGACCTTGTGGCCCTGATCGCCGAGGTCCATGGCCGCCTGGATCCCGGCCACGCCGCCACCGATGACCAGCGCGGTCTTGGTGACGGGGAAGACCATCTCGTCCTGCGGGGTCAGCTTGGCGGCGCGCGCCACGGCGCTGCCCACGAGGTCCTTGGCCTTCTCCGTGGCTCCCTGAGGATCGTCGCCGTGCACCCACGAGCAGTGCTCGCGGAGGTTGGCCATCTCCATCAGGTAGGGATTCATCCCCACGTCCCAGACGCAGCCGCGGAACGTCGGCTCGTGCATCCGGGGCGAACAGGAGGCGACGACCACGCGCTCGAGCTTTTGCTCGACGATGGCCTCCTTGATCTCCTGCTGTCCCGGCTCGGCGCACGTGTACTTGTTCAGCACCACGCAAGTGACGCCGGGAAGGGTCTCGGCGTATTCCGCGACCGCCTTGGTGTCCACGGTGCCGGCGATGTTCGAGCCACAGTCGCAGACGAACACACCGATACGAGGAAGGGCTTCAGTCATGCGGTTCACCCCCTTTCAGGTCAGGATTGAGTCAGCGCGTCGGCGACGACGGCGGCCAGGTCCCGGATCTCGATCCCCGGCACGCTCTCATCGCCGGACTGCGCGCACTTCAGGTGTATCAGACACTTCGGGCAGGCGGTGACGAGCAGCTCGCTGCCCGTCTGCTCCGCCTCCCGGAGCAGGTCTGTCTGGATTCGCTTGGAAGCCTGGTTGCAGCTCAACCAGCTGCCGGCGCAGCAGGTGGCCCGCTGCCGGCTGTGCACCATCTCCTTCAGTTCCAGCTCGGGGATCAGCGCCAGCGCCTCACGGGGCACGTCGTAAATCCCCTGGTGCCGGCCCAGGCGGCAGGGATCCTGGAAGGTGACCGGCCCGCCCCGGGCCGCCAGCTTCAGGCGGGGGGCGTTCTCGCTGACCACCTCGGCGATGTGCTTGACCTCGCAGCCGGGGGTCCCGAAGCGTTCCTTGTACTCCCGGGAGAGGGTCAG
Organism: uncultured Fibrobacteraceae bacterium; assembly: GCA_964484595.1. GTDB lineage: Bacteria > Krumholzibacteriota > Krumholzibacteriia > LZORAL124-64-63 > LZORAL124-64-63 > CAZAHC01. The sequence continues at coordinate 7,490 of CAZAHC010000126.1, read as the reverse complement.
CGAGCACTCGGGACAGACGGTCACGACCAGCTCGGGTTCGGCCTGCCCGAGCATCTCCACGTTCATCTGGGCGAGGCGCTCGAAGGTCGCGTCGTCTCCCGACCAGAGGGCGTCGTGGCCGCAGCAGCGCTCGTCGGCGCGGACCGCGGGCTCGATGCCCAGGGCGTTCAGGATGCGGATGGCGCCGATGGCGGCCTGGACGGTCTCGACGCCGTTCTCGGCGTAGAAGGTGTCGAAGTAGGGGGCGCAGCCGACCCACAGCAGGGTCTTGCTATCGGGGTTGACCGCAACGTCCTCCGGGAGCCAGTCCAGACGATTCTGGGCCAGCTCGGCCTGCGACTGGAGAACGGTCACCGACTCCAGCGCCCCGCAGCGGGTGAAGGGCGGCTGCCCGCCGCCCTCGCGCAGGGCAGCTCGCATACGCGGCATCAGGCGGCTGATGGTGACCTCCTGCGGGCAGCGCATGTCGCAGTACATGCAGGTCAGGCAGCTCCAGATTCCCTCCCCGTCCCGCTGGTCGGGCGAGGCGTCGCCGCTGGTGCGAACGAGCCGGCGCGGCGAGAGGGATAGGTTGTAACGCGCCACCGGACAGGCCGAGGTGCACTTGCCGCAATCCAGGCAGCGCAGGACCTCGATTCCGCTCAGGTCGGCTTTCACTCGGCCACCTCCACCTCGACTGGTTTCGCCTGGAAATCGCCGTCGGTCGCCGCGCCGCGCAGGGGGCTCGGCCCAAGGGCCTGGATCTGGGCGACGAACTCGTCGATCAACCCCGCCCAGCGCGGGCCCTCGGCCGCCGAGACCCACTCCAGCCGCGTCCGGCCGTCCTCGAGGCCCAGCGTGCGCAGCAGGTTGACCGTGACCTCGAACTGCTTGATGGCCCAGTGGTTTCCGAAGATGTAGTGGCAATCCCCGATGTGGCAGCCGGACACCAGGACCCCGTCCGCGCCCAGCTGGAAGGCGCGCAGGACGTGGGCGATGTTGACCCGACCGGAGCACATGGTCCGGATCACCCGCATCTTGGGCGAATACGGCAGCCGGCTTACACCGGCCGTGTCCGCACCGGCGTAGCTGCACCAGTTACAGGCGAACACGACGATGCGTGGTTCGAACGACTCGGCCACTACGCTTGCTCCCATTGCAACATGGTCTCCATCATGGCGTCGATCTGATCGTCGGTGAAGTGGCGCGCGGTGATGGCGCCGCTCGGACACCAGGCCACGCAGGTCCCACAACCCTTGCAGGACGCCTTGTTGATGCTGGCGGTCGGCACTCCCAGCTCGCCGTCCTGGAGCGACGGCGCGTTGAACTCGCAGATCTCGACGCAGGTGCCGCAGCCCCGGCAGCGCCAGGGATCGACCTCGGCGACGGTGGGCTCGAGCTCCAGCGAGCTGCGCGCCATCACCTGGCCGGCCTTGCCGGCGGCGGCCGCCGCCTCCGAAAGCGAGTCGGAGATCGCCTTCGCGCCCACGGTCGAGCCGCAGACGAAGACCCCGTCGACCACCGTCTCCACCGGACCCAGCTCCGGGTGACGCTCCATGAAGAAGCCGTCCGGACCGATCGGGACCTTCAGGATCTCCTTGAGCCGCTGGGTGACCTCGGCGTCCGGCACCATGCCGGTCGCGAGCACGACCAGCTCCGCCGGCGCCTCGACCGGGCGGTCGAGCATCAGGTCCTGCGCCACGACGCTCTTGGCCTTCGTCTTGGTGCCGGTGACCTCCGGGTCGGCGGCGTCGGGGGTCCGGATGAACAGGACCCCGGCGCCGCGGGCCTGGCGGTACAGCTCCTCCGCGCCGGGCGAGACCGTCCGCATGTCACGGTAGAAGACGGTGACCCGGGTGCCGAGCTTGGCCAGGGCGGTAGCCTGCTTGACCGTGGTAGGGCAACAGTAGCGAGAGCAACCGGGGTTGCCCCCCTCGCAATCGCACCGCGACCCCACGCACTGGATGAAGACGGCGCTCTTGGGCGGCGTACCACCCTCGCCGAACAGCTTGTCCTTCGGATCGCTGAACCGGTGCTCGAGCTCGAGGTTCGTCAGGACGTTGTTCTTGGTCCCGTAACCGAACTGGCCGGTCGGCTGGAAGACCTTGGCGCCGGTGGCCAGGACGATGGTGCCGGCCTCCAGGCGTTCCGGTTCACCCTTGCCGTCCCGGGCGGCCAGATCGACCGTGAAGTTGCCCACGAAGCCGTCGACGCCGGCGACCTCGGTCTGCAGCTTCACCTGCACCTTCGACTTCTTCAGCTCCTTCTGCAGCCGGTCGAGCTTCTCCTCGCCGGCGGCCCCGGAGCCGTAGAGGGTTTTCAGGCCGGGCGGGGCCAGGAAACCGCCCAGCACGTCGCTGCGCTCGACCAGGCAGACCTCGTAGCCGTGAGCGTCGAGATCGATCGCGGCGCGCAGGCCGGCCAGGCCGCCGCCGACGACCACCGCTCGCCGGTTCACGTCCACCTTCACCGGTTCGAGAGGCTCGAGCAGGGCGGCCCGGGCGATCGCCATCCGGACCTGGTCGCGGGCCCGCAGCTGCGCCTCGTGCGGGACGTGGGCGTGGACCCAGGTGCACTGGTCGCGGATGTTGACCATCTCGAACAGGTAGGGGTTCAGGCCGGTGCGGGCGAGGACCTCGCGGAAGACCGGCTCGTGGGTGCGCGGGGTGCAGGCCGCCACGACGACCCGGTTCAGCTTGTGCTCCCGGATCGCATCCTCGATCGCCCGCTGGGAGATGTCGGCGCAGGCGAAGGTCTGATCGTCGGTGTAGACGACGTGCGCCTCCTTCGCGGCCTCGGCGGCCAGGTAGCTGACGTCCACCACGCCGGCGATGTTGGCGCCGCAGTGGCAGACGAACACCCCGACCCGGGGCGGGCCCGACAGGTCGACCTTCTCCTCCGGCTCGGTCTTCTTCACCGTCTGCCGGAAGTCGAGCACGTGCACGGCGGCCTCGGTGGCCGCCGCCGAGGCCTGGGCCACGCACTCAGGGATGATGGCGGGCGAGCCGGCGCTGCCGGCCACGAAGACGCCCTCGCGGGTGGTCTCGGCGGGGGCGCGCTCGATGTCCCGCCGCCGGAAGAAGCCCTGGTCATCCAGATCGACGCCGAGAATACCGGCCAGCTCGGGCGTGCCGCGCGCCGGCAGGGCCGCGGTCGACAGCACCACCATCGAGGCGGTGATCTGCTGGGGCCGGCCGCTGCGGAAATCCTCCACCCAGAGGGTCAGATCCCCGCTCGCGGCGTCTTCCTGGACCTTGGCCGGGCGGCCGCGCAGGTAGGAGATGTCGTCGCGGTCGAGGCTGCGCTCGACGAAGGCATCGAAGCCGCGGCCGGCGGCCCGCATGTCGGTGTAGAGAAGCGTGCACTCGTCGATGCCGGACTCGTGCTCGTGGGCCAGGTGGGCGGCCTTGACCGAGTTCAGGCAGCAGTAGCGGGAGCAGTAGGAGCGCCCGCCCTCGCCCCGGGAACCGACGCACTGCACGAAGACGATCCGCCTGGGCACTTCATGGTCCGATGGTCGCAGCACGCGGCCCTTGGTGGGGCCGGTGGCGTTGAGCAGTCGCTCGAACTCCAGGCCGGTCAAAACGTTGGGGGCGCGGCCGTAGCCGAAGGCCAGCAGCTCGCGGGGATCCAGCTCGTCGAACCCGGTGGCCACCACCACGGCGCCGACCTCGAGCGTGACGTCACGCGGCAGGTCGTCGTAGTTGATCGCCTTGGGTTCGCACGCCTTGGCGCACCGCTCGCAGTAGATGAAGTCGTCGTTGAGGCAGGCTTCCTTGTCGATGTGGTAGGCGGCGGGGACTGCCTGCGGGAAGGGCCGGTCGATGGCCTTGACGGCCTTCAGCCCCACGTCGTAGGGGTTGGGACGCACCGCCGGACAGGTCTCGCTGCAGAGGCCGCAGGCGACGCAGAGATCCGGATCGACGTAGCGCGGCATCTCGCGCACCTGCGCCTGGAAGGCTCCGGCGCTTCCGTCGAGTCCGATCAACTCGGACAGGGTATGCAGCTCGATCAGGGGATGCCGACCGGCATCCATCATCAAGGGGCCGAGAATTCAGATCGAGCAGTCGACCGTCGGGAAGACCTTGTCCAGCTGGCTCATGCGGCCGCCGATCGACGGGGTCCGCTCCACCAGGTGAACCTGGAAACCGGCCTTGGCCAGATCGAGGGAAGTTTGGATCCCCGCGATCCCGCTCCCGATCACCAGCACCCCTCTAGTGCTTGAAGTACTCATATCCCTTCTCGAAGGCTTGAAGGTTCAGGTCGACAAGCGTTTCCGGGACCGAAGATTCCACCGCCTTTCTGGCCGCTTCCTTGGTGACGATCTCCGTGATGGCGGTCGCGAAGCCCACCACCACGATGTTCTGCACGATGCGCTTGCCCAGGTCCTCGGCGATGCGGGCGGCCGGGATGCCGTGCATCTGGATCGACCCCCGCGCCTCCCTGGGCTCGACGAGGTCCTGGTCGTAGACGAGAATCCCGCCGTCCTCTCTCAGTTGCGGCTCGTACTTCTCGTACCCCTCCCGCGAGAGGGCGATCAGGAAGTCGGTCTCCCGCAGGTAAGGGTAAGCGATGACCTCGTCGTCGATGACGAGGGCCGACGCGCAGGCGCTGCCCCTGGCCTCCGGGCCGAAGCTCTGCGTCATCGTCGAGTGCTTGTCATCATAGATGGCCGCCGCCTTGCCGAAGATGTAGCCGGTCAGGATGATTCCCTGTCCACCGTAGCCGGTGATCCGCAATTCACGCCTTGGCATGCGTCTTCTCTCCGTTTTTGGCCGCCTCCATCTCTGCGTGGCGGTAATACTTCTCCCCCAGCGTGGCCAGATGTTGCCGGTCACTGAGCTCGTGCCAGGTTGGACGATCGCGGTCGATGAACTTGCCCACGGTGATCTTGGACTGGTAGCCGATGTCGACCTCGCGCACGTCGGCGCCGTGCTGGATCTCGCTGTTGTCGTGGTAGAACTTCATCAGATCGTAGCCCGAGCCGAGCCGGTTGCGCCGCGCGTAGAGCGTGGAGCAGGGCGCGATCGCCTCGACGAACGAGAGCCCCGGCTTGAGCAAGGCCTCGGTCAGCGAGTTGGTCAGCCGGCGCACGTGCAACGACGTCCAGCGTGCCACGTAGCACGCGCCGCAGGCCTCCAGGAGCCGGGGCAGGTTGAAGGGCGGCTCGTAGGCGCCGTGCGGCGTCGTCGAGGTGTTGGCGGTGTAGGGCGTCGTCGGCGCCACCTGCCCGCCGGTCATGCCGTAGATGAAGTTGTTCACGCAGACGATGGTCAGGTCCATGTTGCGGCGGGCGGCGTGGATCAGGTGGTTGCCGCCGATGGCGGCCAGGTCGCCGTCGCCACTGAACACGACCACCTTCAGGTTGCGGTTGGCCAGCTTCAACCCGGTGGCAAAGGGCACGGGCCGCCCGTGGGTGGTGTGGTAGGAGTCGAGCTTGAGATAGCCCGCCACCCGGCCGGTGCAACCGATACCGGACACGATGGCGAAGTTCTCGTACGGGATCTCCGAGCGGTCCACCGCGTCGGCGAAACACTTCACGACCGTGCCGATCCCGCAGGTGGCGCACCAGATGTGCGGCAGCCGGTCGGCTCGCAGCAGACGTTCCATCGGGTGCTGGGTTGCGTGCATGTCGGTCATCGCGCCGCCTCCTCGATCGCCTTCTGGATATCGGCCGGCTGGTGTACGCTGCCCCCCATGTGGGGAACGAGAATCGCCGGCGCCTGGCCGGCGGCACAGCGTTCGACCTCGAGGGTCACCTGCCCGTAGTTGATCTCGGGCACGACGAAGGCCTTCACCTGGCCCGCCAGCTCCCTGATGCGCGTCTCCGGGAACGGCCAGACGGTCAGCAGCCTGATGCTGCCCACCTTCACCCCGTTGGCCCGGGCGCCGTCGATGGCGGCGCGACTGACCCGGGAGGTGATGCCGTAAGAGATCACGATGATCTCGGCCCCGTCGATCTGATCCTCCTCGAGCATGACGATGTCGGCGGCGGCGTTGCGGATCTTGTCGCAGAGCCGACGGACGAGCACGTCCTGGGCGTCGGCGGCCATCACCGGATAACCCCGCTCGTCGTGCGTCAGACCGGTGATGTGATAGCGGTGGCCCTCGCCGGCGTGAGCCATCCCGAGCGGGATCAGGTCCTCGCCGTACTCGAAGGGCAGGTACTCGCCGATCTTCTTCTCGGTCCGGGTCCGGGGCATGACCTCGATCTCGTCGGCCTCGGGAATCACGACCTTCTCGGTCATGTGCCCGACGCACTCGTCAAGCATGACCATCACCGGCGTCCGGTACTTCTCCGAGAGATTGAACGCCTCGATGGTCAGGGTGAACGCCTCCTGCGGCGACTGGGGAGCGAGAGCGATAATCTCGTAATCACCGTGCGAGCCCCACCGTGCCTGCATGATGTCCGCCTGCCCGACCATGGTCGGCAGACCGGTCGAGGGCCCGCCCCGCTGCACGTTGACCACCACGCAGGGGGTCTCGAGCATGGCGCCCAGGCCGATGTTCTCCATCATCAGGCTGAAACCGGGGCCCGAGGTCACGGTCATGGCCTTGCCGCCGGCCCAGGTGGCGCCGAGGACCGCGGTGATCGAGGCGATCTCGTCTTCCATCTGGATGAAGGTGCCGCCCACGGTGGGAATGCGGCGGGCGAAACGCTCGACGACCTCGGTCGAGGGAGTGATCGGATACCCGGCGACGAAGTTGCAGCCGGCGGCGATGGCACCCTCCGTGCAGCCGTGGTCGCCGTCCAGGTAATGACTGCCGGTCAGGACGCACTTGGGGTCAGCTCGCGCCATCGACGACCTCCTCCGCAGTTGATTCCTCTTCCGCCTCGGGCAGGCAGAAGATCGCGAAATCGGGGCAGATCACCTCGCACAGATCACATTCGACACAGAGTTCGGGCTTGAGCACTTCAGGGTAGTGGTAACCCTTGACGTTGAACTCGGTGGACATCTGCAGGACCTCGCGCGGGCAGAACTCGACGCAGAATTCGCAGCCCTTGCAACGGTCGACTATGAGGTGGATCTCGCCCCGGGGGATCTTGATCTCGTGGACGTCCAGGGGCACTCGCCAGTAGCGCATGGCCGCGTCCTCTCCCGGGCGATTGCCGGTCAGCGGCGACGGTCCCGCCACTGGTCCGGCGGTACAAAGTCGAGAGGCGCGTCAGACGCAAGGGACGAGTCCCTGGATCCAGGTCGCTTCATCCCTCCGTAATCAGCGCCAGCCCATCGGTGAAGTAGAGGAAATGTAGTAAATCAACCTTGCGAAATCATCCTTTATATTTGAAATGTGTTCTCATTATCTGAACGGCATTTCCCAGGCCATTTCCCAGCTACCGGAAGAGGTTCTTCACGGCTCCCCAGGAGCCCTCGTCCATCCGGATCGGCCCGCTGTTGAAGCCGAAAACCGGCAGGTTCTCGTCCCCGGATACCCAGCCGGCGTCGTGCCGTTGCATGTCCCCGTCCCAGTAGGCCAGGCATTCGTCCTGGGGTTCCAGCGGGTGTAGG
>CAZAHC010000125.1:0-9359 GCA_964484595.1 uncultured Fibrobacteraceae bacterium | reverse complement strand
GAGTCTCCATTAAGTCAGGGCTTGACCGTGTCTGACTGAGTCTGATGGGAAACACACCGCCTGGCAGGGCCTGCGCCGGGGCCGGATCCAGCCCGGCCAGCAGGTCCTGATCAACGGCGCCTCCGGGGGAGTCGGCACCTTCGCCATCCAGATCGCCAGGTCGTTCGATACCGAAGTGACTGCCGTGTGCAGTCCGGCCAAGATGGAAACGGCCCGCTCGGCGGGAGCCGATCTCTGCATCGACTACACGAAGGTGGATTTCACCCGGCAAGAGCCTCGTTACGATCTCATCCTCGCCGCCAACGGGTATCACTCGATCCGGGATTACAAGCGGGCCCTGAAACCCGAAGGAGCCCTGGTGGTCACCGGAGGAACCCCGGCCCAGGTCTTCCCGTCCATGTTCCTCGGACCACTGATCTCATCCCTCGTGAGCAAGAAGGTTTTCAACCTGGGCGTGTCCCAGCCCAACAAGCAGGACCTGAACTTCCTGAAGAAGCTTCTCGAGGCCGGAAAAGTGAAGCCTCTCGTGGACAGATGCTACCCCCTGAGCGAGACCCCGGATGCCCTCCGCTATTTCGGCGAGGGGGGCGTCCAGGGCAAGGTGGTCATCAGGGTTGCCCAGGATTCCAGCGCCTGACCGCTGGCCGGGGCGGCCCGGAACACAAGTACATGACTTCATATCACCACCACTTACTGAAGGGATTCCTGCAGAACCTGGTCCGGTCGCTGGCCGTCCTGGTGGTCGTGCAGCTCGTCGTCGGCCTGCCCGGGATCGTGGATCGGTTTTCCGGCCCGGCCCCACCCCTGCTGGATGTCCTGTCGGCCACCGTCTTGTTGTTACTTGCCTTCCTCGACCTCGCGTTGCCGCTGGCTTTGTTGCTGGCCACGCTCTTCACCGTCGGCAACCTGGCCCGCTACCAGGAGCTTACTGCCTTGAGGGTGGCGGGGCAGTCGACCTTTCAGATCCTGCGGTCGGTTCTCCTGGTGGCGGTTGCGGCAGTGGCCCTGTCGGGAACGCTGCGGCTGCTGGGGGTGAATTCCCCGGCTGATTCTGCGACCGAAAGACACGCCAGCAACGCCTATCCATTCCTGAACCTCCTGGCCGTCCTGGTCGGAATCCCCCTGGCTGCCTCGCCCCGGCGTAGCACCGTCTTCGTGGGATTCGGCCGCGCCCTGGCCGCCTTGCTGGTCTATCACGTCGTGAATGCGGGTCTCCTGGCGCTGGGGCGTATCGACGTGCTGCCGCCGGTTATAGCCGGGTGGAGCGGGCCGGCCATTTTCACCGCGGGTATCAGTGTGTTATGGTGGCGGGCGAGGCTTTAACCGGGAGCAGCCACATGGACGAAACCCAGGCCAGGAAATGGGAGAAAAAGCGCCGCTGGGGCCTCGGCGTCTTCTGCATCCCCAGGATCTGCGGCGTTTTTGTCGCCATCAGCGTGATCGACTACTTCCTTGAGGGCAGGGACTGGGTTCGCCTGGTCGGCGAACTGCGCGAGAACCTGCTGGTCGCGGCGGTTGCGGGGGTCCTGTTCGGCCTGATCGACTGGCGGCGCAACGAAAACCGGTACGAGGAATATCGAAGGGCCCAGCAGTAGGCGAAGGTTCGTTGACCGCGCCCCGCCCGGCCGCCCCTTCTCAAGGAAATTGTCATGCCCGCCAGGATTCATCATTTGCTCCGGCGCCGCGGGGCGGGCCTCGTCCTCGCCACGGTGCTCGCCCTCGCCTCCTTGCCGGTATCGATCCCGGGTGCCGAACCTGCGGACAGCAACGAGTTCCACCAGGGCATGACCTACGTGAGCTGGTGGCATGATTTCTACGACAGCGCCGATTCCGATTCCTCCCTTTCCCTGCTGGCCGAAACCAACACCGAATGGCTGGGCCTGCTGGTCACCTGGTACCAGGACACCGAGCACTCGACCGACATCTACCGGGATCCCCTGCGGACGCCGTCCGATGCGGGGCTGCTGCGGGTGATCGCCCGCTGTGCCGATCTGGGCCTCAAGGTGATGCTCAAACCCCACGTCGACTGCCAGAACGATGCCTGGCGAGGCACCATCAGCTTCGGGACCGAGCTGGAGTGGGCCGCCTGGTTCGCCAGCTACACCAGCTTCATCACCTATTACGCGGCCCTCGCGGCTGCCGCCGGCGTGGACGAGTTCTGTGTCGGCTGCGAGCTCTGCCAGACCGTCTCGCGGACCAGTGACTGGTCAGCGGTGATCTCCGCGGTCAGGAGCCTGTTCCCGGGAGACATCACCTACGCCGCCAACTTCGACAACTTCGATAATGTTACCTTCTGGCCCTGGCTCGACCTGATCGGCATCGATGCCTACTTCGATCTCACCGACCTGTACGACCCGACCCTCGAGGAACTCCTGGCCGCCTGGGAACCCCACGAGGCCCAGATCTCGGCCTTCAGCCAGCTGCTGGGAATGCCGGTCCTTTTCACCGAGATCGGCTACCGCAGCGTGGACGGGGCCAACATGCACCCGTGGCTCTGGGGAACGCCGGGGGTGGTGGATCTCCAGGAGCAGGCCGACTGCTACGAGGCGGCTTTCCAGACCTTCTGGACCAAACCTTACTTCCGCGGCTACCTCTGGTGGTGCTGGTTCACCGACCCCGACCAGGGCGGACCGACCGACGACGGCTACTCACCCCACAAAAAACCGGCCGAGGATGTCCTCACCGCCTGGTATTCGGCGGGCCTGTCCGCCGGGGACGATCCCGCCGGTCCCGTCAACCCGGAGGCGGCGGGGTTGAATCTCTCCGTTCCCAATCCTTACCCCCCGGGCGCCCCGATCCTCCTGCGCTTGCCCGAGCGGTTCGCCGGCGAAAAGTATGATCTTGCCATATTCGATCTTCGCGGCCGGCGCGTCGCCCTCCTGGCGGCGGAAAGGAACGGTGACCTCGAGCTGAGGGCGAGCTGGGACGGCCGGACGAGCGACGGCCGCCGGGCCGCTTCAGGAGTGTACCATTGCGTTGCCAGGAGTGCTGGTGGGGGAGGCGCCGTCTCGCGGCCGATCGTCGTGGCCCGCTAGCCTGGATTAACCGACTTCCAGGGGTTCGCCAACTGGGATCAGTCCCCGGGCGACCAGCCGGCCCAGTGCCTCGGCCAGGGCATCGCTGCTGATGGGCTTCTCGACGTACTCGTCCATGCCGGCGGCGAGGAAGCGTTCGCGGTCCCCCTGCATCGCATGGGCGGTCATGGCCACGATGGGCAGATGGGCGCCGGTTCCGGTCTCCCGCCCGCGGATCTCGCTGGTGGCCTCCAGGCCATCCATCTCCGGCATCTGGACATCCATCATCACCACGTCGAAAGCGCTCCCGGCCAGCAGGTCCAGCGCCTCGACGCCGTTACAGGCCACGGTCACCTCGTTGCCGAGTTTCTCAAGCATCCTGGCGGCCAAGATCTGGTTGAAGGCGTTGTCCTCCGCCAGCAGGACCTGCAATGGCACGGCGACCTCCGGCCGTGTCGACTGCGAGAGATCAAGGGTTTCCTCCCGTGGCGCCGTCGCCACCTGCAGCACGTCCAGAACGGCTTCGAGCAGCTCGGACTGCTTGACCGGCTTGACCAGGGTGGTATCGATGAACTTGCGAGCGGATTCACCAGCGTCGCGGACCCCGTCGGCGGACGTCAGCATGATGATGCGGGCGTCCCGGGTGGCCACGTGGTCGCGCAGCTCCCGCGCCAGTTCCAGCCCGTCGCCATCGGGCATCACCCGATCCAGCAGGACCAGGTCCCAGGCGGGATGTCTGGGATCTTCCTCGAGCAGGTACCGGACCTGGGTCACCCCCTCGGTGATCGTCGGGATCATGTCCCACTGCCGGACCAGATCACCGAGGATCTCGCGGTTGGCCGGCGTGTCGTCGACCACCAGGACCCGCTTGCCCGCCAGGTCCTCCTGGCCGAGGGTTGTCCTGGCCGCTCCGGCCTTCCCCACCGGAAACGTCAGGCGGAAGAAGAACTCGCTGCCGCGGCCCGATTCGCTTTCCAGGCCGATCTCGCCGCCCATCAGTGAGACGAGCTTGGCGCAGATGGCCAGCCCGAGCCCGGTTCCCCCGTACTTGCGCGTGGTCGAGGTGTCGGCCTGCGAGAAGGCCTCGAAGATGACTTCCTGCTTCTCCGGCGGGATGCCGATGCCCTGGTCGATCACCGAGATGAGCAGCGGGGCGAGGTCGGCGGGGCCCGTTTCGCGCTGCACGCGCACGACGACCTCGCCCTCCTCGGAGAACTTGATGGCGTTGCCCACCAGGTTGACGATGATCTGGCGCAGACGGCCGGGATCGCCCACCAGGACTTCCGGCACGTCCGCCGGCACGTGGCAGGCCAGCTCGAGGTTCTTCATCTGGGCGCACACGGCCAGCCCCTTGATCGCATCCCCCAGACACTCGCGCAGGTTGAACTCCACCTCCTCGAACTCGAGGCGAGAGGCCTCTATCTTCGAGAAGTCGAGGATGTCGTTCAGCACCTGCAGCAGCGACTCGGCCGAGGTCATGGCCATCTGCAGATAGTTGCGCTGGATGTCGGTCAGCTCGGTCCCCAGGACGATCTCGGTCATGCCGACGATACCGTTCATGGGCGTGCGGATCTCGTGGCTCATGTTGGCCAGGAATTCACTCTTGGCGCGATTGGCTTCCTCGGCGGTTCGTCTCTCGGTGATCTCCCGCTCCAGGCTTTCCCGCGCGGCCTCGAGCTCGACGTTGCGCAGCTTCAACGCGGCGATGGCCTGGGCGGCATCGGCCAGGGAAGCCTGGAGCTCGTCCCTGACGGTCAGGTAGTCGATCAGGTAGGAATCGGACGGCAGGTCCGCAAAGGACAGATCCGCCAGCAGGGAGGGATCCTTGCCCACCGGGCGCGCGACCAGGATCGTGCCGCCGGCCGTGCGCAGGGGTAATCCCTTGAGGCTGACGCGGCAGGACGGCAGGACCAGGCCCACTGTCTGGTCGTCGGCGAACCGGGCGGCGATCAGGTCCGGGGTCCACTCGGCGTCTTCCCCCGCGAGTTCCAGGATATCCGGGACGGCCAGGCCGACCAGGTCGGGATGGCGGCGCCGGATCGCCTCGGAGGCCCAGTCGATGATCAGGTCGTCATTCCAGCGCAGGCAGAACGGGAACAGGCGATGCAACTGCTCCAGGTCGAGGCTTACCTGATTCTCGGGACTGGTCACGGGAAGGTGACCTCCATGGTGCAGTGAGGATCACCCTTCTTCATGCAGGCCGTCTCCCTGACCTGCAGTTCCTGGCCGAAATGGATTCCCACGCCCAGGATCAACCCGTGCAGCACCGCACACAGACCCCGCTGCGAGTGATAGTGCATGAGCAGCTGACCCGAAGGCAGCTCCTCGTACGTGAAACGCGGCGGGGTGGCCGCCTCGAGGTAGCACGTGACCTGATCGTGGACCCGGGTCATGCTGAGCAGGAACTCGCGGGGCGTCGATCCGGCCAGCTTGTAGAAGGAGGGGTAGCACCTGGCGCCGACCTCGGCCACCCAGTACTTGCCGAACTCGATCATCACCGTCTCGGGATCCAGGTCGGCCACCTGGGCGACGGCCCCGACCAGGGCCACCGTCATCTCGTCGGGGTAGTCTTCACTGACGGCAAAGAAGGGCTCGTTGCAGTCGGCGAGTTCCTTGACCTTCAGCCACGCCTCTCCTCCGAAACGGCTCTCCACCAGTTCCTGGATTCCCTTGTTGATGACACCCTTCATGAACTCTCCTTTCGCTGCTGCATTATCGCCCTGAATACCGGTCTGCTTTAGTCAGATATCGGCCAGGAGAGTTCAACAGGCGCACTTCATTTCGAGCACCCTGTCGATTGTCCGGTAAAGCACCTTGGACTTGACCGGCTTCGGCACGTAACCGTCCATGCCGGCATCCAGGCAACGGCGCCGGTCCCCCTCGAGAGTGTGGGCGGTCAGGGCGATAATGGGCAGGTCCCTGATCGCCGATTCCGAGCTGCGGATCCGTTCGGTGGCCTCGAAGCCGTTCATCACCGGCATCTGGATATCCATCAGCACGAGATCGAAGTGGGCCTCCTCCAGCAGGTTCAGGGCCTCCTCGCCGTTGGCGGCCACGGCCACCTGATGGCCCGCCTTCTCGAGGATGCCCCTGGCGACCCGCTGGTTCAGCGGCATGTCCTCGACGAGCAGGATCCGCCGGCTCGCGGTCGCCTCGCCGCCCACCGCTGGCTGCTCGGTGGCCGGTATCTCCACCCCGGTATCCGCCGCGAGTTCTCCGGGATCGGTTTCGGCGGCGCGACCCCGGTCCTCCAGGGCGCCGAGCAGGAACCCGGCCGAGAGGTGGAAGGTGCTGCCCTTGCCCAGCTCGCTCTCCACCCGGATCGAACCGTCCATCAGGCGCAGCATCTTCCGGCAGATGGAAAGGCCGATGCCGGTGCCGCCGTGGGTCCTGGTGAAGGAGCCGTCGACCTGGCGGAAGCTCTCGAAGATCGTCTCCAGGTTCTCCTCGGGAATGCCGATGCCGGTATCCCGGACACTGAACTGCAGGCGGACCCGCTCGCGAGAGTCGTCTCCGTTTCCGGCGCGGGAGTCGGGCCTCAGGGCCGGCCGCGCCTCCTCGCCTTCGGTCCGCTCCCGGGAAACCCGGACGGTGACCCCGCCCTGCTCGGTGAACTTGATGGCGTTGCCGATCACCTGCTTGAGTACCTGCTGCAGGCAGGTCTGATCGCCCATCAGGCTCGCCGGCAGGTCCGGCGCCAGTTCGACCTCGAGTTCGAGGCCCTTGTCCCACGCCTGGTTACGCAGGGGTTCGGTGACGTCGGCCAGCAGGTTCGGCAGGTTGAAATTGATGCGATCGGGATCGAGGCTGCCGGATTCGATGCGGGAAAAGTCGAGCAGGTTGTTCATGATGTCGAAGAGGGACCCGGCCGACGACTGGACGACCTCGAGGTATTCCCGCAGCTCCGGGGTGAGGTCGTCCTGGAGGGCCAGGTTGGTCATGCCGATGATGCCGTTCATGGGGGTGCGGAACTCGTGGCTGATGTTGGCCAGGAACTCGCTCTTGACCTGGTTGGCGTTCCGCGCGGCCACCATCGCCTGGCGCATCGCCTCCTCGGCCTTCCGGCGCATGGCCAGCTCGTTCTGCAGGCGCCGGTTCCGCCGCCGGATCGACCTGGTCCGCAGGCGGTGCGCGGCCAGCACGAGACCGGAGACGAACCCCAGGCCGGCGATCCGGAACCAGGCCGTCTGCCAGAACGGCGGCGTCACGGTGAGCTGCAGGGACGCGCCCTGCTCGTTCCAGATCCCGTCGCTGTTGGCCGCCTTCACCCGGAAGGTGTACTCGCCCGGCGGCAGGCTGGTGTAGGTGGCGAAGCGCCTGTCACCCACGTAGTTCCAGTCCTCCTCGAAACCCTCCATCATGTAGGCGTAACGGTTCTGCTGGGGCGAGACGTAGTGCAGGCCGGCGAACTCGAAGGTGAAGATCTTTTCCCGGAAGGACAGCTCCACGGCGTCGGTGGCGGTGATGGCGCGGGTCAGGACGACCGAGTTGCCGATCTCGGCCCCGATCTCGACCGACTTGTTGAAGATCTGCAGGTCGGTGATCACCACCGACGGCTGGTGCGGATTGTCCACGATTTCCCGGGGGAAGAAGGCGTTGAAGCCGTTGATCCCCCCGAAGAACATCTCGCCCGACTGGCTCCGATGATAGGCGCCGCCGTTGAACTCGTTGCTCTGCAGACCGTCCCGGGCGTCGTAGTTCCTGAAGATCTCGCCACGGGGATCGAACCGCGACAGGCCGTGGTTGGTGCTGAGCCACAGGCAGCCGAGCTCGTCCTCCAGGATTCCGTAGATCGCGTTGCTCGGCAGGCCGTCCTCGGTCGAGTAGCTGGTGAAGACCTCGGCCTCGCGGTCGAACCGGTTCAGGCCCCCGGCGAAGGTCCCGATCCAGAAGTTCCCGGCCCGGTCCTCGTGGATCGAGAACACGTGATCCTCGCTGAGGCTAGTCGGGTCGTCCGGGACGTTCCGGTAGCGCTTGAAGGTGCCGCGGCGCCGGTCGAGGCGATTCAGCCCGCCGCCCTCGGTACCGACCCAGAGCACCTCGCCGGCCTCGTCGGGATCCTCGAAGATGGTCCGCACGATGTCGTTGCTCAGGGTGGTCGGATCCTCGGGTTCGGCGCGATGATGAGTGAAGGTCCCCGACTCCCGGTCGAACTCCTCGAGCCCGCCCCCGTAGGTTCCGATCCAGAGCACGCCCGATCGATCCTCGTAGATAGAGCGGATCTCGTTGCAGCTCAGGCTGTGCGGATCGGCGGGGTTTTCCTGGTAGCTCGCGAACCGGCCGGTCTGGCGATCGAGAACGTTGAGGCCGCCGCCATGGGTGCCGATCCAGAGGGCGCCGGCGTGATCCTCGAAGACGTTCCGGACGATGTTGCTGCTCAGGCCGTGGGGGTCGTCGGAGCTGGACCGGTAATGGGTAATGCGGCCCTGCGATCGGTCCAGACAGTCGAGGCCGCTCCCATGGGTGCCCACCCAGAGCAGACCCGCGCGGTCCTCGCACAGCGTCCAGACGATGTCGTGGCCCAGAGCCCCCGGATCCTCCGGATCGTGGCTGTGGGTGACGAACGGCTTGTTCTCCAGGAGGATCTTGTTGGCACCGCCCCCGTAGGTTCCAATCCAGAGCACCCCGGAGGCGTCGGCCAGGAGGGCGAAGACATGATCCTGGCCGAGGCTGGTCGGATCCTGAGGGTCGTTTCGGAAGGTGACGAACCTGCCCGTCTGCCTGTCCAGCCGGTTCAGACCGCCACCGCGGGTGCCGACCCAGAAATTGCCGACCCCGTCCTCGCAGAGGGCAATCACCCGGTTGTTGCTCAGACTGCCGGGGTCATCCGGATCATTCCGGTAACGGGTGAATGACCCAGTGGACTTGTCGTAGCGGTTCAGGCCCCCGCCGTCGGTGCCCACCCAGAGGGTCCCTTCCTCATCTTCCAGCAGGGCCCGGACCCCGCCGGCGCTCAGGCTGTGCGGATCGGCGGGATCGTGACGGAGACGCCGGAACCGGGGAGTAACATTATCCCCCACCAGCTCGACCCGGCCGGGAATCGCCGCCAGGTCGAGCCGGTCCAGCCCGCCGGCCGTTCCGATCCAGAGGATCCCCGAGCGATCCACCAGAAGGGAGAGAACGCGGTCGTCGGCCAGGCTGGCGGGATTCCTGGGATCGTGGCGATACGAGGTCCAGGTCTCGGACTGTGGGTGCAACCGGTTCAGACCGGCATCGGTGGCCACCCAGACCGTCCCCGCCGCGTCGACGACAATGGCGTTGACATTCTCGTTGCTCAGGCTGTCCGGCGCGGAGGCGTCCGCCTGGAAGCGTCGGATTTTCCCGGTGGCCGGGTCGTAGCGGCTG
>CAZAHC010000124.1:0-9380 GCA_964484595.1 uncultured Fibrobacteraceae bacterium | reverse complement strand
CCGGCAATCTGTTCGCGGCCCCGGAGTACATCCGCTTCTTCGACAGCTTCGAGGTCCCGGCAGAACCGTCGGCTGACTAGCCCGGTTCCTTCCGGGCCCACCCCTCGGACCCAGACCTTCTGAGACGACCCACTTGCCAGGCGCTCTCAAGCCAGGATCGGAAAAGATTAGGCGGGACTGCATGGGTCAGACAGTCCCGCCTCGCTGCTCCCTGCCGCCACGCTGCTTGGGGGGGAAATAGGCTACGTGACTGCCCCCCGCCCTTGCATGACGGATGCCAAACTCCCGGATCAACCCGTAATCGGTTGCAGGCCAAGCTGTTCGGCGATCGCCGGCGGCAAGGGTCATTCAAATGTTACACCCGGCGGAACGTCTCAGAGCTACGGGAACGCGTCGCGCCGCCGAGCCATGTGCAAAAAAAGTGTCACAACTCCGAACAAAACGCGACGGGTGTAACATCCGGTCTGGATCGCCGGGAGGCGCGGCCAGGCCGGGATATCCGCCCGGGAAAATGATTGGGCCCCTCTTCCCCCCTCCTCGGCGTCTCCATATATTCATTCGAGGCATGCGTGTCTTGGGGGACCCCGAGCAGGGTGTTTTTCCAGCCCGTCGCGGGTTAGTAGGCGAAGTCGTTGTTGGGAAGGGAAACCTCCTTTTTCTCCGGAGCACGGATATGAATCGTTCAAGTCTCTTTTCAAGGCGCAGATGGTACGGGGCCATGGTCCTGCTTCTGGCCCTTGTGTTCCTCCTGGAATCCCCGGTGGCCGCTATTGCCCGGCCGGTGTTCATACCGACCGGCGGCCAGCACACCTCTGGTGATCCGGTGGGCGGAGAGCGCAAGGACGAGAAGGACCCCGCCGATGGCGAGATCGATCCCATCGAAGGCGGAGAGATGGACTGGCTCGGTCGACCTGCACCCCCCGCGGGACCTGACAGGGGTAGCCGGTCACTGCCGGTGTTGATTCTGTTCAGGTTTGGTTTCGTCGGCGGCCCGACAATCCCCTTCTTCCTGGGGCCGCAAGTTATCGATTGCACGAGAGCCCGATGAGGCGGGAATCAAGAGAGGCTCCTTCATGCAAAACCAGGCTTTCCCGGAAGGCCCGCTCCCTGCCTTTCGGTTAAGGATCGATGAGAAACTTTTTGATTCAGCGCAGCGGCTGTATCAGAAGCAAAGCTTCGATGAGTCCTTGACCACCGTGCAGGAGGCCCTCGGCCAGCCGGCCGAGGACCAGGCAGCGGGCTCGGCCCCCAGTATTCGCGACGGCGCGATCCTGGCGGCCCTCAATCTCCATCAGCTTCGCCGGTACGACGATTGCCGGAACTGGCTGCGCAGCGCGGTTGCGGACGGGCTGTTGCCCCCGGACGATCCCGAGGCCCACCTCATCGAACTCTGGATCAGGTGGAGCGAGGGGCAGTACCAGGACGTCATCGACCGGACCGGATCCTACATCGAACGCTATTCCGGCCGGCTTCATCCGCTGCTGGCGGAGTTCCTGTTCCTGCGCGGCACCACCCACCGGGCACTGGGCCAGCACCCCGAGGCGCTCGCCGACTGCCGGTCGGCCTACGCCTTCTTCAAGGCGCAGCAGAAGAGGCAGGAGCAGGCGGAGGCCTGCAACGCCCTCGGCATCATCCTATTCCAGCAGTCCCGGTATCAGGGCTCGCTGAGGTGGCTGCACGAGAGCCTGGAGATAAACCGCGAACTCGGCCTGCCCCGGAGGATTGGTGACAACTACCTGAACATCGGTCTCGCTTATTACAAGAAGGGAGACTACGGGGAGGCGCGCCGGTACCTCGAACGAGCAGTCGAGGCTCATGACGACATCGACTCTCCCAACCTGCTTTGCCGCGCCCGGATCGCCCTGGGCAACGTCTCCCGCCTGCAAAGGGATTTCGCGGACGCCCGCAGCAACCTGATGGCTGCCTACACCCTGGCCACCGACCGTCGCCTGCCCCGCGAGGAGTGCCTGGCCCTGGAGTTTCTCGGCGACGTCCTGCGGGATGAGGGCAAGCCCCGCGAGGCCCGCCGCTACTACGCGCGCGGGATGGCCGTGGCGGGGAAGATCGCCCCGGAGGGCGACCTGATCATGGAGCTGCTGCGGCGCGACGGCGAGTGCCTCGAGCTGCTGGACCAGGCCGAAGCCGCGGTGAGGGTGCTGCAGAAGGCCCGGAAGCTGGCCACCAGGCTCGGTGACCGGTTCGAGGAGGGTGTCATCCTGCGCTGTCTGGCCCTGGCCGCCGCCCGCAAGCGGGACTGGCGCGAGGCCGGGCGGCTGGTCGAGGATTCGGTCGCCTTCCTGGAGAGCATCAAGGCCCGGCACGAACTGGGCATCACCCATCTGGTGGGCGCCCGGTTGTTCGAGGCCCGGGCCGGCTCGGGTAAGAAGAAGGTCCCGGCGGGACTGCTCGAGCAGTCCCTCAAGCATGCCCTCGCGGCCCAGCAGGTCTTCCAGGATCTGGACATCCCGTTCTGGAACCAGGAGGCGGACCGGGTCGTTTCGAGTCTCGCCTGGCGGCACCTCGGCGAAGTGGGCGCCCAGGACCGGCGGGCGGGGATCATCTCCCCCGCCGAGGCGGAAGCGGGGGCGAAGGTGATCGCGGTTTCGGCGGCCATGCGGTCGGCCCTGCTGCAGAGCGAGTCGTATGCCGGTTTCGACGAGCCGGTGCTGGTGACCGGCGAGACCGGAACCGGCAAGGAGCTGATCGCCCGGCGCATCCATCAGTTCAGCACCCGGCGCGACGGCCCCTTCGTGGCGGTGAACTGCCCAGCGGTTCCCGGCACCCTCTTCGAACGGGAGTTCTTCGGCCACCACAAGGGAGCTTACACCGGCGCGGAGGACGACCAGCCGGGTTACGTCGCCCAGGCCGACGGCGGCACCCTGTTCCTCGACGAGATCGGCGAGCTGCCGCTGGACCTGCAGCCGAAGCTGCTGCGGCTCCTGCAGGAGGGCACCTTCAACCGCCTGGGCGATCCGGCCGAAAGATCGGCGAACGTCCGGCTGGTGGCCGCCACCAACGCCAACCTCGACCGGCTGGTCGAGGAGGGCAAGTTCCGCCAGGACCTGAACTACCGCCTTAAGGTCCTGGAGGTCGGCCTGCGGCCGCTCCGGGAGCGGACCGAGGACATCGTTCCCCTGCTGCAGCACTTCCTTTCCGAGTTCTCCGGCCAGCAGGTCACGGTCTGGCACTTCTTCAACAACGAGAGCATCCAGGCCCTGCGGCGTTACCCGTGGCCTGGCAACGTGCGCGAGGTGATCCTGGTGGCCCGCCGCGCCCACATCAGCCTGGAGACCGAGGGCAGGACCGAGGTCCGGGTCGGTGCCGGCCCGGAGGCCATCCACCTGACCGGACCCGCCCGCTCCGATTCCGGCTCCGGGACGGGCCGCGCCCGCCTGCAGCGCGTGCTCGAGGAGACCGGCGGCAACAAGGCCGAGGCCGCCCGGCAGCTCGGCATCTCCCGCCAGACCCTGTACCGCTGGCTGAAGCGGCACGGTATTTCCGCCTGATACCCCCCCGGACTTCACCCGCCCTCAAGCTGTCGGTACAAGTAATCATGGCCCAGGGCAGTTTTTGAATTATTGTCACTCGATTCATGTAACGGCCGGTATTCATTGAGATTATGGCGATTTGTGCCACGTGGCAAAAACCCCGGGCAATCCGACACAATCTCCCGGCCTCAACCTTCTCGTTCCCTGGACCCGGAAGACAGCCCCCATGGAGATGACATGCCATTTTGGCAGAACCAAGGCCTGGAGACCCCTCGGCTCGGCCCGGCAATTTTTGATCGCCAATCTCAGAATCTTATAACTGCCATGAAGTTAAAGCGTTACTGGCGTCGGCCCGGTTGAAGAGAACTCCTCGTCCCTGGCACACCACCTGCAAAACCAAAACAGGGCATTCCCGGAGACAGTACCCGGGCCCCACGGCTTCGAAATGGGAGAAGATCGAGATGAAGAACTGGACCGTCAACGCCATGGAAATCCTCCAGAAGGCCCAGAACAAGGCCTACGAGCTGGGCAATGCCGAGCTGGAGACCTTGCACATGCTGTGGGCGCTGCTGAGCGAGCCGGGCATCGCTTCCACCGCGCTGCGAAGCCTGGAGCTGGACCCCGGGCTGATCGCGCGCACGGCGGAGCAGGAGCTGAAGAACCTGCCCACGGTCGGCGCCAAGGAGGTTCCCAACCCGAGCCGCGACCTGCAGAAGGTGTTGCTCGAGGCCCAGGCCCTGGCCAAGCAGCGGTCAGGCGGCATGATCGGCACCCGGGAGTTGCTGCTGGCCCTGGCCGGGGACACCGGGCGCGCGGGTAGCCTGTTGCAGACCTTCGACGTCACCGCGGAGAAGGTCGCCCGGGCGCTGGAGCTGAGCGGCGCGGACCGGCAGTACCAGGGCGACGACGAGAGCGGGGTGGGCGACGGGCAGGAGTCGGCCCTCGACCGCTACGCCCGCGACCTGTGCGCGGCCGCCCGCGAGGGCAAGATCGACCCAGTGATCGGCCGCGACGAGGAGATCAGGCGGGTTGTCCAGATCCTGAGCCGGCGGACCAAGAACAACCCGGTGCTGATCGGCCCGCCGGGCGTCGGCAAGACCGCGGTCGTCGAGGGTCTGGCCCGGCGCCTGATCGAGGGCGACGTGCCCGAGGGCCTGAAGGGGAAGTGGGTGATGGCGCTCGACCTCGGCGCCCTGCTGGCCGGCACCAAGTACCGCGGTGAGTTCGAGGACCGCATCAAGAAGGTGATCAAGGAGGTCACCGAGAAGGAAGGCGAGATCCTCCTTTTCATCGACGAGATGCACACCCTGGTCGGGGCCGGCGCCGCCGAGGGCGCGATGGACGCCTCGAACATGCTCAAGCCCGCCCTGGCGCGCGGCGAGCTGCACTGCGTGGGCGCGACCACGATCGACGAGTATCGCCGGCACATCGAGAACGACCCGGCCCTGGAGCGCCGCTTCCAGCCGGTGCTTGTCGAGGAGCCGACGACCGAGCAGGCGATCGCCATCCTGCGCGGGCTGAAGGAGAAGTACGAGGTCCACCACGGGATCCGGGTCGCCGACAGCGCCGTGGTCGCCGCGGTGAAGCTGTCGCAACGTTACATCAGCGACCGGATGCTGCCGGACAAGGCGATCGACCTGATGGACGAGGCGGCCTCGCGGCTGCGCATGGAGATCGATTCGGTGCCGGGCGAGGTGGACGACCTGCAGCGGCGCCTGAACCAGCTCGAGATGGAGAGGCTGGCCCTGGCCGAGGAGACCGACCGGACCGCGGTCGCCCGCCGCGAGGTCATCGACCGGCAGATCAACGAGCTCGGTGACCAGCTGACCGCGGTCCAGGCCCGCTGGCGCGAGGAGAAGGAGGCCATCGACGGCATCCGCAAGCTGCAGGGCGAACTCGAGCGGCTCGGCCGGGAGATGGAGGCGGCCCAGCGGCAAGGCGACCTCGGCCGCGCCTCGGAGCTGAAGTACGGCGGCCTGACCGCCAAGGAAGCCGAGATCGAGAAGGCCCGCGAACGGCTCCAGCAGATCCAGGGCACGAGTCCGCTGCTGAAGGAAGAGGTGGACGAGGACGACATCGCCTACCTGGTGGCGAAGTGGACCGGCATTCCCGCCCAGCGGCTCGTCGAGGACGAGGCGGTCAAGCTCCGGGATCTCGAAAAACGGATCACGAAGCGGGTGATCGGCCAGGACCACGCGGTCGAGAAGGTCGCCCGGACCGTCCGGCGCTCGCGGGCGGGGCTCACCGACCGCAACCGGCCGCTGGGGTCGTTCCTCTTCCTGGGGCCTACCGGTGTCGGCAAGACGGAGCTGGTGAAGGCGCTCACCGAGCAGCTCTTCGGCGACGAGAACCACCTGGTGCGCCTGGACATGAGCGAGTACATGGAACGTCACTCCGTGGCCCGGATGATCGGCGCGCCGCCCGGGTACGTCGGCCACGAGGCCGGCGGGCAGCTCACCGAGGCGGTGCGCCGGCATCCCTACAGCGTGATCCTGCTGGACGAGGTCGAGAAGGCGCACCCCGAGGTCATGAACATCCTGTTGCAGCTGCTGGACGACGGGCGCCTGACCGACGGCAAGGGCCGGGTCGTCGATTTCCGCAACAGCCTGGTGGTGATGACCAGCAACCTTTGCCAGGACGAGAGGTTCGAGCCGCGGCGCGGTTCGGGCGAGGAGGCGGGCGAGGTCGAAAAGCAGCTCATCGAGGAGCTGAGCCACCACTTCCGCCCGGAGTTCCTGAACCGCGTGGACGGGGTCGTCAGGTTCGGCAGCCTGTCGCGCGAGCAGATCGAGAAGATCGTCGAGCTGGAGCTGGCGAAGGTGGACCGCGCCCTGGCCGAGCAGGAGATCCGGCTGGAGTGGACCCCGGCGGCGGTGAGCAAGCTGGCCGACCTCGGCTTCGATCCGGTGTTCGGGGCGCGGCCGGTCAAGCGCGTCATCCAGCGCGAGGTGCAGGACCGGCTCGCCGATCTGATCCTGGCCGGCGAGGTGGTGCCGGAGCAGGCGGCGGTGCTGGATGTCGGCGGGCAGGAGTCCGGGGCGGTGTTCACGATCCAGGCGCGTAATCCCTGACTCCTTGCCGGAGCTTTTCTTGCCGAAGTGGAAACCAGAACCAAAGCTTGGTAGAATGGCCGGGTGAGTGAAGAAATGCTGAGGGTTGCCGGCCTTCCACCCGATAGAAGTGGGAGGACGTGATTGAGTAAACGGTGACCGGCAGGCCAGAAGAGGGGACCGTCGAGATGAAACCCGCCGCCATTGGTTCAGAAGCCGGGGCCGGGCGGAAGTTCATGCTGCTAGACGGCTACTCTTCGCGGACCTTGGCCTGCGTGAGGTCCTTTGGCGCGCACGGCATTCCCTTCGTGGTCGGTGGCCAGACCCGCTGGGACATGAGTCTCTTTTCTCGCTACTGTACCGAGAAGTTCGTCTACACGAGTCCGTTCATCGACATCCCGCGTTTCATCGCCGACGTGAACAATAACATCGACCGGTTCGGCGCCGACCTCGTCTTTCCCACTTCCGAAGCCGCCATCATGGCCTTGCTACCTCACCGGGACGAGCTGGCCGCCGAGCTGCTGGCGCCCACCTCCGAGCAGGTCGCCCTGCTCTTCAACAAGCAGAACACCCTGGCGCTGGCCGAATCGGTGGGTGTCCGGGTTCCCCGCTCCCATCTGGTCAGGGCTGATGGTCTGGCCGCCCTGGCCGAAGAAGACATCCGCTTCCCGGCCATCATCAAGGCGAACAGCAGCGAATCGAGCGGCAGTGACCGGATTCTCCGGGGCGGCAACACGGTCTACATCTACTCACGTGAGGAAATGCTGGCCGAGGCCAGGCGGAAGTTCACGGCCAGCCCCGAGATCCTGATCCAGGAGTTCATCAATGGCTACGGCGTGGGGGTTTCGGGGATCTTCGCCGAGGGTCGCCCGGTCGCCTTGTTCGGCCATCGCCGCATCCACGAGAGCAACCCGCTGGGCGGCCCGAGCGCCGTGGCCGTCAGCATTCCCGTGAGTGACGAGTTGCGCGACGCGGTTGGCCGGATCATGGGGGGCACCGATTACACCGGGCCGGCCATGGTCGAGTTCAAGATCGACCGGGAAACCGAGATGCCGTTCCTGATGGAGATAAACGCCCGGTTCTGGGGGTCGGTCCTGCTTCCCCTTGCGGCCGGCCTGGACCTCCCTTTAATCTTCTGGAAGGTCCTCAACGGACAGGCCGTCACCTCCGATGAGCTCGCCTACGAGGCAGGGGTCATCGGCCGGTACCTCTTCGGAGATTCGAAGCACCTGGCCCACGCTCTCAAGGGAAGGCCGCGTAACTGGCCAGGAGAGTATCCCGGCAGGTGGGAGGCGCTCCGGGACTACCTCGCGCTTTTCTTCGACCGGAAGTCACGAAACCTCCTGCTGACACGGGAGGACCCCAGGCCCTTCTTCGGCCGCCTGATGGAAGAACTGTTCGGGTGACGGCCATGAGGTCAACCCCAGCCGGCCCCGGCCTGCTCTTGCGGTGGAAACGGTGACGGAACAAAACCTTTCGCGGACCGGGGACGATTTCGACCCCGCAAACTTCTTCACGGGCGTGGTCCACATCCACACCGAGGTATCCCACGACGGTCATGGCGGTCTCGAGGAAATGTCAGCCCGGCTGCGGGCGGACGGCATCGACTTCTGCGTGCTCACCGACCACTTCGAGGATCTTGATGCCGACTCGTTCGGAGAGTATCTCGCCGAGATCCGGCAGGTGAATCTCAGGCGTGAGACGGTCTTCGTCCCCGGTGTCGAGGCGGAGATCAAGGGTTTCCACGTTCTCCTGCTGCCGGTCGCGAGCTACGACGAGGTGCGCGACGTCGTCGATCAAACCGACCTGGCCGGCAGGGGGCCCCGGCTGAAGATCCTGGCCCATCCGGCCAAGCACGACCTGGCGGCAGTGACGGAACTGCTGCGGGAAAACGCCTTCGACGGCGTGGAAATCTGGAACCAGCACTCGGACGGGAATTACCTGCCGCCGCTGGAATTCCTCGACGACCTGGTGGAAGCCCTGCCTGCCGACATGTCCTGCGTTGTCTTCGGGAGCGATGTTCACGATATCCGGCACCGGATCTCGAACCTGGTCCTGATCCCCCGCGGCGAGGAACTGACGCCGACCCTGATCCTTGATCGTTTGCGACAGGGGAGGTTCCTCAACTTCAACCGGAATACGGCCCTGTCCTTGCCCGGCGACAGCCGGCCGGCCGAGATCGCAGCCTGGCTCGCGGAGGTTCGACAACGGCTGGGCAGGAAGGCGCTCCTGGTCGGCCGGGTGAAGAAGGTACTCAGGTTCTGCTACCACCTGTTGCCGCGATCGGCTCAGCACCGGATCAATGACTTCAAGAATGCGATCAAGAACAGGCTCTGACTCGGGCAGAATCTCGACGGCTCAGGACCAGGCAAGGTCGCGGGCGATCGTCAGGCAGCCTTCCCGGGGGACCAGGGCCCTCTGCGAGAAGACGAGGAAATTCTCTGGCAGGATCCCCCGCGGGAAGTAGAAGATCCCGTACTGGGGGAAGATGTCGTTCCGACACCGGTGGATTTCCTCCCAGTCGCCGCTCCTGGCCGTGCCGAAGATGCGGCCGAAGCTGTCCCGCACCGCCGGCCCCGGCTCCACGGTCGTTCCCAGGTACATCGCGCCAGCCTCGTTCCGGCCCAGGTAATAAGCCGGCCCCGGCAGCTCGCTCAGGGTCTCGAACGTGCCCGGCCTGTCCTTCGCCGCTCGGAGTATGCGGGAGGTCTCGAGCGGTGAATCCATCCCCCAGTAGA
Source organism: uncultured Fibrobacteraceae bacterium (assembly GCA_964484595.1). Lineage (GTDB taxonomy): Bacteria > Krumholzibacteriota > Krumholzibacteriia > LZORAL124-64-63 > LZORAL124-64-63 > CAZAHC01. The sequence continues at coordinate 104 of CAZAHC010000124.1, read as the reverse complement.
TCATCCCCTCGCTGACAATGAGGTCGGTCGCCCGGGATCGCTGGCCGGCGTTAACCCCATGATTGCAAAAAACACGGGATTCGAGAGATGCTAAAACGTTGAAA
>CAZAHC010000123.1:0-9431 GCA_964484595.1 uncultured Fibrobacteraceae bacterium | reverse complement strand
CATCACGTGCAACCCGCGCGCCAGCGCCCGCCGCGCCTCGCGGGCGGCGTACAAACCCGGCACCGAGATCAGCACCAGGTTGGCCTCCGGCTCGCCGGCCAGCGCCCCGGCCAGGGTCTGCGGGCGCTGAGGCCCTGCTTCACCTTGAATGGCGGGGCCGGCCCCCGCGAGCAGGGCCTCGACCTTCTGCTGGCATTCCTCGGGAGTTATCCGGTCCGTCTCGACGGCGATCACCAGGTCGTTGGGGCCGGCCGTGTCCAGCTCGGCGCCGCCGAAACCCATCCCGGCCAGCAGCTGCCGGTTGTGCGGGGTGCCCATCGCCACCACAGCGTCCCGGACCCCGTCGAGCAGCTTCAGCTCCCGGGAGATGCGCATCAGGAGCACCGAGTCGTGGTAGGAATCACGCCGGACGATCACCCGCGCTGGCACCGTCACCTCCCGGCGTTCTGCTTCTTGAAAGCAAGGAAGACCTGCTCCGGATCGAGCGGCAGCACGCCGACCTCCAGCCCCAGCGCGTCGGCGAGTGCGTTGCCGACCGCGCCGGGCACCGAGATCATCGGGTGCTCGGCCACCCCGCGCGCGCCGTAGGGCCCCTCCGGGTGGGGGGTCTCGATGAAGAACTGGGCCATCTGCGGCGGGATGTCCTTGGCGGTGGGGATCTTGTAATCCTGGAAGGTGGGATTCAGGAACCGGCCTTCCTGGTTGAAGACGAACTTCTCGCTCAGCGCCGAGCCCAGCCCCTGCACCACGCCGCCGATCACCTGGCAGCGGCACTGCTGCTCGTTCAGGACCTTGCCGGCGTCGAAGGCCGAGACAACCCGCACCGGGAAGATCTCGCCCGTCTCGGTGTCGACCTCGATCTCCACCGCGTGGGCGCCGTAGGTCCAGTTCAGCGCCGGCAACCCCTGGCCGGTCTCCGGATCGAGGTGGGTCAGGCCCTTGGCGATGTAGCGCCCGCGCCCGATGACCGGCCCGCCGATGGCGTTGCCGTTCGGGAAGGTGTACCCCAGGACAACCTGCTGGTAGGAGAGGCCGCGGTCGGGATCGTCGGCGACGAACACCCGGCTGTCCCGGCAGACCAGGCTGTCCGCGGGAACGGCGAGCGCCTCGGCGGCCGTCTCCTTGATCTGGCCCAGGCAGTCGGCGGCGGCGGCGATGATGGCGTTGCCGCCCATGACGGACAGGCGGCTGGCGACCGTCTGCCAGTCGTAGGGAGTCAGGTCGGTGTCGCTGTCCCAGCAGACGTGGACCTTCTCCAGCGGGATCTTCAGCTCGTCGGCCGCGATCTGGGCCAGGGCCGTGTAGGTGCCCTGGCCGTAATCGACGCCGCTGATCTGCAAGGTGGCCGAGGCATCCTCGTTGAACTGGATCGTGACCGAGCAGGCGGTGGAGGTCGGCATGGCGGGGGCCTTGTGCAACATGGCCAGACCCTTGCCCCGGACCCGACCCGGGGTCTGGCCCGCGCCGGGCCGGAAGAGCTCGCCGGGGCCACGGGCGGGCCGCTCGCGCCAGCCGATCTCCTCGGCGACCTTCTGGAGACAGAGATCCGGCCGGCCGTGTCCCTCGGTGAACGGCTCGCCGGTGATGGTGGTGTCTCCCACCTGCAGCAGGTTGCGCCGGCGGATCTCGTACGGGTCGATGCCGAGCTTCCGGGCCACCAGGTCCAGGTTGCGCTCGATGCCCCAGAGCACCTCCAGGTGGCCGAAGCCGCGGTACGCGGTGCCGAAGACCTTGTTGGTGTAGACCACCAGCGAGTCGATCTTGCAGCTGGGAACCCGGTACGGCCCGGCCCCCGCGTAGGCCGCCGCCCGGCCGATGTTCACGCCGTAATCGGCGTAGGCCCCCGCGTCCCAGAGGTACTCGATCTCGAGCGCGGTGAGCCGTCCATCCTGCTTGACCCCGGTCTTGATGCTGCTCCGCAGACCCTGCCGCGAGGGCATGGTCCCGAACTCCTCCTCGCGGGTGCAGGTCAGCTTGACCGGCCGACCGCCCGCGGCCCGCGAGAGGCAGTAGACGAGCGGCTCGAGGTGGATGCCCGCCTTGCCGCCGAAACCCCCGCCGACGTACGGGACGGTCACCCTGATCTTCTGGTGGGGGATCCCGAAGGTGTGGGAGAAGAGGTTCCGCACCGCGAAGGGAGACTGCGCCGAGGTGACGATCCGCACCTCGCCGCCCGGCAGCGCCTCGGCGATGGCGGTGTGCGTCTCCAGCGGCACGTGCTGCACCGGCGGGTTCCAGAAGCGGTGCTCGGTAACGAGATCTGCCTCGGCGAACCCCTGCCCCAGGTCACCACGGCGGATCTTCTGGTGGTGAGCGACGTTGGAGCCGGGCCGGGGGAAGAAGACTCCCTCCAGCCAGGAGTAGTCGGCGAGATCCGCGTGGACCAGGGCCGCCCCGCCGGCCAGGGCGTCGGCGACGTCCAGCACCGGGGTGACCGGCTCGTAGCGGACGGTGATAGCCTCGCAGGCGGCGCGGGCCTGCTCCGCGGTCTCCGCGGCGACCGCGGCCACCGGCTCACCCTCGTAGCGGACCACCTCGCGGGCCAGGATGTCCTTGTCCTGCATGTACAGGCCGACCTTGTGGTCCAGGTCCGCGCCGGTGAGCACCGCCTTGACGCCGGGCAGGGCGCGCGCGGCAGTGGTATCGATCCCCACGATGCGGGCCGAAGCGTGGGGCGAGACCTTCATCCGGGCCTGCAGCAGGCCAGGCAGGCTGATGTCGTGCACGAACTGCGCCGCTCCGGTCACCTTTCGCACGCCGTCGATGCGGGGCGCCGGCCGGCCGACGAACCGGCCGTCGGGGCCGGGGCCCGGGTCGGCAGTGGCGGAGTCGTCGCCCGTGCCGGCGACCGCCTGCACCGCGTCGATGATCGGCTCGTACCCCGTGCAACGGCACAGGTTGCCGGACAGGGCCTCGACGATCTCCTCCCGCGTGGGGTGCGGGTTGCGATCGAGCAGGGCGCGGGCCGACATCACCATGCCCGGCGTGCAGAAGCCGCACTGGATGGCGCCGTGAGCGATGAACGCCTGCTGTAGCTCGCTGAGGGTCTCGCCTTTGGCTTCGCCCTCGATGGTGCGGACGTCGCAGCCGTCGATCTCGGCCGCCAGCACCAGGCAGGAATTCACCGGCAGGCCGTCCACGATCACCGTGCAGGCGCCGCACTCCCCGATCCCGCAGCCCTCCTTGACGCCGGTCAGGAACAGATCCTCCTTCAGGAACTCCAGCAGGGTGCGATCGGCCGGAACCTCCCGGGTGCAACTCTCGCCGTTGACGGTGAGGGTCACCTTCCTGGTCGCGCTGCGACTCGCCTGGGGAGCCATCACCGCCTCCCTTTCCGGCCGTCGACCAGGATGCGCGCCAGGCGCCGGCACAGGAGAGCTGTCATGTCGCGGCGGTACTCAGCGGACGCGCGGACGTCGTCGATCGGATGAATCTGCTGCAGGGCGGCGGCAGCCAGGCGCTCGCCGACCTCGGTGGGGCTGGCCCCGGCCGGGCAGGCGCCGTCCAGGCCGTTCACCAGGACCGGCGTGGGCGCCACGCTGCCGACCGCCAGCCGGACCCGGCCCGATACGGGATCGACGCTGGCGGCCGCGTTCACCAGGGCCAGGTCGTGCCCGCGAATGCGCTGGATCTTCAAGAACGCGCTGCGCAACCCCTTCGGCGGGCGCGGCAGGAGCACGGCGGTGGCGATCTCGGCGGGCGCGAGCGCCGTTTCCTTCGGCCCGGTGAAGAAATCCGCCAGCGGGATCTCGCGCGTCCCGGCGGCCGAGACCACGCGCAGGCTGGCGCCGTAGACGAGCAGGGGTGGCGCGGTGTCGGCGCAGGGCGAGCCGTTGCAGAGGTTGCCGACCAGGGTGGCCCGGGTGCGGATCTGCAGCGAGCCGATGCTACGGGCGGCGGCGGTGAGGGCGGGAAAGACCCGGCCCAGGCGAGAATCGTCGGCAACCTGCTGGACGGTCACCGCGGCCCCGATCTCGACCACGCCGGCACGGGTCCAGAGCACCCGCTGGAGCTTCTTGATCCGCTTGATGTCGACGATCAGGTCGCGGCCCTGGCCGGCCCGGCGGGCCACCTGCAGGTCAGTGCCGCCGGCAAGGACCTCGGCCCGGCCGGGGTTGGCGGCCAGGAGCTTAACCGCCCTGGCCAGGGTCGCGGGCCGTTCGTAGCGTGGTTCAGCCATGGTATCCCGCCTTGGGGTGAGGAGGGGGCGAGAAGGTCACGCTTTCTTGAATATCAGTCCACCCACCTCGGAGCCTTCGATATCTCGCACCGGCCCGGTCTCGACGCGCACCCGCATTCCGGTCTTCACCTGCGGGCAGTCGATCTGCCCGGTGGCGCGAATGCCCTGGTCCAGCTCCACGATGCCCAGCGTCAGGAAGAGCTGGGTGTAGTCCAGCGAGAGGGCGTAGGCCCGGGTGAAGGTCACCAGGGTGCCTTCCCCCTCGATCGGGACCGGGCTGAACTCGGTGCCACCGCATCCGGGGCAGTAGTAATGGGTCGGGTAGTGCAACCTGTCGCAGCTCTCGCACCTGGCCGCGAACACCTGCGTTTTCATCCTACACCCCCCGCGAGAGAACGGTGGTGACCACGTTGTTGCCGAAGCCGCCGAAGTTGCAGGCGAAGCCGTGGCTGGCGTCCTTGACCTGGCGCTCGCCGGCCTCGTGGCGCAGCTGGAACACGAGCTCGACCACCTGGGAAACCCCGGTCGCCCCCACCGGATGACCCTTTGCCTTCAGGCCGCCCGAGGCGTTGATCGGCAGGCGGCCGCCGATCTTCGTCTCGCCCTTCTCCAGCGCCTTGTGCCCCTCGCCCTTGGCGAAGAAGCCGGCCTCCTCGCTCTGGGCGATCTCCAGGATGGTGAACGCGTCGTGCAGCTCGGCGAGGGAGATGTCGGCGGGGGTCAGGCCGGCCATGGCGAAGGCCTTCTCCGCGGCGATCTTGACCGCCGACAGGTGGGTCGGATCGGGACGTTCGTGGACGGCGTGAGTGTCGGTGGCTTGGCCGATGCCGGCTATGGACACGGGCTCGGGAGCGAACTCCCCAGCCAGGTCGGCCGGGGCCAGCAGCACCGCCGCGGCGCCGTCGCTCACCGGACAGCAATCGAAGAAGCGCAAGGGATCGGCCACATAGGGGTTGTTCATCGCCACGTCGGGGCCGTGCAGGATGCCTTCCATGGTGATCGGCATCTGGATGTGGGCGTTGGGGTTCAGCAGCGCGTTCGCGTGATTCTTGATCGCCACCATGGCCAGGTGCTCGGCGCTCACGCCGTACTTCTGCATGTACAGACGGGTGAACATGCCCGCCAGCGCGGGCAGGGTCACCCCGTAGATGTACTCGGCGTAGCGGTGGCTCAGGAAGGAGACGAACTCGGTCGCCGCGAAGTTGTGTGCCTCCCGCATCCGCTCGCCGCCGGCGACCAGCACCAGGTCGTACATCCCCGAGCTGACCGCCAGGAACCCGTTCTTCAGCGCCGAGGCGCCGGACGCGGGACCGTTCTCGACCGTGTCCGCGGCGGCCGGGAAGAGGTTGAGCCGATCGACCAGGGCGCTGGCGAGCCCCGCCTGACGGTTCAGGTGGGCGCCGCCCATGTTGGCCACATACACCGCGTCTACCGGCCGGTCGCCGACCTGGGCGTCCTGCAGCGCGCCGTGAGAAGCCTCGCACAGGAGCTTCAGCAGGCTCCACTGAGCGCGTCCGAACTGGGTAGTGGCCGCTCCGACAATGGCAACGTCTCTCATAGCCTGGCCTCGAGGGAATCTTCGATCTGGACCAGCATGTCCTTCAGATCGGGTCTGCGGAGCGGCCGGGAGGAGGCCAGCTGCTCTTCGGTCACGGGGCGGGAGCCGGCCACCAGCCGGGGCTTGGCCCGGAAGTAGGTATCCCGGGTCAGGACCCAGGAGGGGGCGCCGCCCAGCTCGTGCTGGATGGTGAACTTGGGATCCAGCGGATACTCGATCATCCAGCGCCGGTGCCCGATGGGGCTCTCGGCCACGATCCAGACCTCTTTCTGGCCGAGATACTCGATGTGATGCTCCATCTTCGAGGCGAACAGGTGAGCGCCGATGCGCAGGCCGCGGCGGAGGGTGAGGGTGTGGTAGCTGATGCCGTGCTTCTCGTCGAACATCCGCCCGTTGACGATGCCCGCCAGCTCGCCGTCGATCACCCCGACCAGGCAGTACTCGTTGCGCACCCGGTACACCTTCCAGCCGAGCAGCTCGGCGTAGAGGCGGGCGGAGACGATGTCGTAGAAGTCGCGCTCGAGCTTGATCAGGGGCTCGATGGCCTCGAGCAGGATGTCCACCTCCTCGCGCTCCGCGGGCCGGACGACCATCGTCTCGCCGCTGGCCAGCAAGATGGCCTTGGGCGGGTAGGGAGCCATTTCCAGGGCCGGTGGCCGGAGCAGGGCTTCGAGTTCGTCGATCATATTTCTCTCCTGAGGTCCGCCCGCCAGGCTGGTGCCTGGGCTCGCAAAGAAAAAGGACGGAGACGCCGTCCAGCGTAACCGTAGAGGGGAGGCTACCAAGTTTGACAGCGAGACGTCAACAGGTTCGCCTCGGGCGCCCGCAGGTGCGTCCAACCTGCTATACTCCTGCCCGATCCTATTTTTCTCGGGGGATCTCCCCCTGGCTGGAGGCCCTCAATGGTGTTTCACCCTCGAACCCATCCGCGCCTGAGTTTCACAGCCTGCTCCCTCCTGGTGACCTTCCTCCTCGGTGCGATCCTGCCGCCGGCGGTCGCGGCCGTCTCGATCCACCAGCATGAGCTGGAGTACTGGCGGCAGCGGGAACAGGAAGGCTGGCAACCCTGGCAGGACCCCCAGGACCTGCCCGTGGCGCCGCTGGGGCGCCACCCCCGCGCCCTCACCCACGAGGTGCACGGATACCACCCCTACTGGCTGGGTTCGGCCTACACCGGTTACGACTGGTCCCTGCTGAGCACAGTGGCCTTCTTCTCGCTGGAGATCGCCGGCGACGGCGGCATCGTCAACGCTCACGGCTGGCCCTGGACCGGCCTGGTCTCGGCGGCCCACGCCGGGGGAGTGCGGGTGATCGTCACGGCCACCAACTTCTCCGGATCGGAGCTGACGACCCTGCTCTCGGCGCCGGCGAACCGTACGGCGGCAGTGGGCAACCTGGCCGCGGCCGTGCAGGCCGGCGGCGCCGACGGCGTCAACGTCGACTTCGAGAACCTGCCCTACAGCCAGAAGTGGAACTTCGTGCTGTTCATCGAGGAGCTCGGCGACGCGCTGGCCGATATCCTGGCCGTTCCTTACCTCTCGGTGGCCACTCCTGCGGTCGACTGGGCCGGCAGCTACTGGTACCAGGCCCTGGCCGAGCGCTGCGACCACCTGATGATCATGGCCTACAACTACCACTGGTCGGGCAGCGCGACCACGGGCCCGGTCGCCCCCCTGACCGGCTGGGGCACCTACAACGTCACCTGGACGGTGCAGGATTATCTGTACTGGGGCGCGCCCCGCGAGAGTCTCCTGCTCGGCGTACCCTACTACGGTTACCGCTGGCCCGCCGTCGGCCCCGCGCCCCGCGACTCCACCACCGCCAGCGGCACCGCCCTGACCTTCGCCAGCGCCTACCCCGAGGGCCTGACCCACGGGCTCATCCGGGACGACGAGGGTCAGACCGTCTGGTACCGCTACTTCAGCGACCAGTGGTACCAGGTCTGGTTCGACGACCAGATCAGCCTGGGCTTGAAGTACGACTACCTGAAGAGCGAGCAGCTGGCCGGAGCCGGCATCTGGGCGCTGGGCTACGACGGTACGCGGACCGAGCTGTGGACCGCCCTCGCGGCCGCCTTCGACGACCTGACCGCCCTGCCCGCCGGGACCGGACCCGCGCCGGCCACGTGCCCGCTGCTGGAACTGTCGCCCCCCTCGCCCAATCCCGTCGCCGCCGAGACCCGGCTGCGCTTCCATCTCAACCGGGCGACGCCGCTGCGGGTAAGCGTCCACGACCTGCGGGGCCGCGAGGTGGCGGTACTGGCTGCCGGCGCCCAGCCTGCCGGAACCGGTGAGATCCTGTGGTTGCCCCGGGAGCTGCCCAGCGGTTGTTACCTGCTGCGTTTCACAACCCCGGAGGGCAGCGCGGCTCTGAAGGTGACGTGGCTGCACTAGAACCAGGAGGCTCTGCGAGATCCTTGACGATTTCTCAAAGGTCCCCTATCCTCATGAAACCACCCCATCTAATCCGGTCCTTACCCCTGATGCCGACTGGCTCGTAGCTACTGCCGCCGAGGCTTCGTATTCTGTGCGTCGACTGGTCACCGACGCTACCCGACCAAGGAGAGGCTGTCATGACCACAAGAAAATTCGCCCTGGGTGCCGGCTTGGCGCTCGTAATTTCGCTGGCGGTGCTTGTCGCCGGCTGCAGCCGGGAGGATGGGCCTTCTGCAATCGTGGCCCCGAACGTATCTCCCGACACCCGCCTCACCGGCCAGGGACCGGAGCCGCTGGCCGGGAAGGTGCGCGCCGGGGGCGACCCGCTGGCCGTGGACCGGACCCCGGAGGTGATCAACATCACCCCCTGGACAATCCTGCCCTCGATCGCCGTGGATTGGCCGCTCCACTGGCACGACTACCTCGATGCCCGGACGGCGCCCCACACCTTCACCGTCGAGTTCACCGGCACCGACCCGGATGCCGATTCAGGCATCCCCATCGGTTATCGATACCTCTTCAAGCCGGCCCTGATCGAAGGGGGACCTCACGGGCAGTACATCAGGACCGCCTACGAGTTCTACCTGAACGTCGAGGAGGTGGCCAGCTTCTCCGATCCCGCCTGGAGCGACTGGGTTCGTTACACCACCGACCCGGCGGACCGTCAGATCACGCTTTCCAACCTGCCGCAGTACGACGAGCAGGATCGCCTCGTTTATTACCTCCTGGTCATCCAGGCCCTGGATGAATCCGGCCAGCCCAGCCTCGAGCGCGAATACGCCCAGAACGCGCACAACTTCTGGATCACCTACTCCCAGAGCCCGGAGCTGTGCGTCTACGAGCCGATCCTCGGCGTCGAGTGCTGCACGGGGATCTACACCCAGATCCAGCACCAGATCGCCCCCGAGCAACCCCTCAACTTCACCTGGGAAGGAAACGGCGACTTTTACGGCGGGGAAATCGCCGCCTACCGGTACGGCTGGGACCTCGTCGACCCGGACGACGAGAACGATCCCGGCTGGGCGGTTCAGCCCGGACTGGGGCCGGAGCACATGACGGCGCCGGAACAGTCTTTCCCGCTGGGGAGCCACACCTTCACGGTCCAGTGCTGGGATCACGTGGGAGGGTTGACAAGGATCGTCTATCTCCTCGATGTGGTCCCGGTCCAGTAACCCGGACCGACCCGGACCCGAACCTCCTGCTGCGGCCCGCCCCCTGCGCGGGCCGCACGCGTCGTGTACAAGTCTGCGCGCCGGTG
>CAZAHC010000122.1:0-9485 GCA_964484595.1 uncultured Fibrobacteraceae bacterium | reverse complement strand
GGGACGGGAACCATGAGCCAACAGCTTGCCGAGAGGCTGCAGCAGGAGTTCGGCGAGGCCATCCTCAAGACGGGGAGCCAGCACGGTGACGAGGCCGTCTGGGTGGCGCCGGAGAACCTGCTGCCGCTGCTGGGGCACCTGCAGCGCCGGGAGGAGTGCGAGCTCCTGCTGGACGTCGTCGGCAACGATTTCCCGGACCGGGAGCAGAGGTTCGAGCTCACCTACCTGCTGCGGTCGGTGGCCCGGGCGCAGCGGATCCAGGTCAAAGTGGCAGTGGCCGAGGGTCAGGACCTCGAATCGGCCACGGCCCTCTATCGCTCCGCCGACTGGCACGAGCGCGAGGTCTACGACCTGTTTGGGGTCTCCTTCCAGAATCACCCCGACCTGCGCCGCATCCTCTGCCATCACCAGTTCGAGGGCCACGCCCTACGCAAGGACTACTCCCTGGGGCAGGGCCAGGTCTGCACCACGGCCGAGAAGCTGTTCGATGATTTCGCCATCGGGCAGACGGCCGCGCGGGCGGAAACCCTGCCGGCCACCGAACCGGCCACCGCGGTCACCGACGAGGTGCATCCCTCGGACCTGCTGACCGTGAACATCGGCCCCAGCCATCCGGCGATGCACGGCGCCCTGCGGGCCGAGGTCCTGCTGGACGGCGAGACAATCGTCGAGGCCAAGACCGAGATCGGCTACCTGCATCGCTGCTTCGAGAAGGAGGCGGAAGACCACACCTGGGCCCAGGTGATGCCCTACACGGATCGCCTGAACTACTGCTCCGCCATGCTGAACAACGTTATCTACGCCGGGGCGGTGGAGAAGATGCTGGGCCTGGAAGTGCCGCCGCGCTGCCGGGTGATCCGGGTCATCGTCAGCGAGCTGGCCCGGATCATCGACCACCTGGTCTGCATCTGCGCCAACCTGGTCGACATCGGCGCCCTGACCAACTACTGGTACCTCTACAACGTGCGCGAGGGCATCTACCTCGACATCATCGAGAAGCTCTGCGGTTCCCGCCTGACCACCAACTACGCGCGCATCGGGGGTCTGTCGCACGATCTGTTCGACGGTTTCGCCGCGGCGGTGGAGCACCACCTGGGCCGGATGGAAGAGAGTGTCCAGGACGTGCTGGGCCTGGTGGCCCGCAACCGCATCTACCTCGATCGCACGGTCGGCATCGGGACCATCACGACGGCAGATGCGCTCACCTACGGGTTCACCGGACCCTGCCTGCGCGCCACCGGCCTGGGTTACGACGTGCGCAAGCACGCGCCCTATCTCGGCTACGAGGATTTCGAGTTCGAGGTGCCGACCGGCACCAACGGCGACACCCACGACCGGATCACCTGCCGGATCGCCGAGATGTACCAGAGCGCCCGCATCATTCGCCAGGCCCTGCAGAAGCTGCCCGGCGGGCCGATCTGCGCCGACGACCCGCGGGTGGTCCTGCCCCCGAAGGAGCAGGTCTACGGGAGCATCGAGGGGGTCATGAACCAGTTCAAGCTGGTGTCCGAGGGCATCCAGGTGCCGGCGGGCGAGGCCTACGGCTTCGGGGAAGGGGCCAACGGCGAGCTCGGTTTCTTCTGTGTTTCGGACGGCAGCGGTCGGCCGTACCGCCTCAAGGTGCGACCGCCCTGTTTCCCCATCTTTTCCGCTTACGGCGATCTGGTCGCCGGGCACCTGGTCCCCGATGCGGTGGCGATCCTGGGCAGCCTGAACATCATCGCCGGGGAGTTGGATCGCTGAGGGCCGGCGGGCGGTAGCCCGGCCGGCTGGGAAAGGTTTCCACCGAATGAACGAGGTACCCGAAAGAAGCCCCGAGTTCTCCCTGCCGGCGGCCAGGCGTGAGGAGTTCCAGGTTCTGCTGGACCGGTATCCAACCCGGCAGAGCGTCCTGATGCCCGCCCTGTGGCTGATCCAGCAGGAGTGCGGCCACGTGTCGGCTGCGGCGGTGGACTGGCTCTCCGAGCAGCTGGAAGTTTCCCCGGCGCGGCTCTGGGAGCTGATCTCCTTCTACACGATGTTCCGCAGCGAGCCCCAGGCCGAGTACGTGCTGCAGGTCTGCCACAACATCAGCTGCCACATCATGGGCGCGCCGGAGATCGTCGCTCATCTCGAAAAACGGCTGGGGATTCGTCTGGGGGAAACCACTCCCGACGGCAAGTTCGCCCTGGAAGGCGTCGAGTGTCTGGGCGCCTGCGGCCACGGGCCCGCGCTGCAGCTCGGTAAGCACTACTACGAGTTCCTCACCCCGGAGAAGGTGGACATGATCCTGGATAGCCTCAAGAAAGGGATCGTGCCCCGGGCAGACACCGATCGGGATCTGGAGGTTTGACATGAGCCGGGCCGAATGCCGTCTCCTCTCCGCCCGCTTCGGTCGCCCCGACGGCCACCGGCTGGCCGTGTACGAGAGCGAGGGGGGATACACCGCCCTGCGCAAGGCGCTGGCCGAGAAGACTCCCGCGGAAGTGCGCGAGGAGGTCAAGGCGGCCGGCCTGCGCGGACGGGGCGGGGCCGGTTTCCCGACGGGGGTGAAATGGGGCTTCGTGCCCGCGGACGCCGACCAGGCCTACTTCTTCGTCAACGCCGACGAGAGCGAGCCGGGCACCTTCAAGGATCGCTACCTGCTGGACTACGATCCGCACCAGACGATCGAGGGCGCGATCATCGGCTGCTACGCCGTCAACGCCTCGCTCTGCTTCATCTACATCCGGGGGGAGTTCGGCTGGCTGATCGACCGGGTGAACGCGGCCGTGGCCGAGGCCTACCAGGCCGGATATCTGGGCCGCGACATCCTCGGCAGCGGCTTCGACCTGGAGATGATCGTTCACCAGGGCGCCGGCGCCTACATCTGCGGCGAGGAGACGGGCTTGATCAGCTCGGTGGAGGGGCGGAAGGGTCAGCCGAACATCAAGCCGCCCTTTCCGGCCGTCTCCGGTTTCCTCGGCAAGCCGACCATAGTCAACAACGTCGAGAGCATGGCCTCGGTCCCCTTCATCATCAACGAGGGAGCTCAGGCCTACCGGGCCTACGGCACCGAGAAGTCGCCCGGGACGAAGCTCTGGAGCGTCAGCGGCCCGGTCAAGAACCCCGGGGTTTACGAGGTTCCGCTCGGTCTTCCCTTCCGGGAGCTCTTCCACGATTACCTGGGGGGCATGGCCGCCAGGGAAAAGATGAAGGGGGTATTGGTGGGGGGATCCTCGGTGCCGGTGCTGACGGCGGACGAGATCATGAACGTCAACCTCGACTACGAGGCCCTGGCCGAGGCCGGCACCATGCTCGGCTCCGGCGGCATGATCGTCATTCCCGAGAGCCTGGACATGGTGGAGCTCATCCAGGTCCTGATGCATTTCTACTGGGACGAATCGTGCGGGCAGTGCACGCCTTGCCGCGAGGGAACAGGCTGGCTGCACCGGATCGTCAAGGGACTGCGCAAGGGGCGGGGCGTGCCCGCGGATCTGGACCTCCTGGAGGACGTCTGCGCGGGCATCGCCGGCCTGACCATCTGCCCGCTGGCGGACGCGGCCGTGATGCCGATGCAGAGCTTCCTGGCCAAGTTCCGTCCCGAGTTCGAGGCCCTGATTCACGAAACCGCCACCAGCCGCTCGTGCAGCCGCTGGCCGCGGGGTGAGCAGGAGAACTAGCGATGGCGAAACTGACGATCGACGGCCAGCAGATCGAGGTGGCCGACGGTACCCGGCTCTACGACGCCTGCGCCCAGGTGCGGGGTGAACCGCTGCCTCACTTCTGCTACCACCCCGACCTGCCGATAGCCGGCGTCTGCCGCCTCTGCCAGGTCGAGATCGAGGGCCAGCCCAAGCTCACCATCGCCTGCAACACGATCGTCAGCGACGGCATGGTGGTGCACACCAACAGCGAGAGGGTCCGGCGCGCCGTGCGGCAGATCCTCGAGCTGCACCTGATCAACCATCCGGTCGATTGTCCGATCTGCGACCAGGCCGGCGAGTGCGGGTTGCAGGACCTGTATCAGAAGTCCGGGCTCTACGAGTCGCGGGTCACGAGCGACGACAAGGTGAAAAAGGGCAAGGCGGTGGTCATCGGCCCCCAGGTCATCCTGGACCGGGAACGCTGCGTTCTGTGCAGCACCTGCGTCCGTTTCTGCTACGAGGTGACCGGGACCCGCGAGCTGGGCATTTTCAACCGCGGCGACCTGGCGGAGGTCGGCGTGGCCCCCGGACGGGAGCTCGCCAACAACTACAGCCTGAACGTGGTGGACACCTGCCCCGTCGGCGCTCTGACGAGCCGCGACTTCCGCTTCCAGAAGCGGGTCTGGTTGCTGCGGAGCACCCCTTCGGTCTGCCCTGGCTGCGCCACCGGCTGCAACATCCGCATCGATCACGAGGGCGGCCGCATCTTCCGCCTCAAGCCGCGCCGGAACGACGAGGTGAACGGACCCTGGATGTGCGACCTCGGCCGCATGCTCTACAAGACGGTACACGACGAGAAGCGCCTGCATCGGCCGCTGCTACGCCAGGACGGTGAGCTGCGCCCGGTCGCCTGGCAGGAGGCCTGGCAACGCCTGGAGGAGTTACTCCAGCCGGGTCAGGTCGAGGTGGTGATGGCCTCGGCCGGGCAAACCCTCGAGGAACTCGTTCTCTGGCGGCGGCTGGGCCGGTTGCTGGTCGAGGGTGACCGGCTGCTGGGCGGGCTCGCGTCCGAGGGGGTCGGGAAAGCCGACGACCTGCTGCTGGCGGCCGACCAGACGCCCAACCGGCAGGCGCTGCGCTGGCTGGACCTGCCCGAGGTCACGCCGGATGACCTGGCGGCGCGGCTTCCGGCTGGACCCCAGGTTGTGCTCGTCTACGGGGGCGATCCTGCCGCCGCCGACACCGGTCTGGAGACCGCGCTCGCCGGCTGCGAACGGCTGGTCTACCTGGGCACTCATCTGAATGCCACCGCCCGGGCGGCGAACCTGGTGATTCCCCTGAGCACCTGGGCGGAAAAGGACGGGCTCTTCGCCAATCGCCAGGGGCGTCTCCAGTCCTTCCGGCGCGCGATTCCGGGGCCGGACGAGGTACGGGAAGACTGGCGCCTGCTGGTCGACCTGCTGGCCAGGCACGACAGCTCTCACCGGCTCGATGACCTGGCCGCGGTGCGGCGGCTCTGCGCCGGCGACCTCAACCTCGCGCCCGACTGCGACCTGATGAACCTTCTCCCGGCGGGTCTGGTGCCTGAACCTGGTCCCGCCGGGCCGGCTGCCGGAGGTGAGGATTGATCACGCTGATTCTGGAAATCCTGGCCAAGATCGTCTTCATGCTTCTGCTGATCCTGGGGCTGGTGCCGCCGTTGATCTGGGCGGAGAGGAAGGGCGCGGCTTTCATCCAGGACCGGACCGGGCCCAACCGAGCCCAGATCCTCGGCATTCGGCTCGGGGGTCTGATCCATCCCATCGCCGACGTCCTGAAGCTCCTGTTCAAGGAGGATTTCCGCCCGGCGCGAGCCCACGCCGTGCTCTACACCCTGGCGCCGATGATCGTGATGACGGTGGCCCTGACCACCTTCGCGGTGGTGCCCTTCGGCGATTACATCGAGATCGCCGGCCGGCAGATCCCGCTGGTGGTGGCGGACCTGAACGTCGGCATCCTCTACGTGCTGGCCATCGCCAGCCTCGGGACCTACGGCGTCGTCCTCGGGGGCTGGGCCTCGAACAACAAGTTCACCTTCCTGGGCGGGGTGCGCTCGACGGCCCAGATGGTGAGCTACGAGATCGGCATGGGGCTGGCCTTGATGGGCATCCTGCTGATCTTCTCCTCCTTCCGGCTCACCGAGATCGTGGCCGGGCAGGGGGAACTGATCTGGGGGTTCCTGCCCAAGTGGGGCGTGGTGGTTCAACCGCTCGGCTGCTTGCTCTTCTTGACGGCCGTCTTCGCCGAGACCAACCGGAACCCGTTCGACCTGCCCGAGGGCGAGTCGGAGATCGTGGCCGGGTTCCACCTCGAATACAGCTCGATGAAGTTCGCCCTCTTCTTCATGGGCGAGTACTGCAACATGGTGATCGGGGCCATGCTCACCACCGCCCTCTTCTTCGGAGGCTGGCAGGTGCCCTGGCTGCCGCGACCGGTCCTCGAGGCGAGCGCACCGACCCTGCTGCCGGTCCTGCTGGCGGTGACCGCGCTGGTCTGCGCCTGGATCGCGGCGGCCTTCTGGCGGCGTGCGCAGCGGGAGCGGGGCAAGTTCGGCGACTCCCGCGACCGGGAACCCCGCCTGCTGGGTCTGGTCTTCTGCCTGCTGGCCGCCGCCGCGGTGCTCGCCTTCGCTCTGGAGCCGTGGCGGATCGGCCCCGGCGGCGCCTCGCTCTTCGCCACCTTGATCCAGGTCGGCGCCTTCATCAGCAAGGTCGTCTTCTTCAGCTGGTTGTTCATCTGGGTGCGGTGGACCCTGCCCCGCTTCCGGTACGATCAGCTGATGGCCCTGGGCTGGAAGGTGATGCTGCCGCTGGGCCTGGTTAACCTGCTGGTCACCGCCTTGGTGGTGGCCCTTGTGTAGCACCGGCCTCGCGGCCGCGGCGGCGGCCCGGGAGTCCGGGAAGGGATTGGGAAGACGATGAACGGTGAAAGACGCCTGCCCGAAGCGGTCTGGCGGAAAGAGGCCAGCTTCGGCGAGGCCATCTACGTCCGGGAGATCCTGCGGGGGCTGGGCATCACCATCCGCCATCTGATCCGTAACGTCCGGCACATGTCGGAGATGCCAACGGTTCAGTATCCCGACGAGAAACGGACCTACAGCGACCGTTTCCGCGGCCTGCACCGGCTGCGACCCCGGGAGGACGGCTCGCCCCGGTGCGTCGCCTGCCAGATGTGCAGCACGGTTTGTCCCGCCGATTGCATCACGATCGAGGCGGCCGAGCATCCCGATCCCCGGATCGAGAAGTACCCCGCCAGCTTCGAGATCGACCTGCTGCGCTGCGTTTTCTGCGGACTGTGCGAGGAGGCTTGCCCCTGCGACGCCATCCGCCTGGACACCGGCATCTACGAGATCGCCGCCGACCGTCGGGAAAAGTTCGTCGTGGACAAGGAGTTCCTCTTGAGCGCTGAACGGAGCGGAGTCATCTGACGCCGCGGCCGGGAAGGACGCGATAATGTCCGAAGGGTTTCTGTTCTATTTCTGCGGCGGCCTGCTGCTGCTGGCCGGGATCATGATGGTCGCCAGCCGCAACTCGGTGGTCGCCGCCTGCTGGCTCATCTTCGGCTTCCTCAACGCCGCCGGCATCTTCGCGCTGCTCTCGGCGCCGTTTCTGGCCATCCTGCAGGTCCTGGTGTACGCCGGCGCCATCATGGTGCTGTTCCTGTTCGTGATCATGATGCTGCAGGACCCGGTCCTGCCGGCCGAGAGCGAAGGCCCCCGGCGCTGGGTCTGGCCGCTGGTGCTGCTGCCGCCCGTGATCGTCTGCCTGGCGGTGGTCGACTGGCTGCGGAACCCGGGGCGGCTGCCTCTGGCGGCGAGCCTGCCCGACGGCTTCGGCTCCGCCGAGCGGGTGGCCAGCCTCCTGCTGAACGAGTACCTGCTCGCCTTCGAGCTGATATCGGTGGTGCTGCTGGTCGCCATCATCGGCGCCCTGGCGCTGGGCAAGACCGAGAGGAAGCTGCCGTGGCGGTAACGATCACTCACTATCTCGTGCTGGCCGTCGCCCTGTTCCTGACCGGGATGGTGGGGGTGGTGCTGCGGCGCAACGCCCTGATAATGCTGATGTGCATCGAGCTGATGCTCTGCGCGACCAACATCGTGTTCGCGGCCTTCAGCCTGCAGTGGGGCGATGAGGCGGGGCACGTGTTCGTGCTGATGAACTTCGCCGTGGCCGCGGCCGAGGCCGCGATCGGGCTGGCCATCCTGGTGGAGATCTTCCGCCGCCGCCGCACGGTCAACGCTGACGAGTTCAAAGCCCTGATGGAGTAAGCCGTGGAGTTCACCAATCCCGAGACCCTGCTGAGGTGGATCGTCCTGCTGCCGCTGGCCGGGGCCGTCGTCAACGGCCTGCTGAACCGCCGTCTGCCGCGCCGGCTGGCGGGGTGGCTGGCCTGCGCCACTGTCGGTCTCTCCTTCGTCTTCGCGATCCGGGTCTTTGGCCGCCTGCTCGCTTCGCCGGCCGACCAGCGTCTCCTGACCGACTCCCTCTTCACCTGGATCGGCTTCGGCAACCTGACGATCGATCTCGGCTTCGCCTGCGACCAGCTCGGCGCGGTGATGGCCTTGGTCGTCACCGGCGTGAGCTTCCTGATCCACGTCTACGCCCTGGGCTACATGGCCCACGACGCCGGTTTCCAGCGCTTCTTTGCCTACCTGAACCTGTTCGTCTTCTTCATGCTCACGCTGGTGCTGGGGGAGAACCTGCTCCTGCTGTTCGTGGGCTGGGAGGGCGTGGGCCTCTGCTCCTACCTTCTGATCTCCTTCTGGTTCAACGACGAGGCGAACGCCGTCGCGGGCAAGAAGGCGTTCGTGGTGAACCGGATCGGTGACTTCGGCTTCCTGGTCGGGATCCTTCTGCTGGGCGTTACCCTGCTGCCTCATCTCCAGGCCGGCGAGGGCCTCTTCTCCTTCCGGACCCTGGTCGCCCACGCCGACCTGCTGGCGCCGGTGGCCACCGTGCTCGGGCTGCTCTTCTTCTTCGGTGCGACCGGCAAGTCGGCCCAGATCCCCCTCTACATCTGGCTGCCGGACGCGATGGCCGGCCCGACACCCGTCAGCGCCCTGATCCACGCCGCAACGATGGTCACCGCCGGCGTCTACATGCTCGCCCGGCTGAACTTTCTCTACGTGCTCTCGCCGACCGCGATGCTGGTCGTAGCCATCGTCGGGGGCGCCACGGCGCTCTTCGCTGCCACTATCGCCCTGGCCCAGAACGACATCAAGAAGGTGCTGGCCTACTCGACCATCAGTCAACTCGGCTACATGATGCTGGCCTGCGGGGTGGGCGCCTTCGCCGCTGGCATCTTCCACCTGACGACCCACGCCTTCTTCAAGGCGTTGCTGTTCCTGGGCAGCGGCTCGGTGATTCACGCCATGAGCAACGAGCAGGACATGCGGGTGATGGGCGGCCTGGGCAGGCGCCTGCCGGTCACCTTCTGGACCTTCCTGATCGGCACCCTGGCCATCGCCGGGTTGTTTCCGCTGGCCGGGTTCTTCAGCAAGGACGAGATCCTGTGGCTGGCGTTCAGCTCCGGCTCGACCTGGCTGTGGCTCCTCGGATTCCTGGGGGCAGGTCTGACCGCCTTCTACATGATGCGGGTGGTCGTCCTTACCTTCGGCGGCCGGAACCGGGCCTCGGAGGAGGTGCGCGGCCGGATTCACGAGTCGCCCGCCACCATGACCGTGCCGCTGGTGATCCTGGCCGTGCTGTCGATCTGCGGGGGCTGGATCGGCTGGCCGCACTTCCTGGGCGGGACGAATCATTTCGAGCAGTGGCGGGATCCGGTCTTCGCCGGCGGGCACGAGGTCCACGGGTCCGTCGTGGCCGGGCACGCGGGCGACCC
>CAZAHC010000121.1:0-9551 GCA_964484595.1 uncultured Fibrobacteraceae bacterium | reverse complement strand
GCCCCCCTCTGGGGGGCTCAGACAAAGCCACGTCCTCTGGGCGTGGCTCTTTACTTTCAATAAGTTACGGCATGCTGGTCCTCGCGGGTTTTAGTATATTCCTTGCCTCCTCCCGGTACACTTCCGCTCCAGCCCAGGGCCCTCTACATGAAGGTAACAGGATGCCTGTCTTTGTACCCGATCTGTCCGCCGCCGAAGTACACTCCCGCCTGCAAGACGCCCTCGTCGAGCTTTAACGCGCCGAGAAAAACGCCCTGCTGTGGTTCAGCGAGATCGCCAGGCGCAAGCTGTACCGAGACCTGGGCTACTCGTCGTTGCAGATGTACGCCACCCAGGCCCTCGGTTTCTCACGGAGCAAGACCGCCCAGTTCATCCGTCTGGCCGGAGTGATGGAGGAACTGCCCGTTTTGCGCAAGGCGGTGACCTGTGGGGAACTCACCTGGACCAAGGCCCGAGAAGTGGCCAAGGTCGCCACTCCCAAGACAGAAGAGCGATGGGTGGCCGAGGCAAGCCGGTCCAGCAACCGTGAGCTGGAGAAGAAGGTCGCGACGGTGCGAAAGCAGGCGAAAACCAGGTCAGCCCGCGGGAATGGCGGTCAGCAGGTGCTGTGCTTGCCGGACGAGGCACCAGGGGAGGCCCTGGAGGCCGAGATCCCCGTCTCGGTGAGTCTTCGTTTCAGTCCTGAGCAGTTCGCACGCTGGGAAGCGATGCTGGAGAAGATCCGGAAGCAGACAGGGTGCCAGGGCGATAGCCGGGAGGAGCTTGTCCTGGCTGCGCTGGCGGACCTAGTGGAGACGACGGGAAAGGGCCCCGGAACACGGCCAGCGGCGGTGACTGCGCCACGTGTACATTCTACAAGCCCGTATCAGATAGTCATTTACAAGTGTGGGTCATGTACCCGGGCCCACGTGGCGACGAGCCGGGGCGAGCAGCGGCTGACCCGGGCTGCACTGGCGGCTGCGCTCTGCGATGCGCAGGTCCTGGGAGCGGACAAAAGGAACAAGTCGACCATCCCCCCGGCGAAGCGGCGACTGGCGCTGGCCCGGGCGAGACACCGCTGCGAGATGCCCGGCTGCAATCACCGGCACTTCTTGGAGGTTCACCACCTGGTTCCGCGGGAGCGGGGCGACGGGAACAATCTCGACAACCTGGTCGTGCTCTGCTCGAGCTGCCACCGGTTGTTGCACGAGCGTAAAGACCAGGGAGGGTTTCAGCCCGGAAAAAAGGGCAAAACGCGCCAGGCTTTCCTCAATCAACCATCCGGCAGCAGATGATCTCCATCGGGCCGGTACCCTCGTCCTCGTCGAAGACGGCCCCTTGCGAGCCGGTGGCGGTCAGCTGGGCCAGTACTAGCCCCTTGACCAGCAGGACCCGGCCGTCCCGGAGGAACAGCAGGCCGTCATAGGCGGGGTTGCCGTCGCAGGCGATCCTCGCCTCCCGGAGGTAACGGCCGCCGGCGTCGAACAGGTCGTAGGACAGCATCACCCCGGACGGCTGGTCCTGGTCGCTGCGGCTGTGCTGCACCCAGACGGTACCGTCCGCCGTGACGTGCAGGCCGGCGACCGTCTGGTAATATTTCTCGACCTCCCAGGTAATATCGAAGGGCAGGTTGCGGGCCTGGACCTCGAACAGGGCGTTCCAGCGCTCGCACTCCCGCGGCTCCCGCTCGCGGTTCGCGAACTCGCGCTCGATAATCCGCTCGAGGGCTCCATCCGGCAGATAGACGCTGATCAGGTACTCGTTCCGCGCCGTGGCGGCGTACACCTTGCCCTGCGGGCCGACCGTGTAGGCGCCCATGAAGCTGGGCAGCATCTCGCGCTCGACGAAGTGGGCCTCCTGGAAATCCAGGTTCACGGTGTTGTCGCAGAAGCGCACCAGCTCCTCGCCCTCCGGGCCCAGACGGGCCAGGTAGGCGTTGCGGCTCTGTCCGTTCTCGATCGGAGCTGAGAACTGGGCGTTGATAACCAGCGACCCTCCCCAGTGTCGGCAGCCGGCCAGGGCCGTGAAGCCGCCCTGGCTCGCCTCGTTGCCGACCTCCATCACCCCTGCCGGTTCGCCGTCCAGGGTGAGCTTGACGAACCGGCCCGGGAACTGCTCGGCCAGGCCGAGCGTCCCGTCGGGCAAGAAGACCATCCCCTGGGGCGTGCGCAACTCCCCGGGGCCATCCCCCTCGCGGCCGATGGTGCGCAGGTGCTCTCCCGCCGGCGAGATGACCACGACCTGGCACAGCTGCTGGTCCATCAGGTAGACGTTGCCGTCGTCGTCGGCCAGGGCGGCGACCATCAGGCCGAACATGAGGTCATCGTCCTCGCCGCCGACGCGCCAGATCTCCTCGAGCTGGACCGTCCGTGGCGGCATTGCGGGCGCGGTGTTCGCGAGGCGCTCCACCCCCGACGCGGAGAATGCCAGGGGGAGCAGGCAGGCCAGGACGACCGGCCAGGCGGGCCAGGGGAAACGGCTGCCGCCGCGCGAGATTCCGCTCATCTGGAGACTCTCCCTGCTGAGGCCGAACGGGGATGGGCTGCCGGGAATACGGGCGCGCCGGAACCCGGTTTCAGGCTCCCCCTTCCATTTGTGATTAACGGGAAGTCCGTTTATCTTCTCTTAGGTGAGAAACGCCCGCTGGGCCGGGCCAGACCGGGATCGGAGGGATCGACATGCGCGTCCAGTTCAACGACGACCCGGTGAAGCTCGCCCCGGGGAGCACCCTCGGCGATCTTCTCCGCACGCAGGATCTGGCCGGGCAGAGCGGGTTTGCCGTGGCGGTGAACGAGGAAGTCGTCCCGCGCCAGGACTGGGACACGCACCGTCTGAAAGAGAGCGACACCGTCCTGGTCGTTCGCGCCTTCAAGGGTGGCTGAGCCGTTTCGACCAGCGAAACTCCTCCCCACGTACCTTATCCGCGAGCGCGAGCCGGCAGCCCGCCGGCAGCACCCGCGCGGGGCGCACCGGCGAGCGAGGACAGGCAGATCTTCTGACCAGCAAGGTTAACCGAACAGGTGTAAGCATGGACAATTCCGGCGACAAGCCCCTGGCTTGCAACCTCACCCACCGACCGTTTCCGGGCTCCCGCAAGATCTACCTGCCCGGCAAGGAACACGACATCCAGGTCGCCATGCGGGAGGTCCGGCTGGACGGCAACGGGGGCGGGGGCAATGAACCCGCCGCAAACAACCGGCCGCCGCTGGCGGTCGCCCTGTACGACACCAGCGGTCCGTACACCGATCCCGCCAGCAAGATCGATATCGAGCGGGGTTTATCGCCGGTTCGCGGCGACTGGATCGAGAAGCGGGACGACACCGAGACCCTGCCCGATTTCTCCTCCGCCTTCACCAGGGAGCGGCTGGCCGACCCCTCGCTGGCGGCGGTCGGTTTTCCGCACCGACACCCGCCGCTGCGGGCCCGGCCGGGCGGGTGCGTCACCCAGATGCACTACGCGCGTCGGGGCGTCCTGACCCCGGAGATGGAATACATCGCCATCCGGGAGAACCAGCGGCTGGTCGACCACCGGGAATCCCTGGCCGATCTGGCCCGCTTTCACGACGGCGAGGCCTTCGGGGCCGACCTGGCCGGCGGTCCGATCACCCCGGAGTTCGTGCGCCAGGAGGTCGCCGCGGGCCGGGCCATCATCCCGACCAACGTCAACCATCCCGAGAGCGAGCCGATGATCATCGGCCGCAACTTCCTGACCAAGATCAACGCCAACATCGGCAACTCGGCCACAAGCTCGACAATCGACGAGGAGGTCGAGAAGATGGTCTGGGCCTGTCGGTGGGGCGCCGACACGGTCATGGACCTCTCGACCGGCGCCAACATTCCCGAGACGAGGGAGTGGATCATCCGCAACTCGCCGGTGCCGATCGGCACGGTGCCGATCTACCAGGCGGTCGAGAAGGTGGAGGGGCGGGCCGAGGAGCTGACCTGGGAGCTGTTCCGCGACACGCTACTCGAGCAGGCGGAGCAGGGGGTCGATTACTTCACCATCCACGCCGGACTGCGCGCGGGACACGTCCCGCTGGCCGCGAACCGGCTGACCGGTATCGTCTCCCGCGGTGGCTCGCTGATGGCCGCCTGGTGCCAGCGGCACGGCCGGGAAAGCTTCCTGTACTCCCACTTCGCGGAGATCTGCGAGATCGTGCGCCAGTACGACGTGGCCCTCTCGCTCGGCGACGGGCTGCGGCCCGGCTCGCTGGCCGACGCCAACGACGCCGCCCAGTTCGCGGAGCTGGAGACCCTCGGCGAGCTGACCGAGATCGCCTGGCAGCACGACGTCCAGGTCATGATCGAGGGACCGGGACACATCCCCATGCAGAGGATCAAGGAGAACGCCGACCGGGCGCTGGAGATCTGCCACGGCGCTCCCTTCTACACCCTGGGCCCGCTGGTGACGGACATTGCGCCCGGGTACGACCACATCACGTCGGCGATCGGCGCCGCGATGATCGGCTGGTACGGCACGGCCATGCTCTGCTACGTGACCGCGAAGGAACATCTGGGCCTGCCGAACAAGGACGACGTCCGCGAGGGGGTGGTGGCCTGCAAGATCGCCGCCCACGCCGCCGACCTGGCCAAGGGCCATCCCACCGCCCAGCTGCGGGACAACCTGATGAGCCGGGCCCGCTACGATTTCCGCTGGCGCGACCAGTTCAAGCTGGCCTTCGACCCGGAGCTGGCGCGGGCGTACCACGACGCCAGCCTGCCCGGCGAGGACGGGCAGGACGTGAACTACTGCTCGATGTGCGGCCCCAGGTTCTGCGCCATGAAGACCAACCGGGAGATGAAAGGTGAGGGATAGGGCCCCCGCCGAGAGGGTCCATCAATGAAGAACCTGCCGCGGCTGATCGTTTTATCCTGGCCTGAGTCGCTGCCCGGCGAGGCAGAGACCGTCCGGCGGCTGTTCGACCGGGGCCTGCCGACCTACCACCTGCGCAAGCCCGGCGCCGACCGGACCGAAATGGAGCGCCACCTGCGATCGCTGCCCCGCAAGTGTCTCGGCCGGGTCGTTCTTCACTCCCACCTCGACCTGGCCGGGGAATTCGGGCTGCAGGGAGTGCACCTGAGATCGCAGCACGGGAAGGCCGCCGGCGCCCGCGCGGAGCTGCCACCGGGCCGGACGATCAGCGGCTCGACGCACGACCTGCAGGAGCTGAGCGAGGTGGCCGGCCTGTACGACTACGTCTTCTTCAGCCCGGTCTTTCCGAGCCTTTCGAAGCCCGGCCACGAGCCGCGCTTCACGACCGAAAGGATCACCCGGCACCTGGCCGGGCTCGCCGGCCACGTGATCGCACTCGGCGGGGTGACCGCCGAGAACATCGGCGCGGTGAAGGAAATGGGCTTCCAGGGCGCCGCGGTGCTGGGCGCGGTGTGGCAGGCCGCCGATCCGGTGCTGGCCTGGCAAGAGATCGAGGAGCAGTGGCGGTGAAACAGCCGATCGTCCTGAGTGTGGCGGGTTTCGATCCCAGCGGAGGGGCCGGGATCCTGGCCGACATCAAGACCTTCGAGAGCCACCGGGTCCAGGGACTCGGCGTCTGCTCCGCCCTGACCTTCCAGAACGACAAGACCTGCGAAGCCGTCCGGTGGGTCGCGCCGGCGGAGATCGAGCGCCAGATATCCGTCCTGGCCGAGCGCTTCCGGCCCGCCGCCGCCAAGATCGGCCTGATCGAGAGCCTGGCCGTTCTGGACCGGGTCCTCTCGGTGCTGGCCGACACCTTTCCCGGCGTCCGGATCGTCTGGGATCCGATCCTGAGGGCCAGCGCCGGCTTCGTCTTCCATGAATCGATTGACCCGCAAGAGGTTGAGAGGATCTGTCGTGGCCTCGCTCTGGTCACCCCGAATACCGAGGAGATCCTGCAGCTCAGGCCCGCCGAAACCGCAGAGGAGGCGGCCGCACGGCTGAGCCGGTCCTGTCCGGTCCTGCTGACCGGAGGCCACGTGGCGGCCGAAAAGGCGCGCGATATCCTGTACACTGACGGGGGTGCGGGGGACGACTCCGGCCCGACCAGGCACGGCTTCGAATCTCCCCGTCTGCCCGGGCCCGGGAAGCACGGCACCGGCTGTGTCCTCTCGGCCGCGATTTGCGCCTGGCTGGCCGGGGGCAGCGACCTGCCGGAGGCCTGCGCGCGGGCCAAGAACTACGTCGGACAGTTCATCGCCGGCGGATCGGGACGGCTGGGATGTCACGCCCCGGTAGACTGAGAACGGAAAGATGACCCCGAAACCGGAAATCGCCCGCCTTCATTACCTGACCCAGGACGGCGTCGCCGGAAGCTCGCACGCCGACCTCGCGGGGGCCGCCTGCGCAGCGGGCGTG
Organism: uncultured Fibrobacteraceae bacterium; assembly: GCA_964484595.1. GTDB lineage: Bacteria > Krumholzibacteriota > Krumholzibacteriia > LZORAL124-64-63 > LZORAL124-64-63 > CAZAHC01. The sequence goes on along the minus strand of CAZAHC010000121.1, from coordinate 3,241 downwards.
CGCTGGGTACAGCTGCGCACCAAGGGACAAGAGCGGGCGGAATGGCTGGAGATCGCCGGGCAGGTCCTGGCCGTCTGCCGGAGACACGGGGCCACCCTGATCGTGAACGACAGCGTCGACGTGGCGGCCGAGGTCGGCGCCGACGGCGTGCACTTGGGCCGCCTGGACGGCGATCCCGCCCTGGCCCGCCGGCAACTGGGTGCGGACCGGATCGTCGGCGGCACGGCCAACACGGCGGCCGACGTCAGGGCGCTCAGGGCGGCAGGCGTCGATTACATCGGTCTCGGCCCGTACTGCCATACCGACACCAAGGCGAACCTCAGCCCGCTGCTGGGGCTCGACGGGATCGAAAGCGTCCGGCGGGAGGCCGGCGGCGAGATACCGTTGGTCGCCATCGGCGGGATCACGCCGGCCGACCTGGCCGACCTGGCCCGGACCGGCGTGCACGGCGTCGCGGTCTCGTCCGCGATAAACGGCGCGGAAGACATCCAGCAAGCAGCAGCGGCTTTTCTCGCGGAGATGAAAGGAACGTTCGATGGCTCCCTTGCAGATCGCCGGTAAGACGTTCGGCTCCCGGCTTTTCCTGGGCACCGGCAAGTTCTCTTCCAACGAAGTGATGAAGAAGGCGATCCTGGCCTCCGGCACCGAGCTGGTGACGATGGCTCTCAAGAGGGTGGACCTCGCCGACCGGGAAGACGACATGCTGCAGCACATCATGCTGCCGGGAATCCAGGTCCTGCCGAACACCTCCGGGGCCCGCACCGCGAAGGAGGCCGTCCTGGCCGCCCAGCTGGCGCGAGAGGCCCTGCAGACGGAATGGCTGAAGCTGGAGATCCATCCCGATCCGCGCTACCTGCTGCCCGAGCCGCTCGAGACCCTCGAGGCCACGGCCGAGCTGGTCAAGAAGGGCTTCGTGGTCCTGCCGTACTGCAACGCCGACCCGGTGCTTTGCAAGCGGCTCGAGGAGGCCGGGGCCGCCGCGGTGATGCCCCTCGGCTCACCCATCGGCAGCAACCAGGGCCTGCAGACCCGCTCGATGCTTGAGATCATCATCAGCCAGAGCACGGTGCCGGTGGTGGTGGACGCCGGCCTGGGCGCTCCCTCGCACGCGGCGGCGGCGATGGAGATGGGGGCCGACGCGGTGCTCGTCAACACCGCCATCGCCGTGGCCGGCGACCCGGAAAAGATGGCCGACGCCTTCCGCCACGCCGTCCACGCCGGGCACGCCGCCCGCACCGCCCGGCTGGCCGCGGCGAGCGAGGAGGCCAGCGCCAGCAGCCCGTTGACCTCGTTCCTGGACCAGGCGGGAAGTTGATGGAATTCCAGGACGTATTCGACCGGCATGCGTGGGAGGACTTCCGCGCCGCCGTCCACGGCAAGAAGGCCGCGGACGTCGAGGCCGCCCTGCACCGGGACGGCCAGCGCGACCTGAACGATTTCTGCGCCCTGGTCTCCCCCGCCGCCGGACCGTACCTGGAGGAGATGGCCTGGCTGAGCCGGCGGATAACCCGGCGCCGCTTCGGCAACACCATCCAGCTCTACATCCCGATCTACCTGTCGAACCTGTGCCAGAACCACTGCATCTACTGCGGCTTCAACGCCGGCAACGAGCTGGACCGGGTCGTCCTCAGCGAGGAGGAGATCCTGGCCGAGATCGAGGTCGTCAAGAGCTATGGCTTCGATCACGTGCTGCTGGTGACCGGAGAGCATCACCGGCGGGCGGGATACGATTACCTCCGGCGGGCGCTGGAGATGGTGCGGCCCCACTTCAGTCACATCTCCCTAGAGGTGCAGCCGCTCGCCGAGCAGGAGTACGCCGAGCTGAGCGCCCTGGGACTCAACACCATCTACATCTACCAGGAGACCTACAACCGGGAACGCTACGGGGTCTATCACCCGCGCGGCCGCAAGTCAGACTTCGCCTACCGCCTGCAGACGGCCGACCGGCTCGGCCGGGCCGGCATCCACAAGATCGGCCTGGGTTGCCTGCTCGGCCTGGAGGACTGGCGGGTGGACGCCTGCTTCCTGGCCCTGCACCTGCAGTACCTGGACCGGCTGTACTGGCGGACGAAGTACTCGATCTCGTTCCCGCGCCTGCGGCCGGCGGCGGGCGGTTTCCAGCCCGCGCACCCGGTCAGCGACCGGGAGCTGGTGCAGCTGATCTGCGCCTACCGGCTGCTGGACGAGAACGTCGAGCTGTCGCTGTCCACCCGCGAGAGCGCCGCCTTCCGGGACGGCGCCCTGAAGGTGGGCATCACCCAGCTGAGCGCGGGATCGCGGACCGAGCCCGGCGGTTACGTGGCCCACGGCGAGGCCCTCGAGCAGTTCGCCGTCCACGACTTTCGCAATCCCGCCGAGGTGGCCGCGGTGATTCGCGCGCAGGGCTACGAGCCCGTCTGGAAGGACTGGGATCACAACCTCGGGGTCGGTTGATGCCTCCGGATCGTTACCACCGCCACCTGATCCTGCCCGGCTTCGGCCCGGAGGGGCAGGAGAAGCTGCGCGCCGCGTCGGTCGTGGTGGTCGGCGCCGGCGGTCTGGGCTCGCCCGTGCTTCTCTACCTCGCGGCCGCCGGGGTGGGGACCCTCGAGATCGTGGACGACGACCTGGTCGAGGAGACAAACCTGCAGCGTCAGGTCCTGTACGGCACCGCCAGCCTGGGCCGGCCGAAGGTGGAGGTGGCCGCCGAGCGCCTGCACGATCTGAATCCCGACGTCGCTTGCCGGCCCCACCGAACCCGGCTCACCGCCGACAACGCCTCGCGCCTTCTGTCCCGCGGCCAGGTCGTGGTAGACTGCTGCGACAACATCGCGGGGCGGCTGCAGATCAACGACACCTGCCTCGAGCTGGACCGGCCGTTCGTTCACGGCGCCATCTGCCGGTTCGCGGGCCAGGTCTCGGTCTTCAACTACACCTTCGCCGACGGCAGCAAGGGGCCCACCTACCGGTGCCTGTACCCCGACGAGCCGCTCGAGGCCGAGGACCCGGCCGATCTCGGCGTCCTGGGTGTACTGCCCGGAATCACCGGCTGCCTGATGGCCAGCGAGGTCATCAAGCTGATCACGGGCGTGGGCGAACCCCTGGCCGGGCGGGTGCTGATCGTGGACACCAAGACCGCGGAGATCCGGACCGTGACCCTGGCGCGGCAGGAAAACCCGGATTATTCATGAATGGCCGTAGCGAGGATGAGGAAAATGCCCGCCAGAACACGACCTCGCAAGGATCGGCGAGGGAGGCGTAC
>CAZAHC010000120.1:0-9573 GCA_964484595.1 uncultured Fibrobacteraceae bacterium | reverse complement strand
CGTCCTTCCGGTTGAGTATCCTGGCCAGCTGGAGGACCGACTCGCCGCTGGCCGGCTTCAGCAGGCGTGTGTACCTGCGCCGGAGGGCCCGGCAGTTCTTGGCGTCGCAGATGGGCAGCCCTGAGATCTCGGCCTCGATCGTTGCCGCGAACTCCCTCATGTTGCTCCGGTCTGGAAATCGGCTCATCGCTGCGTCCTCGACAGGTCCAGCACAAACCGGTAAGCCAGAGCAGCCGCCGGGTGGCAAACCGTCTGCGGCAGGTCGGAGCTCCGGTACTGCTCGAGCCCCTCTTCCGTGGTCAGATCGATCTCCGTCAGTTCACGGCAGCCGATGGTTCCCATCTCCGCCTCGAAGCGGCGGCGCAACTCGCCGGCCACCGCCAGTTCGCGGAGCTTTTCCTCCTCCGATTCAACTCCGCCTCTCACGAGGCCGAGGGCCATCACGCCCCCGACGACGGCGCCGCAGACCGCCCCCGTGCCGCCGATCCCTCCGCCGAAGCCGAAGGCGATCCGCCGGATGAATTCTTCATCGAGCCCCAATCCCAGTTCCTGGCTCACGGCCTGGAGCACAGCCTGCGATCAGTAGTAGCCCTGTTCCATGAGCTGCGTGGTCGGGTCTTGCGCCAAGGTCGTCCTCCTTCCCGGTCAACCGCATTTAGCGGCAAGCCATTCACCCATCACGGCGAAGAACTCTTCTCTGGCCAGTCGTTCCCGGGCCGGATGGTGACCGCACCTCGCGAACTCGTGATACTCCAGTTGCGGGAGGAAAGGTTTCAGGTGGTCCCGGATCTTCCGGCCGGGATGGGGATCGTGCGACCCGTGCAGCATCAAGACCGGCGACGTGATCGCTGCAAACCCGCCCGGATACAGACCGGCCTCTTGACACCGTAACATGTCCCGCCACGTCTCGGTGTGAGCAACGGCATCGAAGGGCTCTCTGTCCGAGGGGTCAGGCGGCAATGGGTCGTAGCTGTCCGTCATCTCGTGCCATTTCATGATGCGTTTCTGCGGCCCGAGTTGCAGGTCCTCCTCGTGCCCGGGGTGCGTAGCGAGGTACTCGTCGATTCGCATCTCCCGGGTTCTACAGCAGACCGCTCGCGACTCCTCGTCGAACGTGCCGCACCCTACCAGGACCATCGGCCCGGCCTCTGCCGGGTGCTCGGCGGCATACGCGAGGGCTAGCATGGCACCCCACGACTCGCCGACGAGTGCGGGGGGCGGCGCTTGCCCCAGAAACCGGATAACCTGATGGAGGTCCGCCACATGCCGGGCCACGGTGAGCGACTCGCCCTCGCCGGAGCCTCGCTGCCACGGTTCCACGACCTGGAACGTCCCGGCCAATCCCTGCGCCAGCTCCCGGGCGCTCCCCGGCGCCCCTGGACCGCCGTGAAGCACCACGACCGTCGGCCCCTTCGCGCCATGCCGGCGGACCTCGAGATCACCGATGGTCTGCATCCTCTATTCCCGTGAGGCCGTGGCCGGGCAGGCATTTCCCTCATCTCCGGCACGGCGGTTCATGGTTTTTCCGCGTCCACCGCCATCCACCTGGCAAGCCAGGCGGCGATCAGCACCCCCTGCACTACGGGCTCGGGTAACGACCTGGCAAGTATCTCCGGGGTGACGAACTCCGGACGCATCATATACAGGCCCTCGATGATCCCGCTGCTGCCCGCCAGATGCCCCAGGAGCACGAGAAGGCCCGCAATCGACAGGAAGCGCTTTCCATACCTCCATTCGTTCAGCGTGTCGTAAAAAGGATAGAGGACCAGGGCGATGAGAAGAGCCCGCACGATCTGAACCGGCAGGATCCAGATGTATACGGCATTCCACAGCTCTGGTTCGGCCTGAGTACGAAAGATCTTGGCCAGAACCGAGTCCGGGGCCTCGAACATATCCTTGGTGAGCAGGGGATAGGCAATTAGTCCCACTCCGAAGGTCGCCACAAGCAGCACCACCGTCACCTTGCCCGCGAAAGTAAGAAAGCGTCTTGTTTTCATGACGATCCTCCCCCGGGTCCATCAGGCAGCCAACCGGCAACCAGCGCTCAGGTGCCGTGGGGCGAGCGGTTTTCAGCCGTCGGTGATGGCCGAGCAATGCTCGAGGCGCACCTGCCACTGCCCGTCTCTCCGGGCCCAAACAGTCGTGTGCCGGTGGTCCTCTTTGAACGTCCGGCCCCGATACTCGCCTTCCCCTCGGAACCGGTCGAGGACCAGCGCGACATCCGCACCCAGCCGGCAAATCGAGACCTCCGTCCAGCTCCCCGTTGCCAGCCGATAGCTCGCCGAGTGGATGATCTCGAGAATGGCCGCCCGGTCCAGCAACTGTCCCCGTGGCCCGATGTACTGGTAGTCAGCGGCTGCGATCGCCTCCACGGCGGCGACATCCTTGGTCAGCCAGGCACCGTTCCACCTCTCGTTCACCAGTTCCAGTTCTTCCGTCACGTCAGCCTCCCCGTCTGTCCACGACCTTAATTGGCCAGCAACCTCGCCCAGCGCCGAGCAACCGGATGGGGCACTGCCAGGCCGAGGCGGGGTGAGGTACTCAGAACCAGCCATCTCTTCCCCAGCATGGTCTTGCCGTTGAAAAACCTGACACACCGGACGGAATGAATGTCCTCGCGCTTGACGGGCCGGGGACTTCCGACAATGGGGGCGAGAAAAAGTTCGGTCTCACCAAGGACGGCAACACCGGGGGACTGGACTCGTCCAGATACAATCAGGCACTCGACAACCTCACCTCTCCGGGACGAGAACGAGGCTTTCAGGGCGCGTACCTTTTTCCCGATCACGCCGTAAATTGCGCCCATCAGGATTCCAATCAGGGAGAACAGCAGGAAGAACAGGGAGGACGTTCCCTGCGTCGAGTAGAAAACCAGGACCAGGATGATTGAAATCGCGGCGGGAACCAGGATCCAGAACCGCAGGACACCGCGGTCCCACATCCACTTGTCACGCAGCCTGGATTCCGATTTCATGTCATTCCCTCGTGAGGGGCCCTACCCCCTTCTCGGGTCCGGGTTGGCCGATTGTCCCCGACGGTTGTAAGGGAGTCAACCCGCCGGACAACCCCGACGGTGTTAGATTCCTCGTCCGCGGGCGAACTTGACCCGGATCAAACAAAAACGGCCAGTCATTTCGGCATTCGCCGTCCACCGAAGGGGGATGATATGCGGTGGATTGTTGTCTTCGTGGCCGGCACCCTTCTGGTCGGGAGTTCCGCTCCGGCCAGGGTCTGGCACGTTCCAGGCGAGGCTCCCACCATCCAGGCCGGAATCGATTCCGCGTTGACCGGCGACGTCGTGGAGCTTGCGGCCGGGGTTTACACCGGTCCCGGAAATCGCGACCTCGACTTCCGGGGCAAGGCGATCACCGTCCGCTCCCGCGACCTGTCCCCGGAGACCTGCATCATCGACTGCCAGGGCACGGCCGAAAAGTACCACCGGGGATTCCACTTCCAGAACAACGAGGGCCTCGATTCCGTCATCGAAGGTCTAACGATCACCAACGGTTTCCACATCTGGTCAGGCGGCGTTTTCTGTGAGGACGGGAAGGCCACCATCTCCAACTGCCGCTTCATCAATAATCGCGGCGGCGAAGGAGCAGGTCTTTCCATCCACACGCACTGCGAAGTTTTCGATTGCTGGTTCGAGGGGAACGTCTCCTCCTGGGCCGGGGGCGGGGTTTCCGTCTGTTGCGGCGGCGAGGCCACGCTGACCCGCTGCACCTTCGTGGGCAACACCGCCGAGGATTATGGCGGCGGGTACCGGACCTGAGTGTCCACCGGTGCACTGGTCCAGTGCACGTTCTTCGGGAACGGGGCTCCGTATGGAGGCAACATCTCCTCCGATTGCTCATCCAACACGAGTATTTCCGGTTGCATAGTCGCCGCGAGCGTCGCGGGGGAAGGTGTCTACAAGGACTCCTCCAGCGAAGCGGTTCTCGATTGCACGGATATCTTCGGCAACGCCGGTGGTGACTGGGTCGAAGCCATCGCCGATCAGTACGGGGTGAACGGCAATATCTGTCTCGATCCCCTGTTCTGTGATGCGGAGAACGGCGACTTCACCCTCAGGGAGGGATCACCCTGCTTGCCGGAATTCAACCCCGATTGCGGATTGATCGGTGCTTTGGGCCAGGGCTGCAGCGGTCCCAGCGGCATCGTGAACCGGAGGGACGGTCACGGCGGTGGTTTGTGTCTGGCCAACTTCCCCAACCCGTTCAATCCCCTCACCACCATTCGCTTCGACCTGCCGGAACCTTATCACGTGAGGCTTTCTATCTTCAGCCTCGACGGACGCCACGTGGCAACCCTGCAGGAGGGCTCACTGGCGGCGGGCCTCCACGAGGTGACCTGGACCGGCCGTGACGCCCGGGGCGGTCAGGTCGCCTCCGGCACCTACATCTACCGGCTGGAAGCCGGCGGTCACAACGAGACCGGGAGGATGTTGCTCATCCGTTAGACAGCGTAGCTAGCCCGGATTATTCATGAATGGCCGTGGCGAGGGTGAGGATTTCAGTCGAGCAGGTTCACCGCCTCGGCGAGTAATGCGATCCCCCCCGCCTCGGCGACGATTCCCTCCTCGAGCAAGGGTACGATCGCCCCGATCCGTTCCGGGGTTCGCGCCCGCTCGCGTAGCGGGACCCCGTCGCAGGCCCCGGTCGTCACGGCGTGGCAGTAGCGGTCGTAGCCGGCGTACGCGCGGCCGTAACAACCGGCGGCCCGCTCGACCAGGGCGGCTGCAGCGTCGGGCAGAGAGCGGTGAATTCGCCGTAACCATCGCTCGGCGCACCCGCGAGCCATCAGGCGCTCGAAGGCGGCCCAGCAGAACCACTCCGGGCACTTCTCGAAATCCCGCCCGGGATCGGCGACATCCTCCCGATAGGCCTCGAGCGCCGCCATTCCCTGCGGAACACCCTTCCACTCGTGCGCCGAGGCCTTGGCGAGCGCCCGCCGTAGCGCCTTTCTGACGATCTCCTCCTCGGCGAGCCGCTCGCCGGCCGGTACGAGCACGTAGACGGCAAAGGGCTGGAAGCCGGCGACGTCGATCCAGCCGCTGCCCACGGTGCCATCGAAGTGGAGCTGACGGAAGCCCTCCTGCTCGTGGTAACCGTTGATCAGACCGCCGTCGAGATGCTCGCTGATGATCGGCCGCCCGGCGTCGACGTGAGTGACGCAGAACGGCCAGAGCTCCTCTGGCGGACCGGTGCGCGCCGACTCGTAGCCACAGCCAAGCGCCTCGGGCAGGAAGGAGAAGACCTCGAACGGTCCATCGGCATCCGGATCACCGCGCACCGCCATGAAGGCCGGCGAGATGTCGTCGTACTCGTAACCGAAGCTGAAGGCCCAGCCGGTGGTGGCAACAAACGTACTGTAGTCGATCTCGATCCCGGCGTGGTTCAGGGCCGCCACCACGGCCAGCGGCAGGCCGGCGCCGGCGTATTCCGGGAGGGGCGGCCGGCACCGTTGTCGTACCGATTCCAGGTTGACTCCACTGGTCTTGCGCTCCGCCAGCACCTGCCGCCGGAGTTGCTCCCAGTTCGCGAAGCCGTAGTGAGTGGCCACGAGCTGTTGTGTGTCGGCGAGCTTGAGTTCGGCAGCCAGGATCTCGTCGTCACTGACGTCGGCGAGCCGGGTGAGCCCGCGCAGCAAGGTACAGCACCTCCGGTCGCCTTGCCGGTGGGCGGCGAGCAAGCGCTTGGCCGATTCCTTGAGAAATTCGAGGTCGGGATTCGCGGGCAGCGGGGCTGGCATGGCTATCTCCCTTGCGGGATCTGTTCGGAGCTAGTCGTCTTCAGTTTCCGCCCACCGGCGCAGCTTGTCCCGGAGCTTGTACTCCAGCTTCTTCTCCACCTCATCCCATTCCTCGTCCAGCTCCGACTCGGCCCACTGTCGCATCTTGCGCTTGATCTTATGCTCGACCTTGCCGCAGACCTCCTCCCACTCGTCCTCCTTCTTCCGGCGCTTCGACCGCGCGCAGCTGGCCTGCGAGCCGCCGCCCCAGATACCGAACGCCCCAAGCAGGAATCCGAAGTCGTACCAGCCGCCGGTGTTGCTTGTTTCGTAGATGCGAACGCTTTGATCGAAGAGGTGGATCACCAGCGTGAAAATGCAGATCGCACCGTGCCATATTCCGGCCCAGAAACCCGCCGGCTGATCGGCGGAGAACCGTTCCGTGCCGGCGGCGCAGCCGGCCACCAGAACGGCGATCGCCAGCAAGCCGAGAGTCATCGTCGACCGTTTCATGCCATCCTCCTTTCCCTCGTAGGCGCTGAGCAGCGCGGCGAGTGCGTCCGGAGCGTCAACGATGCAACTGGTCCCCGACCATCCTGTCACTGGACCTTCTTGAACAGCACGGCGAAGTTCCCGACACTCGCAAGCAAGGCAATCCCCAGGACCACTCCCGCGGGAAGGTAAGATTCACCGGGTAGAATGTCTCCGGCGCCCGCACCCACCAGCACCCCCAGGACCCACAGGACGAATCCCGAGGCCAAGACAGAATTCTTTTGCTTCATGGTTCTCCCCTGAACGGAGCCGAACAAGGCAAGGGGCCATCTAACACCCTCGGCGGCCGGCTGTCCACTGCCTCCCGCCGCCGGGATCGACTCCAGGATCGAGGAAACCGCCCCGGATATCGAGGCGGTTTCCGACCGGAGAATCTTGGCCAGCCTAGCGGAAAAGCGCCTTGACGCCGCCCCAGGTCTCGTTCTCCATTCCGACGGGGTCTTCGCAGCAGTGGACGTCGCCCCAGATCATGATCTCGCCGGGGAACCCGGCGTCATTGACGAGGTCGTACCAGCCTGCTCCCCAGTTGTTCCAGCTCATGCACCCGACCGGAAAGTCGTCCGTGACCAGCTGGGCATCGAAAAGGTTGTCGAAGTGCACGGAAAGCATGTACCAGTACGGACTCCCTGTCGGGTCATACACATAGGCGCAATCGCAGTAGTCGGTCATGGGCAGCCCGATGTCATAGAGGCCCGGGGCCTCGATCGTCACGGTGTAGACCGCGGAAACGCAATCCACGATGCCGGGCACCCAGCAGCCGAGGGCGTCGTCCCAGAGAGCGTCCTCGAGGTCAACCCAGGCCAGGATCTCGAGGGGATAGGTCATGGTGTCGGTGAACTGCAGGTAAATGTGGACCGTGTCGAGCCAGAAGCCCTCGTTGCAACACTCGGCCCCGTTGAAGAGGAACTTGTACTCCTCTTGGCCCGTGAACCAGCCGTTGATCGCCCAGGCCGGATCGTTCAGGTTGCCGACCAGGCAATCCCGCATCCCCCCTCCGCCCAGGTCGAGGGTCTGGATTTCCAGGTTGCTCGACAGCTTGGTGACCGTGACCGTCCGGTCCGCAAAGGCAGTACCGGCCATCAGGGCGAGGCATAAAACAACCAGTAGCAACTTCTTCATCTCGAGCCCTCCTTCCCCTAAATGAAAATCTCCGGTCAAAGTCATCCTACCACAAAAAACGGCCCCGGATAGGGGAATCTGACCTGAGCCGGGAGCGGCCCACGGAGGTTCCGTACCCAACACTTCAAGATGGATGTCAGGCGTCACCCACGAGTGTGTTGCCCCGGAGTGCGAGGAAAACAATCCCCCAGAGCCCGCCAGCGGCAAACACTCCCAGGAAGATCCAGTACTCCAGGCCCGGCGTCAGGCTGTATTCCTTCACGCCCGGGAGGAAGCACAGCATGGCTCCGACGGTAACGGTCCAGTAGATCGAGATGCCCATTACCGCGGCTGTGACCGGGATGGCCCAGCGGCGTCTTCGTATCAAACCGAGAAGAGCCAGCAGGATGAGAGGGATGTAGACGATCGTATCCCCGGCGCCGAACGCCCGGTTGACTTCCACCCCGAACTCGCCGACCTCTTCAACAGGCTCCTGCAGTCCCAGAGCCACTGCGAAATCGTAGTCGAAAAGCGCACTGGTTTGCCCCAGGAGAAGCAATGCCGCCGCCAGGACGAGAAAGACAAACAGTACCCAGAAAGCAACCGGACGTTTGCCTCGACTCACTCTGGTCTCCTCTCGCTTGCGGGTGACGCCGAACGCCGGCTTCGGTTGCCCGCGTGGCTGGCACGGCCCGCCCCAGGCAGGGAGCATGACCTGGGGGCTGGCCAATTCAAAGCACTTCTTGGGGGTTCACGCCGTCGCTCAAGGAAACGCCCGATTGACCGATGAGAGACTTCAAGCCGCGGGCGCGGCCGGCACCTCGGCTCGTGACCCACCCGTTGCGGCTCTCCGAACCGACTGGGCCGCTGATCTCGAGGAGGCTGAACCATGCCCAAACCGGTTGCCCCCGCGAAAATTGCCGCTCCGGTCCTCTGCCTTGCCCTCTGTGCCGGCTGCGGCATCCTCGGTATCGGCGCCGATGCGAAGCTCTCGGAAATGTTCCCCGGCATGAGCGAGCGCATGGACAAGCTGGAGTGCTGGCTCACCATCGAGTTCAAGGACTACCCGGAGGGGGTCGACCTGCAGGACGTCCAGGTGGTCTTTTCCTCCAAGGTCCTGAAAACGGAGGATCGCTTCGACTGGGCGTACATCGCCCAGCACGACGTGGTCTCGCGGGGCTTCGCCAAGGGTTTCGATCCGAACGAGCTCACGTCCCCCAGCGCCGACCCGCCCCTGAACGTGCCGATCAAGGTGAAGTACTCCTTGCGGGCCCGCGAACGGATCGACCTCGAGCTCACCGAAAGTCTGGAACTGCAGGTCGAGCTGTTCTGGGGCGGCAAGAAGCAGGGTCAGCTGACCCGGTCGGTGGACCACACGTACACGCGCAAGTTCGGTTGAGATCCGCTTTCTCAGGTGGCAGCAATCATACCTTTGAGCTCCTCTACCTGGGTCCGCTGATCGTCCGGCAGGTTGTCCTTTGCCAGCATGGTGTCGAGAATGAAGAGCGCCTGTTCGCGGCCGAGTTCCTGCCCGATGTCGGCCGAGTGGCCGCAGGCAACACACCTGATTCGGCCGTGGTCAAGATCGATGGCGAAATCCTTGTACGTCCTTCGACATTGGCTGCACCTCGCCGACGGCAGGAGCAGCGCCCCGAGGATCGCAACCACCACCATCGCCGCGAGAGGAATGATTCGCGCGAGGAAGGGATATGCCTGCCTGAACGCTTGAAAGGGCGGCCACCTCTCGAGCAAAACGGCCAGCAGGATACAGACGCAGAGGGCTACCAGCACCACCACGATTGTTCCCTTCGAAACCCTCATGTCATCTCGCCCCCTGCCGCCAGGGATAAGCCGCGCGGCTTGCCCGCTTCCGCTGCCGGGCCTCGTTCGGCATTTGCCACTCGGTCACCTGGACAGCGCCCACAACGGGAGCCCTGTGTCCTCGTCGGGGCGGCGATCGAAAGTGGGGCCGTCAAAGGCTTCCAGAACGAATTCACAGGCGAACACGGTCGTGCCTGCAACAAGGTGTCCGCCATGAGACCGTCCAGTTTCATCGGCCAGGGTCACATGGGCATGGACGAACAGTTTCCCGTCCTTGAGAGACACATTGCCGACGAGCTGTAAAATCTCCAGCGGGCGGTCGAGAGTGCGGACCTTGTATACCCCTACTACTTAATCGTAGAAACCGATACA
>CAZAHC010000119.1:0-9594 GCA_964484595.1 uncultured Fibrobacteraceae bacterium | reverse complement strand
CAGCATAACGCCCACGTAATAGACCGGCAGGCTCTGGAAGGCGAGGAAGGCCAGAAGCTGGCAGATGACCCCGACGATTCCGGGCACCAGCGACCCGGGGTTGCTCAACTCGAAGAAAAGCCCGTAGAACCCGAGCATCAGGAATATGTAAGCCACGGTGGGATCGGTGATCCGCTGCAGGAAACGCCCCCGCCAGTTGAGAGGCCGTTCGATGATGACAGCGCCGGCGGACTGGATCTCCCGGGCGGCGTCACCCTCCCCCAGGTGTTTCCCGTCGGCCAGCTCGAGCAGCTCGGCGAGGTCCTCGGCAACCAGATCGATCACCCCGAGTTCGAGAGCCTCGCTGGCCGTGACCGAGACGCTCTCCCGGACGACCTTCTCGCTCCATTCCACGTTTCGCCCGCGCTGGCGGGCGAGGCTCTGCAGGTAGGCCACCGCGTCGTTGGTGACCTTCTCGGCCATGGCCTCGTTCATCTCGCCACCCATGCTCACCGGGTGGGCGGCGCCCACGTTGGTCGCCGGCGCCATGGCGGCCAGGTGGGCCGCGGTAAGCAGGAAAACCCCGGCCGAGGCGGCGCGCGCTCCCGGCGGGGAAACGAAGATCGCCAGGGGCACCTCCGACGCCAGGATGGCCTGCACCATCTGCCGCATCGAGGTGTCGAGACCGCCGGGGGTGTCGAGTTCGAGAACCACGAGGGAAGCCGAGGCCTCAGCCGCGATGGCGAGCTCATCCACGAGGTAATTGGCCACGATCGGGCCGATCGTGCCGTCGATGCGGATCACGTGGACCACCGGGGGCGAAACGGGCTCGGCAGCCGCCGACGCCGGCTCCGCCTGGTCGCCCAGGGCCACCTGAGACAGCAGACCGACGGTCAGGCAAAAAATCCAGCCCGCCGCCCGGCGCAGGCCGGACCACCAGCACGTAACGGAGGCGGAAAAAAACATCACCGTCGATACTCCTCCCCAGGCCGGGAAACTCCCCCTCTATTAAAAGACCCAGGAGACCCGGTTTGTCAACGGCTTGCTTTGCCGGGCCATGCCCAGAGAGGTCGCGACCCCGACTTGCCGACAGTAGGTCAGACAGTGGGTTTTCAGGGATGAGGAAGTTCCAGGGCGAAGGTACCGGCCACTGCTTGCATCTCCCGGAAAAACGGCATCTTGGCCAGGCCGGGGGCAAACACCAGCAGGTCGAGGCAGAAAACGCGTCCGGCGGGGGGATCGGCCAGGAAGAAGCAGCGGAAGGGCCCGCCGCCGGCGATCTTGGTGCTGGCCCAGGCCCCAGTCAATTTGACGGCCTCCAGCTTGCCGAGGGTTTCCTCGTTCCACTGGAGGGTCTGGTCCTGGAGGTCCTCGTTGTGTAGGGCGAGGCCGATCTCGCGCCGCCAGTCCAGCAGCGCTTCCCGGTCACGCAAGAACCCCTGCGGGTCGTCGGTCGAGCGCCAGGCGAGGGTGATGCCCCGGGTGGGCCCGTTGGCGATCCACTCGATACCAGGAAAACCGGCCGGCTCCACCTGGTTCTCGCGGTACGTCAGGGGTATCTCCAGCAGGAAGCGGTATCGCTGCCAGTAGCTGGCCAGCAGATCCTCACGCACCCCTTCCCGCCGTGACCGGCGCTGAATCCGCAGCGAGCACTCCTGCTCGATCAGCTCCCCGATCTGCTCTACGCTGCCGCGCAGGAGGCTGGCCAGCGTGTTGCGGTCACTGGCGCCGACCACGATAGCGAACTGGTAGCGGGCGAAGGGGTCTTGCAGCTTGACCAGGGCCCCGGAGCCGCTCTGGAACCGGGCGAGGTTTTTCGGGGAAAGAAGGCCGGCGATCCGCTTCTCGACCACCGTCCCGTCGCCCCAGCGCACGATGAAGAGGATGTTCTTGTAGCCCCGGCAAAGCTCCCACTTGCCGGGCCCGAAGACATCGATGTTGAAGGGGGTTTCTTCCTTGATGACGAAGGTCACCGGCTGGTTCAGGCGATCGAGGGCGGGCTGGACGGCCGCCCGCAGGTTTTCGTCGGAGAGCACGACGGCGAGATCCCCGTACGAACCCGCCGCCATCAGGATTCCCTCGTCCCGGTCGAGACTGCACCCGCTCGCGGAGATCAGCGCCAGGAGGACTCCCCCCCCAGCAAACCGGCACGAAAAAGCGGCGCGGCCGCAGCCGCACCGCCAACCCGACAAATTGTCGCCAACGCCGGTCGAGCCCAACACCTTCCCATCTGGCCGCGCCTCCAGGCGGGGGTTTACTCCTCTCCTCCCTGTAGAGTTAGGTTATGGGTACCAGAGGTGTCAAGCTGCGCTTTGAGGGCAGCCAGCTCCCACTGGGCGAGGGTCAGGGCCGTATGCAGGCGCCGGTTCTCCTCGCGCAGGGCGGCAAGCGTTCGCAGTCCCTGCCAAGCTTCTCCGGACAGAGCAGGCGGGGTCCGCAGACGGGAGCCCCCGAACGGGCTGGACGAACCCCCGGCGGAGACGGGCCGGCCCAGGCCGCTTCCGGACCGGGACCAGGTGCCGGAAAGGGGCAGGCGATCGGTGGCAACGCTGGTCTCCGCGCCAATCGCCTCGGTGGCTGGGCCCGTGCGGTCGACCAGGGCCACCTGGTTCGACACCGGAGGCAAGACGAACAGGGCTACCGCCACCATCGCGGCCAGGCCCGCCGCGGTCGCCAGACTGAAATTCCGGAACCAGAGGCGCAGACCGCCGCCGGTTTCGGTCCAGGGCAAACCGGTTTCCCCGGCAGCCGTTTGCAGGGTGCGGTTCAAGCGCAGCTGGAGCTGCCACTCGAAGCTTTCGGACGGAGTGGGCTCGGTGGCGCGCAGCAGCCGCTGGCCCAGCCTCAGGTCGGCGCGGTATGTACGGCACTCCGCGCATTTTTCCAGGTGCTCCTCGAGCGAGAAGATTCTGTCGGGGGGCAGTTGGCCATCGATTTCCAGGCTCAACCACTCTCTCGCTTTGCCGCATCGCATGGGGTGATCCTCCAGCTACTCAGTCGGTTTCCTTCTCGGCCAGAGCTTTGGCCTCCAGTTTTTCGAGTTCTGCCAACAGCGTCTCGTTTTTCAGCAACGGTTTGATCAGCTGGCGAAAACGGTTTCGGGCCCGGTTGATCCGGGAGCGGACGGTCCCCAGCTTCAGGCCGGTGACCTGCTGGATCTCCTCGTAGGTGAGTTGATCAACTTCCCGCAACAGGAACGGGATGCGGTACTTCTCCGGTATCTTGCTGGTGGCGATGTTGATCAATCGGCCCAGCTCCGCACCCTCCACCGGCAGGGTGGGGTCGGCCCCGGGGTCGGCGGGATCGAGGGGAATCTCGTCGTCGTCCGGAGCCGGGTTCAGACTGAAGGTTCGCGGTCGCCGGGAGCGTTTCCGCATCCGATTGCGCACGAGGTTCGTGGCGATGGTGAAGACCCAGGTGGAAAAACGCGCGATCTCCCGGTACTTGTCGGCGTGGACATAAACCCGGATCAAGGTCTCCTGGGTCAGGTCCTCCGCTGCGACCGGTTCCTTGACCATCCGCAGGATGAAGCTGTAAAGCCGCCCCTTGTAGCGGGAAACGAGTTCGTCGAAAGCCTTCCTCTGACCGTTCTGCAGGCGCGCGATCAGCTCCTCGTCACGCAACTCGTTCAAGGCCACTCGCATCCGCCTGGATGACCCAAATTCCGCTTCGTGATTCACCGTGTTCACCGCAGGTACCTCGAACAGGTCCAGGGTTGATCATAACCGCCAGGAAGATGAAATACTCCCGGGCCGGATTTGTTCCCGTTCGTTTCATTCCGCCCTCCGCTTAATTATCGGTCAGGACCCTGTCCGGTTGCGCCAGGTTTTGCAGAAGGTCGCCCAGCGACCAGATGGGCAGGAAACTCTCGGGGTAGGCAAACCGGACCGGCAATCGCAGCGGTTCGGAGATCTGCAGCTTGCCGGACCGCCGAGAGGAACTGGCGATCAGCCAGGGCCCGCCGGCAACACCACCGTTCGGCCAGTCGAGGCACACGATCTCCCGGGCACCTCCCCGGCCCAGCCCACGTTGGGTCAGGTTCTCTCGAAAGGTCGAATTCGGTTCCCGGCGGCCGCCCGGATCCTCGTCCCTACGGCCACCCAGCGACCCCCTGGCCACCGGAACCGCCAGCCGCATCAGCCTCGAAGGCCGCGTAGCCCGCAACCACCGGGGCAACGCCCGCCGGTCAGCGGGCCGGGGCAGAAGCTGGGCCAGCCCGACGAGATCCTCCTCCGCAAGGAGCGGCCCCTTTTCCAGCGCCACGGCCAGCAGCCGCAGCCAGCGTCGGAGGGAGGGGTCGGATTTTTGCCAGCGGTCTTGCCATCTTCCCCAGGTCCCCTCGTCCGGGCCGAGGGCGGTCAGGGTCCAGCCCTCCCCCCGTCTCTGCAGCAGTTCGGCCAAGCCGAGCTTCGCCTGCCCGGCATCGGGGTCCAGACCTACCTCCACCCGCAGTTCCGCTGCGGGCCCCCGCAACCAGCACGCACTGCCGGTCGCCGCCGAACCCCAGGCCGCCGCCCGCCACTGCACCAGAAGCAGTTGGCCGTCACGATCCAGGCCGGCAGCCGCCTGTTTCGCCGCGGTCTGGCCCGGCAGGGGCCAGAGCAGGCTGGAAATCACCAGGGTGAGGAGAAGTGGCCGGAGGTCAGGGAGCCGGGCGGGTTTTGCTTCAGCGGTCTTCATTTTCCAGCTCCTCGATGACGCCGGAAATCCTGGCCGGGTCGGCACCAACCGCCAGAGCGTGTTTGAGGACCCGGAGAGCCTCGGCCGGCTGTTCGAGCGCCCGCAGAACCAGGCCCAGATGTTCGAGGATCACCGGGTCGTCGGGCAGAGCGTTGGCTGCCTGCACCAGCTGGTCGAAGGCGGCCTGATAAAAACCCTGCTGGAAGAGAACCCACCCCAGCGAGTCGATGAACGCGCCCTCGCCGGGGTGAGCCTTCAGGGCCTCCCGGATCAGGTTCTCGGCCCGGGTAAGCTGAACCCCCTGCTCGGCCAGGAAGTAGCCGAGCGCGTTGGCCACTTCCGGATCGTCGGGATATTCCAGCCGGAGTTTCTCCAGGGTCCTCCCCGCCGCTTCTGGATCACCCGCCTCCTGCTGGCAGATCGCTAGCTGCAGGAGTGCATCCCGGCGGTTGGCCGGATCCTCCGCGGCGGCGCTGAACTGCTCCCGGGCGCGCACGAGATCACCGGTCCGGCGCAAGGCCGCTCCCAGGATCATCTGCCCTTCATGATCGTCCAGGCCGATCAGCACTGTGCCCTGCCGGGCCAGACGGCCGACCTCGGCCCGGATCGCGGCGGCGGCCGAATCCGCCGGCTGTCCGGCCAAGGTCGCTCGGTGCCTCACCAGCAACACGCGCACCAGGGAAACCAGGAAGTCGGGTTCCCGCGGCTCGAGTTCAACTGCTCGCCGCAGTTCTGCTTCACCAGCGGTCAGGTCTCCGGTCGAGGCCAACAGATCGCCGAGGAAATAGTGAGCACGTCCCGAGGTCGGTCGGGCCTGGACCAGCTGTCTCAGCAGTCGTAACCCTTCGCCAACCCGATCCGAGGCGACCAGGAGCCTCATCAGCAACAAGGCGGGCTCCAGGTCGAGGTTTCCTTGTTCGTGCCGGGCCAGCAGGATCTCGATGGCCTGGTCGTACCGCTCCGCCCGGACCAGCAGGTCGACCAGCTCGTACTCCCAGCTGAAGGGCGTCGCCTCCGCCGGCCCGGCGGAGTCGGAGTCGGCCGAGCCGGAAATTCCATCGCTCCAGCGCGCCAGTTCCCGCGCTTCGGCCAGCCGCCCCTCGTCGACTAGGAAGCGCAGGCGTCCGAAGACCAGAGGGCGGGCGGCGGGCAAGGCGGTGGTCGCCTCCTCCCAGAGAGCCTCGAGCTCGGCTTTTCGGCCGAGGCGTTCCAGGACCCTGGCCATGAAGATATATATCCGCTCCCGGTCGGCGCTGGAATCGGCGAGGGCCTGGCGAAAGGCAACCACCGCCTCGGCCTCCCGGCCGCACTTGGCGAGCAGGTCGGCCTCAACCACGAAGAGGTCGTTGGCCGGCACGCCGAGTTCCCGCAGGGCGGCAATTTCCTGCAGAGCCTCGTCGAACCGGGACATCTCCGCGAGCAGGGCGATCTTTTGTTTCCAGAAGACGGGGTCCAGGGGTTCGAGCCTGGTCAGGGCGTCCACGACCTCCAGAGCCTCGGGGCCAAGCCGCAGTCGCAACAGAATCGTCAGGTAGGCCGAAGCGATTTCGACCGAATCAGGGCCCAGACGATAGGCGTGCTGGAGATAGGGCAACGCCCCCTGGAAATCTCCCATCTTGACCAGGGTGATACCCAGCAAGTAGCTGGTGGCGGCTCCGAAGGGCAGGTCCTGTTCTGCCAGATCCTGGCGATCCGGGTTGGTCAGGCCGGTTTCAGGTAGGGGTCGGGATTGGGTGACCGCAAACCCGAGCGGCGGCCCGGCGACGGAAGCGGTCACCAGGCAGGCAAACAGCAGCAGCCATTGCCGTTTCATCCCTGCCCCCTGCGGGTGAAGCGGATCAAGGTCAATCCGCGGGCGAACCCAGAAGGTCGGGGTCATCCTCGAGCCGCTGCAGCGCCTCCCGGGCAGCCTTCTGCTCGGCCGCCTTCTTGTTGCGGCCCTCTCCGGAACCGAGGGCGATCCCGTTGAAGCTGACGGCCACCGTGAAAACGCGGGCATGGTCCGGACCGGAGGAACGGAGCACCCGGTAGCGAGGCGGGCTCTTGTATCTGGCCTGGATCATTTCCTGCAGGAGGCTCTTGTAATTCCCGAACGAACGCCGGTCCAGCAGGCGCCGGGACTGCGCGAGCAGGCATTTCTGGATTACGCCGCTCGCCGCCTCGAGCCCTCCGTCCAGGTACACCGCTCCGAGGAGCGCTTCCATGGTATCGGCCAGGATGCTCGACCGCTTCCGTCCCCCGGTGGCCGCCTCGCTCCGGCTCATCCTGATATGAGAACCCAGCTGGAGGGTCGTCGCCACCTCGGACAGCCGGGATCCGCAGACCAGGATGGATTTCATCTTGGTGAGGTCGCCCTCGGCTCGCTTCGGAAACCGGAGGTAGAGGTATTCGTTGACGACGAGTCCGAGCACGGCGTCGCCCAGGAACTCGAGCCTCTCGTTGGACTGGCTACGGCTGCTGCCGGAAACATGGATGTGCGAACGATGCAGGAGGGCGCGTTCAAGGAAGGACCGGTCGGTGAAGCGGTAGCCCAGTTTTTTCTCGACCGCGGCCAGGGTGGCGGGTTCGGCAGTGGAGACGTCCCGCGGGCCGGGCACGGATTTCCCCCAGGGAAGCCCGGAGAGAAACCGCTGAAATCGATCCTTGAACACCATCGCTTTTCCGCGCCCCCGGCCCCGCTAGCGGCGGGTTACCGCGCTTTCAGGCAAAGACAGACGTTGTGCCCCCCGAACCCGAAGGAATTCGAGAGGGCGAATTCCACCTGGCGCTCGACGGACTTTAATGGACAGTAATCGAGATCGCACTCGGGATCGGGATCCTCAAGATTGATGGTCGGCGGAATAACCCCGTTCTTGAGAGCGAGAACGGTGGCGGCCGTTTCCACCCCGCCGGCTGCCCCGAGCAGGTGCCCGATCATTGACTTGATGGAGTCGACGGCCAGCTTGTCCGCGTGGGGGCCGAAGAGCTCCCTGATCGCCCTGGTCTCCACGATGTCATTGAAATGAGTGGAGGTTCCGTGGGCGTTGATGTAGCCGATGTCCACGGGTTGCAATCCGGCGCTCTTGATGGCCTGGGCCATGGCCACCCGGGCACCGACACCCTCGTTGTCGGGCTGGGTCATGTGGAAGGCGTCGCCCGTCAACCCGTAGCCAACGACCTCGGCCAGGATCTCCGCACCGCGGGCCACCGCCCTCTCCTCCGCTTCCAGGACGAGAATCCCGGCACCCTCGCCGAGAACGAAACCGTCGCGGCCGGAGTCGAAAGGCCGGCTGGCGGCCGCCGGATCCTCGTTGCGAGTGGAGAGAGCCTTCATGGAGCCGAATCCCGACAGGGCCATGGGGCAGATGCTGGCCTCCGCCCCGCCGGTTATCACCAGATCGGCCTGATCGAGCCGGATCTGGTCTAAGGCCGCGGCCACCGCGTGGGCGCTGGAAGCGCAGGCGGACACCGTGGCGAAGTTGGCGCCCTGATACCCGAAACGGATCGAGACCAGGCCGGAGGCCATGTCGGCGATCATCATGGGTATGAAAAGCGGCGAAACCCGGGTCGGCCCCCGCTCGAGGAGCCGGCGGTGCTGCGCCTCGAAGGTGATCATCCCCCCGATACCGGAGCCGATGATCACGCCGGCCCGAAAGGGATCCACCTCACCCGGATCGGCCTGCGCCATGGCCTCGACGGCGGCCACCACCGCGAACTGGCTGTACCGGTCCGCCTTCCGCGCTTCCTTGGGCTCCATGGCCACCCCGGGATCGAACTCCTTGACTTCCGCGGCGAACCGCGTTCGGAAACCGGCGGCGTCGAAGGACTCGATCCCCCCCACTCCGGAACGCCCGGCAACCAGCGATTCCCAGGTGGAATCCCGGTCCAACCCGACAGCCGTGACGAGGCCCAGCCCGGTTACCACCACCTTCCGGTTCTGCATCCAGACACCTCCGTCCCGTCAGACAGGAAAATGGCAAAACCGGCCTCGCCCAGAAGGAAACAGGCGGGGCCGGGATTGCCGGATCTGAAAATCGAATGACGAACCCGATCCAGAAACCACCGGAGGCTAAGCTTCTACGTGGGCTTCCAGGTAGTCAATGGCTTCCTGAACCGTGCGCAGTTTCTCCTGGTCTTCCTCGGGGATGGTGATGTTGAACACCTCTTCGAGGTCCATAACCAGTTCGACCGTGTCCAGGGAGTCAGCCCCGAGATCCTCGGTGAAAGAAGCCTCGGGCGTGATCTGCTCCGGATTGACCGATAGTTTCCTCTCGATGATCTCGTAGACCTTTTCTTGAATCGAGGCCATGTTGTGGTTTCCTCCTTGGGGTAGAAACGACCTAAAAAATCATCCCACCGTCACAAACAAAAACCTGACCGGTGAGGTAGCCGGCATCGGACGACAAGAGGAAGGCAACCAGACCGGCAACGTCCTGGACCTCGCCAAACCTCTTCAGGGCGATTTGCTTCAACATGTCGGTCTTGACCTGATCCGGCAAGCCGGCGGTCATGTCGGTGCTAATGAAGCCCGGAGCCACGGCGTTGACGGTAACCGAACGCCCGCCGAGCTCCTTGGCCACCGACTTGGTCAAGGCGATGACCCCCGCCTTGCTGGCGGCGTAATTCGCCTGACCGGCGTTGCCGGTGATCCCGATGACCGAAGCGATGTTGACTATCCGGCCGTTCCGCTGGCGCATCATAAGAGGGGCGACAGCTCTTGTAAAGTTAAACGTGCCGGTCAAGTTGACGTCCAGGACGCGCTGCCAGTCCTGGGGATTCATGCGCACGAAGAGCCCGTCCTTGGTGATCCCGGCGTTGTTCACGAGGCCGTAGATCCCGCCCCGGGCCTTGTTCACCTGCTCGGCCACCTTGGCGGTGGCCTCGAAGTCGGAGATGTCACAGACGAAACCCTCGTGGTGGCCGGGACCAGCCAGTCCCGCGGCCGCGCCCTGGACG
>CAZAHC010000118.1:8821-9643 GCA_964484595.1 uncultured Fibrobacteraceae bacterium | reverse complement strand
GCCTCATCGGTCCGCGCCCGGAGCGTCTCTGCTTCGTGCGGCAACTGGAGAAGAATGTTCCCAAGTACCGGGATCGTCTGCTGGTGCTGCCCGGGATCACCGGCCTGGCCCAGGTGCGCAACGGTTACGATGAAAACGCCGAGACGGTCCGACGCAAGGTCGCCCTCGACCGGAAGTACATCCGGAAGAGTGGTTTCTGGGAAGACCTGAAGATCATGATCCACACCGTCAAGGTTGTCATCACGGGCGAAGGCGCCCAATAGCTCTTCTTTTCCGTTTCATCTTTGCTGCGGTGGGCCGAATCCGGCCCGCCGCGTTTTTTTTTCGCTCACGACGGCTCCGAATCCAGTCGTTGCCAGCCCTAGTTTTCCTTCGTAAACTGGGGGCGAATTAGTCCGGCGGTGGCGGGGCAGGATCGTCGGTTGACGTCGGCACGAGGAGAGTTTTTTGGGCAAGTTTCTGCTGACGGGAATGGCCTGCTGGATCCTGGCGACGAGTGTCTGTGGCTGCGGAGTCTACTCCGCCAGCTCCGGCCGGGTCGACCAGTCGATCAAGCACGTGACCATTCCCTTCCTGGAGAACCTTTCATCCGAGCCCAACATCGAGATCGAGTTGACCGAGGCCATCATCGACGCCATCCAGGCTGACAACACCTTGAAGGTGGTCGACGACGATGCGGCCGACAGTATCCTGAGCGGCAAGGTTCTCCGGTACCGCCTCAAGGAAGCCTTCGCCTCGGCCCAGCTTCAGGTCGACGAGTACACCGTCCAGATCATGGTCGAACTCGATTTCACGGTGAAAGCCACTGGCGAGAAGATCTTT
>CAZAHC010000118.1:0-8811 GCA_964484595.1 uncultured Fibrobacteraceae bacterium | reverse complement strand
CACGGGAAACTACATCCTGAACCCCCCTGATGGCAGCGATCCCGGGGATGCCGGGCTGAACGAGTCCGATGCCCGGGCCGAGGCCGCCGCCGAGATCGTCCGGGAGGTCCTGGCCCTGGTCGTGGAGGATTGGTGACGATGGCCACCTCGCGTCGGCGGTCTTCCCGGACCGGCCCAACCTTCCACGATCTGGTCGATGGTGATCTGCGCCGGCAGGAGTTCCGGCCGGTGTACCTGCTGGTCGGAAAGGACTCCCTGCGGATCGAGAGAGTGGTTTTTCACATCCGGGACAAGCTGCTCGGCCCCGTGGGCACCGATTTCAACTTCCACGTTCGGAGCGGAGACCAGACCTCCATTGAGGAGGTCCTCGCCCAGGCGGTTTCCATTCCCATGCTGGGCCGGGAGCAGGTTATCTGGGTGCGGGAAGCCGACCAGTGCCTCGCCGAGCGCAACGCGGAGGAAGCCCTGCAGCGCTACCTGGCTGCCCCGGTTCCCGAGACCCGTCTCATTCTCTCCGCGGCCAAGCTGGACGGACGCAAGAAATGGGTGAGGCAGTGTCGGGAAGCCGGCATCCTGTTCGATTTCTCACCCCCGCAAGGTGCCGAGGTTACAGCCTGGGTGCGCAAGGAAGCGGCCAAGTTCGGACTCGCTTTGCCCGAGCCGCTGCCCGAGGTTCTTATCGATCTGGTGGGGGAGGACCTGCATGCGCTCACGGCGGAGATAAGCAAGCTTGCCCTGGTGGCCGAAGAGTCCGACTCCGAACTGGATCAGCAAAAGCTCGAAGAGGTTGTCATGGCCCAGGCCAGCGCCGGTCCTTTCCAGCTGGTGGACAACATGCTCCCTGGGCGGGTCGTGCCGGCCCTCAAGGTCTGGCGGAACCTGGCCGGCTGGGGCCAGCGCGCCGACGATCTGGCGCCTCTTGTCCTGTGGCGAATCAGGAAACAGGCCCTGGTGGCAAACCTGCGGGCCGAAGGTTTTCAGGGCCAGGAGCTGGCTCGTTTGGCGGGTTTGCCCGCCTGGGTTTGCGAGCGCTTAGTTCAGAACACGACCCAACTCGGCAATGAGGGTGTGAAGCATTCCCTGACTGCCGGGCACCGGTGCGATGCTTTCCTGAAGAGGTGGGCAATCAGACCTGACCTTGTCCTGGAGCGGGCCATCTACGATTTTTGCACCCCGGGGACACCGTTGGAGCAATGAAAGGTCCTGAAACCCCATTCTCAATATGAATGCGTTTTGGCCCCTGACCTTCAACGTTTGTTTTTCTCAAGGAAAGGAAAATGCGGAATGGGCGAAAACATTGTTGAACTGACAGACGAGAATTTCGAGGCGCAGGTTCAGGAAAGCCCACTGCCGATGGTCGTTGACTTCTGGGCGCCCTGGTGCGGTCCCTGCAAGCTCATCGGGCCGATCATGGAGGAACTGGCCACCGAATTCGCAGGGCGGGTTACAGTGGCCAAGATGGACATCGCCCAGCATCCCTCGGCGGCCGTGAAATTCGGGATCAAATCCATTCCGGCGTTGCTGTTTTTCAAGAGTGGAGCGGTGGCCGATACCATAATCGGGGCGGTGCCCAAGGAGAAGATCCAGGCCAAGCTCGAGGAAATCATTTCCTAGGGGCGTTTTCAGCGCTCGAAAAGGGTCTTCAGCCGGTTTTTGACTTTTTTTTAAAATCGAGGACTCCAATGACCTTCGGAATTGGAGCCCTGATCCATGTGAAACAGCCCACTTAACATAATATACATTATGCGCAATTATTGAAGGGGCGGGTTCAATCCCTTGAAATGCGGCTACTTGGCCCCTATCCCGATGTGATCAGGGTCCAGAAAACCGTCCTGAATAATCAGTTGATGGGGAGTTTCTCCGCCAGTTCATCCAGGTAGGGAATCCGCCAATCTTCCCCTGATACGGCCTTGAGAAAGCCGATCACCGACACGGCCAGGAAGACCAGAAAAACTCCCAGGTGCAGGACAATGTTGACCACCAGTCCCAGCACCGGAATCTGACCGATGGTCGCCTCGATGGCAACCAGGAGCAACAGGGCGACGACCTCGGCAAAAAAGAGCGCAAAGCCTTGCCGGCAGTGCCTTACCAGGAAATCACTCTTGTTCTTGGTGAATATCGGGACAAAAACGAAGACGCTCAGATAACATACGGCCCCGAGCCACCGTTCGTTGAATGTGGGCTCCTTCAAGGTCTCCCTCCCTGGGCAGAAGGTCAGTGCGCGAGGGCCCTGAAGATCTGGAGTCGCGATTCCAGGTCGCGCGACGGCACCTCTATCCGGCCCGTCTCGACCTCTCGCTGCAATTCCTCAAGGACGAGCAGACCTTCCCGGGTCCGGTCGGTGAACTTGAGGCAATCTGCGAGGCGCAGGGTGAGCTCGAACCTTCGCTGCTCGGACACCTCGCCGCCCAGCAGATCCCGGTAAAGAGGCTCGGCCTCGCCGAAACGCTCGAGGTCCATCAAGGCCGCACCCTTGAAAACCAGCAGGTCCTGGTGGAGCGGCTCGTCAGGCTGGGTGACCGCGAGGCCTTCCTCCAGGGTGACCAGAGCCGCGTCGGCCTCCCCCATGGCCAGCAGGGCGTGACCGAGGTCCAGTCGCGCTTGTTTCCCGAAACGGGTACCACCGAACCTCTCGATGCACTCCTGCAGCCTTTCCCGCGCCGGGATAAAGGCGCCCCGCGAAACGAACGTTTCCCCCTGATAGAGCAGGTAAGCGGCAGTTTGCTCGCCCCTGACCTGTCCCTGGCGGTAAAGGGATACTCCCACGATCAGAACCACGATCGCCAGCACCCCGATGGCCAGTTTCAGGTAATGCTCCTGGATGAAGTCAGCACCCCGGCCGGCCAGGTCCACGAAACTGTCCTGCTTCAATTCCTTGCGGGAAAGCTTGTACGGCCCCACTGTTTGCTCCTCGCGGCTAGCCCCGGCCGAGCCTCACGGGCGCGGCCGTGAATCAATTTCTGCAAGCCCGCAATATAAACCAAACTCGCGGGGATTTCCACCCTGGACAGTCCCCGCCCCCGAAAGCCCAGGTGGCAGGGTTGCTTTTGATTGACACCGCCCGGCGGATGGTCTAGAATTTTTCCACCAGAAGATAGAGGTTTCCTGTGGCATCGTGACCGCTCGGCCCTGGAGCCCAAATGCACGGATTCTAATTCTCGCTTAAGGGTTTTCCGGGGTCTTTTCTGGCACGTCGGGCAAACGGTGACCCTGTCTTCTGGCGATGCAGCATCGCTTGAGAACGGAATCGCTGGTGCTTCATGAACTGGGGGTTAACCCCCCTTTTCATTTGTGGGAACTCCCTCCCCCTCTAGCCACCCCTGCCCCGACTGAAAACTTGTCAGGCCCCTAACCGCCTGCTACCCTCACCTCTTCGCATTAACGGCCACCCCGGCCGCTGCGCGGACGTGGTGGCCGGCAGGGTCCTCAGGCGTAAGGAGCGCGGAATGGACCAAAAAGGCAATCTTCCCCAGGGATCGGTTCCCTACCGGCCCTTCGTGCCGGCGGAGGAATCCCCCACCGAGTTCACGCTGCGGGCCGTCCTGCTCGGTTTGATCATGGCCATAATTCTAGGTGCGGCAAACGCTTACATCGGCCTGAAGGTCGGCATGTCGGTGGGCGCCACCTTCCCCGCGGCCGTGGTCGGCATGGCCGCCTTGCGGCTGGTGGGCGGATCGATCCTCGAGGAGAACATGAGCCGGACCATCGCCTCGGTCGGCGAGGCCTTGGTCGCTGGCGCAATCTTCACCATCCCCGCCTTCATCCTCGCCGGGGTCTGGGACCATTTCCACTACTTCGAGTCCACGGCGATCATGCTGGTCGGCGGTGTCCTGGGCGTCCTCTTCGTTGTCCTCCTGCGTCGGATCCTGGTCGAGGAATCGGGCTTGCCGTTCCCGGAGTCGGTGGCCTGCGGCGAGATTCACAAGGCAGGCCAGAAGGGCGGCACGGAGGCGAAGCTGGTCTTCCAGAGCGGCCTGATCGGTGCCTTCATCCTGGCCCTGGCCGAGTTCTCCCTGATGAAGACCAAGTGGAACTGGTTCGTCGGTTTCGCCCAGAGCACGGTGACCTTCGTTACCGAGAAGACCAAGGAGATCTTTTACACTCATCCCGGCCAGGGCGGCGTGGTGGTCACGACCCCCGGCATCGAACCGGCGCTTTTCGGGGTGGGCTACATCATCGGGCCGGAGCTAGCCTCGATCACCTTCTGCGGCGCCATGCTCTCCTGGGGATTGCTGGTGCCTCTGGTGCTGTTCCTCAATCCGACCGGGCTGAGTGAAGTCGTGGCGACCCAGACCGGTGACGTAGAGGACGTGATCGACGTCTCGAAGTTCGTGTTCGCCAACTACGTCAAGCCGATCGCCGTTGGTGGCATGCTGGTGGGCGCCGCCTCTACTCTCTGGAAGATGAAGGAGCAGCTCATCACCGGCGTTGGCCGGGCCTTCGGTGACATCAAGAAGGCGGGCGGCCAGCAGGCCGGGGTGCCCCGGACCGGCCAGGACCTGAACTTCAAGTACATCTTCAGTGGGGTGGGGGTAGGCCTCGTTGCCATGTTCTGCCTCTACTACTACTTCATCTCCCACGGCGCGAACGGTGAGATCGGGCTGGCCCGCATCGTCATCGGCGCCCTGGTTTCCACGCTGGTGATGGGGTTTGCGGGCTTCGTGTTCTCGGCGATCGCCGGCTATCTGGTGGGACTCATCGGCTCCTCCAACAATCCGATCTCGGGCCTGACGCTATCCACCCTGATCATGGCGGCCTTGCTGATGCTGGTCGTGGGCGTTAAGGGCGACCCCGGCATCACCGCCGTTCTCGGCGTGGCGGCAGTGGTCTGCTGTATCTGCGGAGTGGCCGGGGACATGATGCAGGACCTGAAGGTGGGTCACATCCTGGGCGGCACCCCGCGGCGCATGCAGGTGGGCGAGATCCTGGGTGTGGTTCTCGCCGCCCTGGTTCTGGTGATTCCAATCATGATGTTCGACCGCTACGGAGGCGGCATCGGTTCGGACAAGCTGCCGGCGCCCCAGGCGGGGTTGATGGCCATGCTGGCCAAGGGCATCGTCGGTGGGGAGATGGCCTGGCCCCTGGTGATCGTGGGCATTGCCATGGGTCTGGCGCTGCTGCTGATCCGGGCGCCCGCCCCCATGCTGATCGCGGTCGGCATGTACCTGCCGTTCTACACGACCTTCGCCATCTTCTTCGGCGGCGTGGCCAAGCTGGTGACCAACCGGATCCGCCAGATGCGAAAGCCTCCGGCCGAGGCGGTCACGGTCTCGGAGAACCGGGGGGTCTTGATCGCCAGCGGCCTGGTGGCCGGCCAGGCCCTCATGGCCCTGGTCCTGACCGGGGTTAAGGCGGCGCGCCCAGGTCACGACAACGAGCTCCCTGACTGGTCGCTGGCCCAGCTCTTCGGCGTTCCCGGCCTCGGCTGGATGGCCGACGCCCTGGCGGTGATCGCCTTCGTCTTCCTGATTTACTACCTCATCTCGGCCCCGCTGCGCGGCCTGGCCCGGAGGTAGTGATGCACCTTTTCCGGCGGCGCCCGTCCCGCTGGGCCGGGGTGGATTTCCTGGCCCTGCGGCCCGAGCGCGCCGTCGATTTCGACCGGGACGAACCGGACGAGCAGGTTATCCTGCTGGTCCCACGTTTTCGCTCCGGCCTGCTCGGGCGCTGGCTGCAACCGCGGCTGGCGCCCGAGCGCGCTCACATCAGGGTCCGGCTCGAGGAGCGAGGGAGCTGGATCTGGCGGCAGTGCGACGGCCGGCGCACCGTGGCTGACATCGTTACGGGTTTTCTGGCCAGCTTCCCCGCTGACCGGGAGCAGGCGGACCAGCGGGTCTGCCGTTTCCTCTACCACCTCGCCGAGAACCGGTTCGTGTCTTTCGTCAATCTGAACCTGGGTGATTGAAAAGCCACTCGCGAAAGTTGACCCGCCATGGTTTCCGCCGCCGCCGATGCCCGCGTCGCCCCGTCCCCCTTGCCGGGGTTCTTGCGCTGGGGGGTGCTGATCCTGGTCTCCCTGGTCACCTTCAGTGGCTACTTCGTCTACGACTCGATCAGTCCCATCGCGCCGATCATCAAGGAGAAGATGCAGGTCGGTTCGACTGTCATCGGTCTGTTCGGCAGTCTCTACAGCCTGCCCAACATCATCATGGTGCTGCTTGGCGGCATCCTGATCGACCGTTTCGGCAGCCGCGGCGCCGGTTTCTGGTTCGCCGCCCTGTGCGTCCTGGGCACCGCGATCACCGCCTGGGGTGACACCATCACCTGGATGCTGGCCGGCAGGGTCCTGTTCGGAATCGGCGCTGAATCTATCATCCTCTGCCAGAACAAGATCATCGCCAAATACTTCAAGGGCAGGGAGTTGGCCCTGGCGTTCGGGGTCAACATCGCGATCTGCCGGCTGGGCTCGCTGGTGGCCTTCGGGGGCATGGCCTGGATCTCCGAGCAGATGGGCTGGCGGGGCGCCCTGTGGTTCGCCTGCTGGCTGACCGTGGCCGCTCTCGGGGCCTTCCTGGCCTACATCGTTCTGGATCGGCGGGCCGAAAGGCGAACGCAACTCAACGAGGAGAAATCGGACCGGCTCACCTGGTCTGACGTTTTCCGGTTCCGCCGCGCCTTCTGGTACATCGCTGTTCTCTGCGTGGCTTTCTACTCGGCCGTTTTCCCCTTCACCTACTTCAGCACCGACTTCTTCGTGCAGAAATTCGGGCTCTCGCTCGGAGCGGCCGGGCGGACCACGGGCATCCTCGTGCTGGCGGCGATCTTCTGCACCCCCCTGTTCGGGTTCCTCGTCGACCGCTTCGGCAAGCGGGCGACCCTGCTGGTCTGCGGATCGCTGCTGTTCGCGCCCACCTACTTCATCCTCGGCGGCACGAGGCTGACTCCGATCGTGCCCATGGCCCTGATGGGGGTCGCCTTCTCCCTGGTGCCGGCGGCGCTCTGGGCGGCGGTGCCCCTGATCGTGTCCGAAAGGCGCCTGGGAACCGCGTACGGCCTGGTGACCATGATCCAGAACGCCGGCATGACCCTGGTGCCCTTTCTTTCGGGCTGGCTCACCGACCGGACGGGAAACTACACCGGCGCCATGTTCCTGTTCGGAGGGCTGGGATCGGTGGGCTTGCTGTTCGCCTGGTTGCTGTTACGTCACGACCGGGGACCAGAGGGGCACGGGCTGGAGAAGCCCGCGCCGGCTCTTCGCAGAGGTTGAGCGCCGCGGTCAGAATTCGAAGGCGTATTTTACCCCGAGCCGGGCGAAGATACCGTTGAAGTGGAGGCCGTACTTGTCGTAACTGGTGGGCCCCACCGTGAGGGTCTCGCCGTCGACCTTCACCTCGGAGATCTTGGCCCTCCGGTAGCCGGTTTCCAGGCCAACCGCCACCGCACGCGCCAGCCCGTAATCGACCACCAGGAAGCCCTCGACCAGGAGCCCGGAACCGGCGGCGGGCCCGTCGAGGGGATCGCTGCCGGTCACATCCCGCTTCATATCACCTTCGAGACTGATCTTGCCGAGGCCCAGGCCTACCCCCCAGCGCAAGGGGCCTTCGGTCGGCTTGCGGATCTGGCAAAAACCACGAACCAGGGTGACGGGGAGATCGTAATCCAGGCTTCCGGCGGCACCGGAGGCCTCGGTCCGGGCGGCAGCCTTCTCGTAGCCGAGTCCGATCGTGAAGGGTCCGGCAAAGTCCCAGCCCAGCTCCGCCCCCCAGGAGTAGCCGCTGGTGGTCTGCGGGAAGGTGCCGTCACCCGCGGCCGCGTTCAGCGAATCCATCTCCGCGTTGAGATCGGTCAGAGAGAACTTGTTATACCCCCCGCTGAACTCGAGCCAGACCGTGCCAGCGCCGGCAAGTCCAGGCAGCAACAGGAGCAGGAGGGCAATGGGAAAAAGAAGGCGCTGGGTCATTTTGGATTCTCCTTGGCGACGGGCCAGGTTCTCCCGGGGCGGAGATGGTACCCCTGGCAGGACTCGAACCTGCGACTCCCGGTTTAGGAAACCGGTGCTCTATCCACCTGAGCTACAGGGGCACCTTCAGCCGGTAAGAACGCACCGTCAATCGTACTTGACAAGCGAAAAGACCGGGGCGTCCTGCAGGCGCCCGCGGCCGGCCAGTTCCCCCAGTTCGATCACGAAAAGGTAGGCCGCCACCTCCGCCCCCAGGTCACGGACCAGGGCCCCGGCGGCGGCGGCGGTGCCGCCGGTGGCCAGGAGATCGTCCAGGACCACCACCTTCTGGCCCGGTTGCAGGGCGTCGCGATGGACTTCCAGCGTGGCCTTGCCGTACTCGAGGTCGTAGGTCGCCGACGCGGTCTCACCGGGCAGCTTGCCGGCCTTTCGCAGCAGGACCACCGGCTTGTCCAGCTGGATCGCCAGGGGGGCGGCAAAGAGAAAACCCCGGCTCTCCATGGCCGCGAGCCGGTCGAAGGAGAGCGGACCGAGCAGTTCGGTCAGCAGCGCCAGGGTGGTCCGGAAGGCCTTCGGATCTTCCATGAACGGCGTGATATCGTAGAACAGGATGCCGGGCTTGGGGAAGTCCGGCACCTCGCGGATCACCTGGCGGATATCCATCGTCTTCTGGCCTTTCCGGTTCCGGCGCCCGGGCCGAAAAACCTCGTTCAAGGTCACTCGAGCAGACGGGTCGGCCGCACGGCCTTGTCGTTGCGGCGCAGCTCCACGTGCAGGTAGGCCTCGCTGCCCTCGACGGGCGAGCCGGTCACGCCCACCCGATCGCCTCGCCACAGGACGTCGCCGACCTTCCAGCCGCTGCGGTCCGGGTCCAGCGGGGCAAGGACCGTGCTGTAGCCAGCGCCGTGTTC
>CAZAHC010000117.1:0-9670 GCA_964484595.1 uncultured Fibrobacteraceae bacterium | reverse complement strand
ACCACCGCCCGCAGCTGCTCGGTCGTGCGCAGCGGACCGGCGCGGCGGGCGACGACGATGGCCCGGGCCAGGCGACGGCTGGCTCTTTCCTCGCCGTACTTCCAGAGCAGCCCCGCCAGCTCCTCCTCGCTCAGGGATTCCAACATCTCGTGAGCCGGCCGCCCGGTGGTCTGGTCGAACCGGAGATCGAGCGGGCCATCGGCCCGGTACATGAAACCCTTCTCCGGACGATCGAGCTGCGCCGAGCTGAGGCCCAGATCCAGGAGCACCCCGTCCACCGGCGGCCAGCCGATTTCCGCCAGAACGCGGTCGAGACGCCGGAAAGAAACCCGGCGGCAGTGCAGGAGAGGCCATCTCGCCCTGGCCCGCTTGCACGCCGCCATCGCCTCCGGATCAAGGTCCAGGCCCAGAATCTCCGCCCCGCTCAGGAGCAGAAGCCGGGAATGACCGCCGAATCCGAAGGTCCCATCCACGATCCGCTTGCCGGGCCCGGGAGCAAGGAAGGTCTTGGTCTGCTCCAGAAGGACCGGCACATGCGGTGCCGTCATCACGTATTGGACGCCTGGTGAACCTGCATCAGGTTCCTCCAGGTCAGAGGCCGCACCGGTTCGGGGTACAGTTCCCGGTCCCAGTCCTCAATGCTCAGGATGGCCTTCAGGTAGTCGCTCCAGTTGGACAGGAAGAGCCGGTGACCGAATTGGCCCAGCCGCCGGTTCCACTGGATCAAGGGAACGACGGCCCGGTAATCGAGGTGGTCGAGACTCTGCCCCTCGAGCACGACTCGACAGCCGCGCCGTGCCAGCAGAGGTTCCACTCGCGGGATCAATCGGGAAAGATGGGGACGGTCCAGAATGCCGGAGAGAGTGACCCAAACGGTCAGATCATGCTGGCGGATTTGGAAATCCAGGCCGCTGCCGGGGCCCCTCAACTTGATCGGCCGCCGGGTCAACTCTCTCGGCATGTGGGCTCCTTCCCGTAAGACCACTCCTCCGTGAGTGGTCAGCCGTAGAACTCGTCCATGAAATCGGGATCCGGTTCCGTCACCGAGGCATGGTAATCCGCGTGGCGATCCGGATCCCAGAGCTCCAGGTAATGTCCCATGCCCAGCACCAGGACCTTGCCCGAGATTCCGCAACGGGCGAGGGTCTCCGGCGAGACCAAGATGCGCCCCTGAGAATCCGGTTCCAGCACCTCGCTGTTGTGACTCTGGCGACGCAAACCGTGCCGGAGCTCCCGGTTCAATTTGCGCTTTCGTATGCGCTGGAAGGCTCGCATCCATTCCAGGTGCGGCATGAGACAGAGGGTGTTGTCCGGGCCGTCGGCGACGACGTATTTCTCGTCGGCCGGATCCAGACCCGTCCGGCGAAAACGGAACGGAAGGTTGAAGCGTCCCTTCTGGTCGACAGACCGGGTGTAAGACCCCTGGAAACCAAAGGTTACCTCTTCAAGGCGCTGGTTTTGTGTGTTGTCAGTCACGGCCTCGGCTTACCTTCGCAGGGGATTCTCGCTTTTCACCTTCTTTGGACAATTTCCACCATTTATTGCCTTGGGTACTTTAATCGCCGGTCAGCTTCCTTGTCAACCGCCATTTCTCGATTTCCACCATTTATTTTTTTACAAATGGTTGTTGGCGGGAAATGTCCCTGGCCCGGGTGACAAAGCACCGCCCTCGGCCCCTTCCTGGCCGAGGGCATGGTTTGGTTCTCAGAGTGCCAGGGTTTTTCTTCCGGCCAGAACTAGGGGCGGTAATCGGAGATTCTCGGCATCAAGATCTCGGCCAGCGGCAATCCCGAAACCCGTCGGAAGCGGGAAATCATCAGCCCCGCCCCCGCGATGTAAGCGAGGGTGGAGGCCCAGGAGGCGCCGACCGCTCCCAGCCTGGGGATCAGCAGCAGGCCGGCCGCGATGTTCACCAGGACGGTGAAGGCGCTGGCCTGGGCGTTCCAGGCCGGGCGGCCCCGCCCTATGAAATCCCCGGCCAGGACAGCGCCAGGAGCAAAGGCGACGATGCCGGGCAGCAGCGCCTGCAAGGCGGGTGCCGCGGCGGCGAAATCCGCCCCGAACAGGAAAGTGAGCAGCGGTCGGGCGACCAGACCGAGGGGCAGGGCAACCAGCGCCGTTGCCCCGAGCCCGATGCGAACGGCTCGCGCCGCCTGACGGTCACGTTCCGGACCGTCCGCCTGTGCGGCCGACGAGTAGACGAGCAACGGGCTCAGGGCGCCGGCCAGGAGCCAGAGCAACTCGCCGACCTGGACCGCCACCGAGTAGATCCCCACCACCGCAGCGCCCCAGAAGACGCTGACGAGGGCCTGGTCGAGCCGCAGGTGCAGAAGGGAAGCGACCGCCGAGAACTGTCCGATCCAGCCGCGCCGGAGATTCCCGGCCACCAGCCTCGGCAGGGGGGGGGCCGCGGCGACGAGTCCGGCCGGTTGCCGGGACCGGCGGTGCAACAGGAGGGCCACGGCCAGAACCGCGCAGACCTGGGCGACGGCGTAAGCGACGACGGCGCCCCCCAGACTCAAGCTGGACCACAGGATCAACCCGCCGAGCACCAGGAGGTTCAAGACCACCCGCCCCAGGTTGATCAGCGGCCCGACGACAAGCCGGCCCTCCGCGAGCAGGTCGTAGAAGAAGATGTCGAAGGCCAGCAGCGCCACGATGCCGACAACGCTGGCCGCCGCCACCACCGAATCCCAGCCCAGCCTTTCGCTGGCCAGGGCTCCCAGGCCAGTGCGACTGCCGGCCAGGATCAGCCCGAGGGCCACCAGGGCCGCCAGAACGATCCAGGCCGACTGGGCCCGCAGCATCCGGGCGAGCGAGACCTCTCCGCGACGCAGTCGGGGAACCGCGGCGAGCCCCATACCACCGTTCAGGAGCGCGGCCAGCAGGGTAATAACCAGGAGGGTGAGGCTGAAGTGACCCTGTCCCACCGGGCCGAGGCTCCGGGCGACCACGATGCTGGTCACCGCGACGACCGCCGCCTGGCCCACCCGGCCGGCGAGGATCTGCCCCCCGGTGGCGAGGATCTTCATCTCTCGCCTCCGCGGGCGGGCAGCAGGCCCCTGGCTCGCCGGGCGAGGTGGAAAAGCCGGGCCTCCTTCAGGTAGTGGCCGCGGATCTCCTCCTCCGCGCCCAGCAGCTTCTTGAAACTGGCGAGCTTGGTCAAACCGGCGCTGCCACCCAGGTCGAGCACGGCCGCCTCGCGCCGACAGGCCTCCTCCAGGTCGGTCCAGATCAGGAGGGTGGCGGGGAACTTATCGTTGTGCTCGGCCAGGGTGGCCCCGTTCCAGGCGGTCACTCGGTCACCCCGGTGCAGGCTGAGATGGGCGCCTATAACCCGGCCCTCGAACCTGACGTAGGTCAGGAAGGCGGCGCCTCGCCCCTGGACGAGCAGATCGCGCAACAACCCCTCGGGGGCGGGTTCGATCCTCCAGCGCCTGGCCGATTCCAGGTAGATGGGGTAGTACTCCGCCAGGATCGCCGGGTCGTCGGTGACACCGGGCTGGCAGCCCTTCTTCAGGGACCGGTTCCGCTCGTTGCGACGGTTCTTCTTGAAGACGTGTTTCTCGACGTGTTCGATCCCCCCGCTCAACGGCAGCACCGCGGTGGGAATCTCCGTCCGCTGCCAGCCCGCGGCGCTGCACAGCCGGCCGAACCGCTGCTCCTGGACGGTATCGAGGGAGACCGAGAGAGCAACGGTGCGCCCGCCCACCAGGGCGGCGTACCGTTCCAGGATGGTTGCGAAGACCCGCTGCTGCTCCTCCGGAGCCAGGCCGGGCGCGACCAGCGGTCCCCCGCAGGTTCCCTCGTGATGACTGATCAGCCGGGCGAAGAGGCCCCGCCGCCGCCGGACGGCGGTCAGGCCGCCGACCAGGTCTCCCTGACGGCGGGCCGCCAGCCAGACCGGTTCGCTTCCCTGAACGTGCCGGCAGACCAGCTCGGTCCAGAGCGGCTGGTGGAAGAAGCTGGCAGCGGGGTGGGCGGCCAGGAAGTCGTCCCATTCCGCGGGCGGGGAGTCCGCCGCGTTGACGGACACTTCCCGGCCAGCCGCCCCGTTCACTGTGCCCTGCTTTCGAGGCTGGCCGTGACCGCGGCAATGACGTCGGCGACGTCCGCGTCGGTCATGGCCGGGAACAGGGGCAGGCTGACCGTGGTGGCGAAGTAGCGATCGGTGACGGGCAGGTCGGCGGCGTACGGGGCGAGCTGCTGCTGGAAGGCGGGGTGCCGGTGCAGTGGGATGAAGTGAACGGAGCTGCCGATCTTGGCGGCGGTGAGGTCCTCTATCAGGCCGTCACGCCCTCCGCGGATCACCTCCGGATCCACCCGCAGCACGTACAGGTGCCAGGCGTGAGTCCCCCCTGGTTCCTGCCGGGGCAGAGTCAGGCCTGGCAGGCCGGCAAAGGCCTCGCCGTAGCGCCGGGCGATCGCGGTCCGCCGAGCCAGGAAGGCGTCGGCCCGGGAAAGCTGGACCAGGCCCAGGGCGGCGGCGGGGTCGCCGAGGTGCATCTTGTAGCCGGCCGCGACCACCTCGTAGTACCAGCGGCCGCGATCGCTGTAACGCTGCCAGGCATCCCCGTCCATGCCGTGGAAGCTGAGCAGCTCCAGCTTCCGGGCCAGGTCGGAGTCGGTGGTGGTCACGAGGCCGCCGTCGCCGGTCGTGATGCACTTCGTGGCGTAGAAGGAGAAGACAGTGGCGTCGCCCAGCCCACCGAGCCGCCGGCCGTCCACCTCGGCGCCGAAGGCGTGGGCGGCGTCCTCCACCACCAGGACGTCGCGGGAGCGGGCGAGGTCGAGGATCTCCTTGATCCGGCAGGGATGTCCGGCCATGTGCACCGGGATCACGGCGCGCGTCCGGTCGGTGACGGCGGCGGCGAAGGCAGCGGGGTCGAGGCCCAGGGTACCGTCCTCGATGTCGGCGACGACCGGCCTTCCCCCGCAGTGCAGAACCGCGGTCAAGGTGGAGTTGAACGTCAGGGCCGGCAAGACGACCTCGTCCCCCGGGCCGATCCCCAAACACTTCAGCGCCAGGAAGAGACCGGCCGAGCAGCTGGACACGGGAACGGCGTGGGGCACCTGCAGATACTCGGCGCAGGCTTCCCCGAACCGGCGCACCTGGGGCCCGAAGGTCAACCACCCGGAGCGCAGGACCTCGCTGACCGCCGCCACCTCCTCGTCGCCGACGTCGGGCCGGAAGAAGGGCAGGAAATCGGCTCGCGTGGGTTTTTTCGCCCCGGAAGACATGGCTCAACCTCGGCTGTCTGAGCCGGTTGCCGGCAGGGAGATCCCCAGCACCTCGGCCAGCGCCTGGCGTACCGCGGCCCGGTCGCCGGCCACTGCGGGCGGCAACAGGTGAGCGAGGATCGACTCGGAATCCCACGTCACCCCTACCCGGGATCTGGCCTTCTTGATGAGGGGGTTGGGACTCGGCTCGACGATCTCATCCGGCTCGACGAGTTGCTCGTGCAGCTTTTCCCCGGGCCGCAAACCTGAGATCTCGATGCCGGGGCCGACGTCGCCGTTCTCGGGGTCGTAGCCGGAAAGGATCAGCAGGTTCTTGGCCAGCTCCATGATCGAGACCGGCTCGCCCATTTCCAGGATGTAGGTGGCGCCCGCTTCACCCAGCACCATGGCCTCGATCACCAGCAGGACGGCTTCCTTGATGGTCATGAAGTAGCGGCTCATGCGCTCGTCGGTGACCGGCAAGGGCAACCCGACCTGGATGCACTGCTGGAAGAGCGGCACCACCGAGCCGCGGCTGCCCAGCACGTTGCCGAACCGGACATTCATGAAACGAGTCCGGCCGCCGTCCCCGCTGGCGGCGCCCACCAGCATCTCCGCGACCTTCTTGCTGGCGCCCATCACGCTGGTGGGAGAAACCGCCTTGTCGGTGGAGATCAGGACGAACCGCTCGGCGCCCACGCGGCGGGCGAAGTCGATCAGGTTGGCGGTGCCGGCGACGTTTACGATCACCGCCTCCTCGGGATTCTCCTCCATCAGGGGCACGTGCTTGTGGGCCGCCGTGTGCAGGATCAGCTCGGGACGGTGCCGGCCGGCGAGCACCGCCAGCCGGTGCTCGTCCCGGATGTCGGCGATCAGCGTGCGCAGGACGGTCGCGCCGGCCGTCCGGGCGAGCTCGGACCCGATCTCGAACAGGCTGTTCTCGCCACGGCCCAGCAGCAGCAGCTCCGCCGGCTCGAGAGCCAGCAGCTGGCGGCACAGCTCGCCCCCGATGGAACCACCCGCGCCGGTCACCAGGACCTTGCGACCGGCGACCACCTCCCGGGCGCTGCCGGCCTGGAAGGTAACGCTCTCGCGGCCGAGCAGGTCCTCCGGCGCCACCGGCCGAATCTGGGCGAAGCTCACGTCGCCCTCGATGATGGCCCGGATCCCGGGCACGATCTTGAACGGCAGCTTGGCCCGGCGGCAGAGGATGACCAGCCGGCGGATCAAGGCGCCGGTCGCCGAGGGGATGGCGATGAGGATCTCCTCGGCGCGAATCCGGGCCGCCGCCTCGACCAGGTCGTTGGTGCTGCCCAGCACCGGCAAGCCGCAGATCTCCTGCTCAACAAGCTCGGGAGCGTCGTCCAGGAAGGCAACGGGCTCGACCGACAGGTTTTCGGCCTGTATCTCGCGCACGAGGGACTGGCCGGCTTCACCGGCGCCGACGATCAGCAGGCGCGTCCTGCCGGTTGCCTCGTTCTCTGGCGGGGTGCGGACCATGCTATCCTCCGCAGGGGGCAAAAGGGTGGGCTTGCCGTCAGTGGTCGGGAGAATCGACCACGGCGAGCGGCACCGCTCTCGCCTCCCCTCCGATCCGGATCACCACCACGTACAGCCCCGTGCTGGCCTTGCGGCCCTCCCGGTTGCGACCGTTCCAGACCTCGTCGATCGCCACTCCTTCGGTCGCCCGCGCGACCAGCTGTCCCTCGAGGTTGAAGATCTCCACCCTGTCTCCCGCGGCGAGGAATTCCACCCCCCCGGTCGAGTCGGCACCGAGGCCGCCGACCTTGAGCTGGTGCTGCCGATCGCCCTCGTCCTCCGGCGGGTCGAAGGGATTGGGATAGACGAACCAGGAGCGGCTGTCGCCCGTCCCGGGCGGCTCGGCTTCGGCCAGGATGGTCAGCAGGGCAGCGCCGTTGTCGGCTCCGACCAGCAGGCGCGGGTTCCGGGAATCGGCGGCCAGCTCCATGTTGGCGCCGCCGGGCAAGCCGGTGATGATGGTCGTGGCGTACAGCAGGCCGAAGCTGTAATCGAAGAAGCTGACCAGATCCGTGTAGGCATCGATCGTGACCGTGCCGTCGACGGTGCGGATCCGGTTCAGCCCGGCGTCCATCGCCACCCAGAGATGACCGTTGCCGTCGAGGACGAGGTCGTTGACGGTGTTGGTCAGCAGGCCGACCGCGAAAGTGTCTCCCTTCTCCCAGAAGTTCTGCAGCAGGGTCGGCTGGCCGAAGGCGACGTCGAAGCTGA
Organism: uncultured Fibrobacteraceae bacterium; assembly: GCA_964484595.1. GTDB lineage: Bacteria > Krumholzibacteriota > Krumholzibacteriia > LZORAL124-64-63 > LZORAL124-64-63 > CAZAHC01. The sequence continues at coordinate 2,200 of CAZAHC010000117.1, read as the reverse complement.
ACTGAACCACGCCGCTCCCGCCGCCGGCCCAGATCGACCCGTCGGCGGCGATGGCCAGACAGCTGGTTCCGGTCACCTCGTAGATGGCCCCCGGGATGCTGGTGATCGGGGCATGCCAGAAATCGTCGCCGGTGTCCAGCCAGGTCAGGCCGTCCTCCGGTCCCAGGCTCAGGCCGTTGATGTCCCAGCGCACAATCCCCACATCCTGGACCGCGAACCAGATCACGTCGGGTCTGGCCACGGCGGCATCCCGCACCAGGCCACCGCCCAGCCCCGGCACCTCCGTGGGTACCTGCAGCCACACGCCGGGATCGGACCAGCTGTCGGGTTGGAGCAGCACGTCCGCCCCGTCGCCGTCGGTGAGAAAGAGGAGCGGGCCGGCCGGATGTTGCACGATCCCTCCCACCCGGTCGCTGCTCAGGGCACAGTTTTCCGCGGTGAGGTGGTCGAAATCCTCGGCCGGCTGACCGCCGGCGCCCGCCGGCGTGTAACGGATCACACCCTTGGTGAACTGGCCGAACCATACCTCCCCGTTCTCCCGGACGGTCAGGGAGAGGATGTTGGGCCCGTGCAGGCCGTCATTCCCGGCGAAGAGGCCCAGCGAGTCGTTCTCCACCGTCGCCAGCTCGTGGATGTTGAACCAGCCGTCCTGGTCGCGCCGGGCCACGGCGTCGCCCGTGCGCGAGCCCAGCCAGAGCGCCCCGTCGGGCCCGAAGGCGAGCCCGTCGACGGTGTACATGAGCTGCTCGTCGGTGATCCAGTCCTGCCACGATTCCCCCTCCCGCCGGGCCAGGAAGGCGCGCCCGGACCGCCGGCTCATGGTCTCGGTGCGGAACTCGCCCGCCACCCAAATGTCACCGTCGCTCAGCAAGACCCGGCCCCGCGGGTGGGGCAGGGCCAGCGTCTGCCAGCTGGAGCCGTTCCAGCGCCGGATCTGGTTCTCGAAGGCAGTCTGGACCCGGAGGGCCCAGATGCCGGCATCGTCGACCGCCAGCGAGAGAATGGAACCGGCGAGGCCGCCGATTTTGGCCCACTCCTCCCCCGCGTCGGCCCAGCGGTAGACGCCGTCGGTGGCGGTTCCGGCCAGGAGCAGCGTATCGCCCACGGCGTGGATGACCTGGATGTGGGTATCGGCCAGACCGTCGATCCGGTCCCGGAACACGGTGCCGGAGCGCTGCGACACGCCGTCCTGGGTGGCTACCCAGAGATCGCCCTGGAAAAGGGTGAGGTCGGTGACACGGTTGTCGACCAGGCTGTCCGGATCGCCGGTCGTGAACACACCCCCGAAAACCTGGTCGGTGAAGATGCCGACACCGCCGTCCTCGATGCCGAAGTAGATATCCTCCTGGTCGCCGTGCATTTCCCCCGTCACCGCGGAGAGGGCCATGCCGCCCAGGTCAGCTGCGAAGGGCCAGAACTCGGGATCCCCGTCGTCCAAAACAACCAGGGTCAGGCCGCCGCCGGAGGTGGCTATCCACAGATGGTCTCCGATGAAGAAGAGATCGGTTACCCGGTTCGCGGTCAGGCCGTCGTCCGTGGTCCAGCGCTGGTAGGTTGTCGGATCCTCCCGGTCCCAGATCAGCACGCCCCCATCGGCCAGGCCGCCGTACAAAAAACCGTTCCTGGCGGCGAGGACCTGGCATTGCTTGGCGATCAGCAACGACTCGACATCGACATCCTGCGCCAGCAACCCGGAACCGCCCGTAAGCAGCAGAAGAGCCAGGCCTATCCCGGATCCAGACCGGAGCGATTGAGAAAGAGGCGGGGTCATGGTCAGAAAACCTCCCGGTGCGAACGGGAATCGTGGGAGCCAGGGGGCGAAAAATCGGTGACGGGCCCGAGGCGGCCGAACCCTCCCGGGTTGCGCAACAGGCCGCTCACCATGTCCTTCAGAATAGCCCAGGTGCCGGCAAAAGAGAACGCCGGGGCGGTGGCCGCGGGTGAGGAGACGGCCCAGGAGCCGGTCAGGCCAGGCCTGAGTCGTCCCCGGCGCCAGAACTCGGCCGCCTCGGCATGGCTCTGCACCGGCTCCACCTCGGCCCGCGGCGCCAGCCGGGAGCCGACGAGGTTGAGCCGGCCGCGAAGCAGCGACCCGCACAGGGTCAACTGCCACCAGAGGGGCAGCACCGTGCCGTCGGTCCGGCAGGCCAGGCGCAGCTCGACATCCCGGCCCCACCCGTCGGTGGCGGCCAGCGGCCGG
>CAZAHC010000116.1:0-9921 GCA_964484595.1 uncultured Fibrobacteraceae bacterium | reverse complement strand
AGCTGGAGAAGAAGGTGAAGCGGGCGAAGGTCCGTCGGAACGGTGGCCAGCAGGCGCTGGACATGGGAAAGCAAGAAGAGATCGAGGTCCCGGTTTCGGTGAATCTCCGGTTCAGCCCTGAGCAGTTCGCGCGCTGGGAGGCGATGCTGGAAAAGATCAGGAAGCAAGGACAGCACGACAGCCGGGAGGAACTGGTCCTGGCAGCCCTGGCAGACCTGCTGGAGGCCCCGGATGAGGGGGGCGCGCCACGTGGCACGGCAACAAGTCCGTATCAGGTAGTCATTTACCAGTGTGGTACTTGCAAACGAGCTCACGTTGCGACGAGCCGCGGTGAGAAGCGGCTGACCAAAGCGGAGCTGGAAGCGGCGCTGTGCGATGCCCAGGTCCTGGAGCCAGGCAAAAGGAACAGGTCAACGATCCCGCCGGCGAAGCGACGGCAGGCTCTGGCCAGAGCCAAACATCGCTGCCAGATGCCAGGCTGCAATCACCGCCATTTTCTGGAAGTGCACCACAAAGTGCCAAGGGAGCGGGGCGGCGGGAACGACCTCGACAACCTGCTGGTGCTCTGTTCGAGCTGCCATCGATTGCTGCACGAGCGGGCAGGCCAGGAACAAGGTCTGTCCCGAGAGTTGGGCCAGCGAATTACCATCATTCAGGAAAAAACCGGGCCAGAAAAGAGAAGCGGCCCGGCTCCCCAGAGCCCGGCCGCCGTCTGCCAGGTGCGCGGGGGAGAGTGAGCTACGGAAGTGGTTCGCACTCGGTGTCGAACTGCTGCTCGTCCCAGCAGGCTTCCTGGCCGTCGTTGTACTCCGGAACCATCAAGCTGCCCGAACCGTCCTCCTCGTTCCAGCGAATGAACCACTCGGTGGGCTCCGAGGCGTCGGTGTAGATGATGGAGCAGAGAGGCGAGTCGTTATGGAAGGCCAGCGAGTCATCCTCGTACTCCCCGTGGAGGCTGGTCAGGATCAGGTAGTCGCCGTCCAGGCCGGTGCCCCACTCCAGGGTCGCCACGGCGGGATTGCCCTCGATGGTGAAGTCGTGGAAGGTCCACTGGCCGAACTGACCGTCCCCGTGCGTTTCACCCTCGAACCATAACGCGTCCTCGATGGGGGGATCCGCGGACGGTGCGTCCACCCAGAGCTGCCACTGCACGTTGTCGCCGACCGGCAGACCGCGCAGCCGGATCTGGACCTCTTCCTCACCGTTCACCCAGGTGTAGACCCAGATCCAGGAGCCGTCCTCCTGCGGAGAAGGAGGTGTGTGGAGGGCGAGGGAGAAGGCGGCGATCGGGGGGGTGAGGTAATACTTCACCATCAGGTCGATGACAACGACGCGCAGGTAGGCGTTGAAGAAGTTGTCTCGACCGGCCTTGGCCATCTTCTCGGCGCTGGCGAAGAAGCTGAACTCGAAGGTCAGGCGCTCCGGGTCGGGAAGGGTCGGGGCGGTTTCCATCGGTCCCGGTCCGGGGTCGCCGGTGTCGGGCTCGGTGGGGTTGGATTCGCAGCCGCACAGGGAAAGGACAACCGCGGCGATCGCCAGGATCGGCAATACGAGGTGCTTGAGGTTCCTGTTCATGGTCTCTCTCCTTGGCTGAATGATCCCTTGGGTTCTGGGCAGGGTTCTCGATTCACGTTCGGGCAGCAATACGCAGGTACCGTGCCGGAGGGCGACGGTGAGGCTCGTTACCGTATCTTCTTGTTTTGTTTGGGCTTGCGAGTGCTCGCGGGTCAGGGCGCCTGGCCGTGAGCCTGTGGCGGGCTTTCACAGGTGAGGGCGGGATTCACGCTTCCGCCTGCCGCTGGCGGCGGAGGTTGGCGAGGGCGATCTTCAGCGCCAGCGCCTTGTCCATCGTCTCCTGGTACTCGGCGTCCGGATCGGAGTCGGCCACCACGGCACCGCCGACGTTGTAGTAGCAGTTGCCACCCCGGCACACCAGGCTCCGGATGACGATGTTCAGGTCGAGGTTCCCCCGGAAATCGAGGTAGCCGGTACAGCCGGAGTAGATGCCCCGCTTGACCGGTTCGAGGCGGTCGATGATCTTCATCGCCTCGATCTTGGGCGCCCCGGTCATCGAGCCACCGGGAAAGCAGGCCCGGATCAGGTCGAGCCCGTCCCACGGTTCGGCCAGCTCGCCGCGCACCGTCGAGACGAGCTGGTGGACGGTGGCGTGAGGCTCGACGCTGAAGAGCTCCGGGACCTCCACGGTGCCGAACCTGCAGACCCGGCCCAGATCGTTGCGCACCAGGTCCACCACCATCACGTTCTCGGCCCGGTCCTTCTCCGAGGCGGCGAGCTCGCGCCGCAGCCTCTCGTCCTGCTCGGCGGTGGCGCCGCGGGGGCGGGTACCCTTGATGGGACGGCTCTCGGCGATCCGGTCGGGACCGAGGTGCAGGAATCTCTCGGGGGAGGAGCCGACCACAGCCGCCTCCGGCAGCTGCAGAAAGGAGGCGAACGGCGCCGGGTTGATGCGCCGCAGCTCCCGGTACAGATCCCGGGCACTGCCGGCCAGGGGGGACTCGAGCCGGTGGGTAAGGCACACCTCGAAGACGTCCCCGCCCAGGATGTGCTCCTTGATCCTGGCCACGGCCCGGCAGTAGCTCCTCCGGTCGAAGTGGGCCCGCACCGGCAGGCCGGCCAGGACGGCGTCCGGAGGGCAGGCGGCGACCGCGGGTGCGGGGTCCCGTCCCTTTTCGGGGGCGAAGCCCTCCAGGCGGGCCAGCCACCGGTCGCGCCGGGTTTCCGCCCGGCGCCTGGTGATCCTGTCGTCGGGCCCCCAGCCACAAACCGAGAGCCAGGAGCGTCCCGTCAAGTGGCAGTGGGCCAGGATTGTGTCGACCAGCATGAAGGTGACGTCGGGCAGGCCAAGGTCATCGACCCCGGTGTCGGGCAGGTGCTCGATGAAGTAACCCGCCTCGTAACCGAAGTAGCCCACGGCCCCGCCGATCAGCGGCAGCGGGGTGGCGCCGGGGAGTTCGGCCGGGATCGCGAATTCGTCGAGGACCCGGCGGAGCTCAGCGAACGGGTCGCCGAGCCGGCGCTCCTGCCGGGGCGCCTCGCCGGCGGTCCCGGAACCCAGCCCCGGATCGCGCAGCCGGGAGATCTCCACCCGCGCCCCCGCTGCGGGCGGAGCGCCTCGCTGGCGCCTGGCCGCGAAGACCAGGAACGGATCCCCGCCCAGGAACGAGAAGCGACCCAGACGACCGGCGGGGGCGGCGCTGTCGAGCAGGAAGGCGTGATCGGCGCCCCGGAACAGGGGCAAGTAACGCCACAGGGGCGCCGGCAGCTCCAGCTCCTCCAGCAGGTGACAGAACCCGCTTCCTGCTGCCGGGCTCTCTCGGCTCGGGTTCCTGCTCACGTGCGGGCTCCTGTTCAGGCTTCGGTTTCGGCTGCGGCTAGGATGACGGAGATCCGGTCTCGCAACCTGGCGACGTGGGTCCCTTCCCAGTAGAGCTGGTCGCAATGCCGGCAGAGGAAATATTCGTCCCGCCACTTCCAGGTCAAGGGAGGGATCCGGTCGCGGACGTCCGCCTTCGGAACCGCGGCCAGCCGCCCGTTGCAGAGGCTGCAGCGTCCGAAGAGCTGGACCTCGCCGGTCAGGCCGAAGTGGTGGAGAACCTCGGCCGCCTGGGCGTCCGCCCGGCGCGCCCGGACGAGCCGCCCGCGCCCGATGCGGTTGCGTTTGAGCAAGGCGCGGCTGCAGGTGAGCACGGCGCGGTCCTCGCGGGCGGCAGTGGAGGCGATCTTCGACTCGAACCAGTCCCGCTCGTAAAGCGTGTCGAAGCCGAGTATGCGCAGCAGGCGCGCCAGCTTCCCGAGGTGCTGGTCGCAGACGAACCGGGAGCGGGAGAGCGGGCGCGGTTGCAGGCGGTCCTCCGGCCAGGGCAGCTCGCCGGTGCCGGCAGGCGGCGTGGGAAAGACCTCGATCCGGTCGCCGGGTCCGACCAGGTAATCGAAGCTCACCGGCCGGCCGGCGACCAGCAGCAGGTCGACCTCGGTGTGGGGGATCCCCAGCCCTTCCAGGGCGTCCTTGAGCGAGGCCGGCTCGCGCAGCCGGCGCCCACGTACGGCGGGGTCGGCCTTTTCGCCCGCGGCCGAGCTCACCAGGCCGGCCCGTCCGATCAGGGCAGGAAGGTCTCCCGACAGCTGGAAAACAATCTCGATCATGACCTGCCGTTCGCGAAAACGCCACGTGGAGGGTCCTGGTTGACCCCGGCCCAGTGTAACACACGTCGGGCGACCGAAACGCTGGGCGGGGAAAAACCCCGGCGGCGAGGAAGCGGGGTGCCGGGCCCGGCGGCGGGTTGACAACCCGGAGGGGCGGGCGCTACTGTGAGTCCTGCCTGGCCCGGTTTTGGGGCCGGCAGAAACCTTCTGCGGTTTGCTGGTCGCATGTCCCCCGCCCCCCGCTCGGGGCGGTTTGTCTCCCCTGGAGGTTTCCTTGGCATTCCGCGGTTGCTGCCGGAGTATCGCTGCCGGACGTCGCTGTGCCCTGCTCCTTGCGGGTCGAGGTGGCGGCCGGGTCCTCGTCGCCTGTGCCCTGGGCCTGGTTTTCCTCCTGGGGATGGTTGGCTCCGGCCACGCCGCGCCGCGGCGGGACATGTTCACCCAGGTGGGAATCATCGGTGTGGCGGTGACCAACCTCGGTTACGTGGGCAACGGTTTCTCGACTCCCCACCAGCCCTCCTGCGAGTACCCGCTGAACAGCAACGTGGAACACATGTTCCTGGCCGGCTTGTGGGTGGGGGCTCTGGCTCCCGACGGAACGATCCACGTCTCGACCGGAGCCCAGGACGCCGCCAACCTGGTCGACGGGGACGACATGCGCGAGTTCGTCGATGCGGAGGGAGAGCCGGTTCACGTCTGGACCAACAGCCAGAATCCCCCCGAAGGCATGAGGTTCCACGAGGATGCCCTCGCTACCCAGCACATCCAGGTCGTCTTCGACGATTACGCTGACGTGGCCTCCGGCAGCCACGAGCCGCTCGGCCTGAAGGTCATCCTGCGCGCCTTGGCCTGGGGCAATCCCTATGCCGACGACTTCGTCATCCTCGACTACGCCATCATCAACATCTCAGGCAACGTCCTGCGGGACGTCTACGTCGGCCTCTGGACCGACACCACCGTGGGCAACACCACCATCAACGATCCCTACGATCCCCAAGCGCCGGTGGACTGGGACTTCTACGACGACAACAACGGCGGCTGGGGCCCGGCCGACTGGGTGCCCGATCCCGAGCGTTACACCCCCGCCGCCGATCCTGACATCTGGATGATGTGGGAGCGCGACGACGACGGTGACGACAACATGGCCACCTCCTGGGTGGGGACCCGGTTCCTGGGGATCGTCCCGGCCGCCGAACCTGCCGTGGACGTGCCCCCGGTCTCCTACAATGCCTGGCGGTTCCGCTACGTGCCGGACTATGACGACGTCTATGAGGAAGACCAGGAGCTTCATCCAGGCAAGTACCAGATAATGAGCAACGGTGACTTCGACGTCGGCGAGACCCAGGATGAGAACTTCGAGATCACCTCGGACTGGGTGTGTCTGCTTTCGACCGGGCCGGTTCCCTTCCTCGCCCCGGACGACACCATCCGCGCCACCTTCGCCATTGTCTGCGGCCCGGATTCGACCGGCCTTCTGGCCAACTCCAAGGTTGCCCAGCTCGCCTACGACCAGGGATTCTCTCTCGCCGCCGGCCCGCCCTCGCCGGTGCTGGACGTGGCCTACGACGACAACACCGTGCTCCTGAAATGGGCGCCCGGTGACTCGGTCGACGCCGACACCGGCGAGGTGCTCCCGGCCGACGACCCGCGCCGCTCGCCCGAGTACCACATCAGCGACGTTACCAACAAGATGGACTTCCAGGGGTACCGGGTCTACCGCTTCCAGGGCGAGACCATCACCGAGGACCCTTACACCCTGGCCACCCTCGTGGCCCAGTACGACAAGATCGACGGCATCGGCTTCGATACCGGCCTGCCGCCGGTGGACGCCAGCGGCCGCCGCGTGTTCAGCGACGATCACCTGCTGGACGGTTTCCCCTACTGGTTCTCGATCACCTCCTTCTCCGCTCCCGACCTGGAGGAGGGGTTGCCCGAGTTCCAGAGCGGTTTCAACGAGAACTCCGTGCTGGTCTACCCCGGCACCTCCCCGGCTACCTCGCGGAACCAGCGGCGGATAGGCGTCTTTCCGAACCCGTACCGCGCGGGCTCCTACTTCGATGCCGAACACGGCCAGGTCGAGCTGGGGCGGAAGATCTGGTTCACCGGTCTTCCGGTAAAATGCCGGATCCAGGTGTTCAACCTGGCCGGCGACGTCGTCAAGACGCTCTATCACCACGACGCAGTCTTCGGCCAGGAGCCGTGGGATATCCTGAGCGAACCGAAACGGGCCATCGCCACCGGGCTGTACGTCTACGTGGTGGAGGACCTGAATCCTCCCTATGAGATCCAGCGCGGGAAGTTGGTGATCATCAAGTGAAGTTCGCCGCTGCAAACGGACACCGGGCGGCGCCGCTGCTGGCAGCAGCGGCGGCGACGCTGGTCGCGCTGGTCGCCACCCTGGCGGGATTGCCGGGTTGCACCAACAAGCCGTTCGATCCGGAGTCCCTGTCCAACCAGCCGCCGGTGGCCACGATCTTCATCTCTCCCGTCGAGGTCGATTCGCTGAACCCGACCAGCTACTACCAGCGGACCTTCCACTGGAGCGGCAGCGACGTCGACGGCTTCGTGGTGGACTTCTTCGTCGCCATCCAGCCCGACACGACCGTGCCCGCGGTCTGGGACACCACGACCGCCACCGACACTACCCTGACCTTCCCCACCGACGACGAGGGGCAAGCCTACGCCTTCATCCAGGTCGCCTGCCGCGACGATCGCGGCGCGGTCAGCGAGACCGCCGAGCGGTTCGTGCCTCTGCGCAACTTCCCTCCCGTAATCAACTTCCAGGCTGATTACGATTCCGTCGACTGGAGTTACGGCGCCGTCAACTTCCGCTTCTTCGCCGTTGATCTGGATGGCAACGAGACGATGGCCGACTCGTTCCGCTACAAGCTCGATACGGCCGACACGACGGTGGTCTGGGACTTCGGGGAACCAGGCGCCGACCCGGCCACGGGCTGGGTCCGGCGCGCCTTCGAGGATATCGACGGGCGCACCTTCGAAATCGAGTTGCATGGGCTGAGCGGGGACCCGGTCGAAACCCTCACGGTCTCGGTTATGGACGAGGCCCTGGCCGATACCCGCTTCCACTGGACCTGGCAGGTACGCGAGCCCTTGGGGCCGGTGCTGCTGGTGGCCGACGCCAGCACCGACACGAACGATCTCTATCACACCTTCATGAACATGACCTTCGGCCCGGGCCTGTGGTCGGCCTACGAGATCGTCACCGCCCACATGCCGGATCGGGCCTGGGTCTTGACCGAGACCTTCCGTCAGTTCGACGTCGTTCTCTGGTACACCGGCAGCGGAACCTCGCAAAACCTGCTGGATGCCAACGGCGCCATCCGCCAGTACCTGGATCCGCCGCCGGGCGAGGGCGAGCCCGGGCAGTTACTGCTGATCTCGCCCAAGGCGACCGGGGCGGAGACCAACCTGCCCTTCGCCTTCATCCAGGAGATCCTGGGCGTCAGCCCCACCGCCGCTCCCGCCAACTTATTCTATGTCCCCCAGGGCAGGCAGGCCTTGGGCCTGCAGCCCCATCTGCCTGCGATCACCGCCGCGAACAACTTTGGCGCGGGCACGGGTCTTCAGCCTCTCGATGGCACCGAGACCATTTTCCAGATGGAGTACTGCCGTACCTGCTACGGCGGTCGCGAGCCCTTCGATCCGTACATAGCCGTGCGACGCCCGGCCCGCCCGGATACCGCCTCGGTTGTTTTGATAACCTTGCTGCTCGATAACTTCGTCTGGGACGAGGTTTACCCCGCCTTGCAGGCGGTGCTGACCGAGGAGATGGGGGTGACGCTGCCATGAATCGCGGGCGGTGCCAGCCCTCCTCGACCCGAACAGCCGCCGGCCTGCTTGGCGGCGCGCTGATCCTGCTGGCCACCGCCGGCCTGGCCCAGACGACTCCCGCTCCCGGCCCCGCCGCGACGGGGGTCATCAAGGGCACCGTTATCGACCACGAGTCGGGTGAAGCGCTCCCGTACACGAACATCTTCATCGCCGGCACGAACATCGGGACGATGGCCTTCACCGACGGTTACTTCATCATCCGCGGCCTGGCGCCCGGGACCTACACCGTCCGCGCCTCCTACATCTCCTATGCCGTGGGCACCGAGACGGTGACCATCGGGCCGGGTGAGGTCAAGCACATCGAGTTCCGGCTCGAGGTCCAGGCCATCTACCTCGACCCCTTCGATGTCGAGGCGGAAAGACGCCTGATCGAGGTGGAGCGAACCGGCAGCTCGCACTACCTGACCGGCAAGCAGATGGAAGCCATGCCGCTGGACCAGGTCGTGGACATGATCGCCCATCAACCGGGCGTCACCATCTACGACAACGAGATCCACATCCGGGGCGGCCGGGCCGACGATACCCAGTTCATCATCGACGGCTTGTCGGTAAACGATCCGCTGGCCGGCGGCGGCTACGGGTATCAGATCGACCCCTCGCTGATCAACGAGATCGAGGTCCTGACCGGCGGCTTCAACGCCCAGTACGGCCAGGCGGTCAGCGGCGTGGTCAACGTCTCGACCAAGGAGGGGGGGGACCGTTTCAGCGGCCAGGTGAGCTTCAAGCGGGACTACCTCTTCCACCGGGTGCCCAAGGGCGATCACCTGGGCTGGCGCGATTACGCCCGGTTCGACGAGCCCCAGAACATCGACATCCTGCGGGTTTCCCTGTCCGGCCCGGACCCGTTCTCGGGGGCCCTGGACGCGCTGGGCCTGGGCCTGCCCGGCGAGCAGTACCTGCTTGTCAGCGGCAGCATGGATATCCGGGACGGCTACCTGCCCATCTTTTCCCGCCGGAACAAGCTGCAGTCTCCCATCTACGACGATCCCTTCTGGTCGCCCCGCCAGCAGAACGACTGGAACGGCATGCTCAAGTGGAGCTGGCACATCACCCCCAGCCACAAGCTGAATTTCACCTCCAGCCGTCAGTTCGGCATCAGCCAGGGATTCCGGCTGCCCGGCGAGGGGTTTCCCCATCCTTTCCTGATGGGCAAGGGGGAGAGCCTGGCCACTGCCGACGGAGACTCCATCTGGGGTCTGGACCGGTTCCTCGTCTTCACCACCGAGAACATCCTGAACCAGCTGTACTACCGCCAGGTCCTCAGCGAGAACAACTGGTTCGAGGTCACGCTGGGTCGCAACTTCAACCGGCTGCACGCCAACCTCAACGGTGACGACGGTGACATCTACGGCGAGGATCGTTTCGCGAACTACGATCGCATCGACCTGCCCGGCGACCGGCAGAACGGCCAGGCCCACGGCACGGCCGACCGCTGGCACGACCACTTTTCCGAATCGTGGACCCTCAAGGGCGCCTACCAGTTCATGAAGAGCAGCGCCAACCAGTTCAAGACCGGCCTGGAGCTGTCGTTCACCGAGATGCAGCTGATCGACCTGCAGAGTGGTTTGCAGGAGCACCCCTCGGGCAAGCTGGCCATCTACCAGGATGTCTTCGCCGCACATCCCATCATCGGCGCCGCCTACTTCCAGGACACGATCAACCACCGCGGACTGATCGTGAACCTCGGCCTGCGCAGTGATTTCTGGGCCCCCGGGCGCGAGGTCGAGCACGTGATGGCCAACGAGGGCGACTACCTTTTCATCTACCCCGAAATGGTCGCGGACTTCCAGCAGAACACCTTCGGGGCGCTGGGTCGCCGCTGGAAGATGCGCCTGTCGCCGCGGCTGGGGATGAGCTTCCCCGTCACCGAGAAGGACAAGTTCTTCTTCAACTACGGGCACTTCT
>CAZAHC010000115.1:0-9928 GCA_964484595.1 uncultured Fibrobacteraceae bacterium | reverse complement strand
GAATCATCTTGCGATCCGACACTCAATCCGGCACCCTCCCCCCATACATCCCTCGCCCGCCCCAACCGGAAACCCGACCATGCGCTACTGGTGGGGCAACCAGAACAAGACCTTCCGCCACGAGATCGTCGGCGGCTACCTCTGGTCGCCCAAGCGCAAGAAGAACCACCACCGAAATCACTTCTACGACACCATGCGCGAGGTGGCCCCGGGCGACATCGTCCTGTCGTTCCAGAAGACCTTCCTGCGGTCCGTCGGCATCGTCCGATCCTATTGCTACGAGAGCCCGATGCCCGAGGAGTTCGGCCGCGACGGCGCCGACTGGCTACACGTCGACATCGGCTGGCGGGTCGACGTTCGCTGGACCACCCTGGACCACCAGATTCGACCCGCCGACCACATCCGGTCACTGCGACCACTGCTGCCCCGTAAGTACAGCCCCCTGCATCGCGACGGCCGGGGCCTGCAAAGCGTCTACCTGACGGAGGTCCCGGCCCCGCTCATGCACCGGCTCGCAATCCTGATCGGGTACGAGATGCACGCGGCCATATCGCGTCCGCTGGAACCGATGCCGGACCGGGTCGGTGAGCGACCCACCTCCGCCGTGCTGCTGAAGAAGGACTGGGAGGAGGCGCTCGTCAGGCAGATCACGACCGACACGAGTCTCCTGGAGACCGAACGAGAAGCGCTCGTCCGCTCACGTCGTGGCCAGGGCCTGTTCCGGAAACGAGTCAGCCGGATCGAGCATGCCTGCCGGATCACGCACGTCGAGAATCCGACCCACCTCGTCGCCAGCCACTGCAAGCCGTGGCGCCACTGCTCCAACGAGGAGCGACTGGACGGAGAGAACGGCCTGCTGCTGACTCCCTCGGCCGATCACCTCTTCGACCGCGGCTTCATCTCGTTCGAGGACGGCGGACGGCTGCTCGTCTCGCCGGTGGCCGACCGGCTATCGCTGGACCGGATGGGGGTCGAGGTCGAGCGGCCGGTGACCGTCGGGGCGTTCTCCTGGGGCCAGAGGCATTTCCTCGACTACCACCGCAACGAGATCTTCCTGGAGACACGATGAGCACCGAATGCCCGTTCTGCGACCTCGCCTCGCGAACCGTCCTGACCGAGAACGGCACCATGATCGCCATCCCCGACGGGTTCGCCATCTCGTCGGGCCACACGCTGCTGGTGCCGCGCCGTCATGTAGCGTCGTTCTTCGAGCTGGAGTGGGCCGAGCGCTGGGACCTGGTGGCGCTGCTGGACGAGGTCAAGGCCCTGCTGGACGCCAAGCACGCGCCGGACGCCTACAACGTCGGGTTCAACGAGGGCGAGGCGGCCGGCAGGACGGTGCCGCACTTCCACCTGCACGTGATCCCGCGGTTTGCGGGGGATGTCGAGGACCCGCGAGGAGGAATTCGGTGGGTGCTGGCGGAGAAGGCGAAGTACTGGGAGGACGAGGGCGAGGACAGGGACGAAGACGCTGATGAACCGGCCTGACGCGCAGGGGCCGATCCGCCTGGCCGAGAAAATCATGGCCGTCCTCGCCGAGGGCAGCTTCACCTCCACCTACAAGTACGCCATCATCCTCGGCCTGATGGACCTCTGTCTCGAGAACACGAGCCGGACCGGGGCGGCGCCGACCGTGCTGACCACCCGGCAGCTGGCCGAGAAGGTGGTCGAGCTGTACTGGCCGCACACGCTGGAATACCGGGATCGTGACCGCGCCCTCGTGCTGAAGCAGAACGCGAGCCGGGCCGGCTCCCAGATCGACGTCATCCGCAAGATCGACGCCTTCCGTGTGCGAGCGAGCCTTGACTCGACGGCACCGCTCGCCCACGCCCGTCGCCTGGGCGGCCGGCGGTTCGAGACCCTGATCCGCCAGGTGGAACTGAAGCTGATCGAGATGCCCCTGGCCCGCCTGCAGCTGTTCGGCGGCACGGAGGACCGATTCCTGTACGAGGTCGCCTGGACCCGCCGGGACATCGAGGGCGAGCGATTCAAGCAGCTGCGGTCAGCTGTCCGGGCCTACCAGCGCGGGGAAGCCGGCCACGAGTTCGACAACCGGATCCAGCTGCACGACGACGCGGGCGCCCACCTGGTGCTCCTGAACGGCCTGCTGCGTCCCCTGGTCCACCAGCAGTGGGTGGCGATGGTCTCGCGGCTCAACCGGCTGGACGCCTCCCGGCTGGGGGACTTCCTGTTCGGGGCCGACCGGGTATCCACCGCGCCGGTGCGCGGCGTGCTGTGGGAGGCCCAGGCGGGGCGGTGCTTCTACTGCCGGCGTGAGGCACGGTCGCTCGACAGGTTCGAGGTCGACCACTTCATCCCCTGGTCCCGCTATCCCGACAACGGCATCCAGAACCTGGTTCTGGCGCACGGGAAGTGCAATCACGACAAGCGGGATCACCTGGCGGCGGCCGAGCACGTGGTGCGGTGGTCGGAGGGGTTCTCGGTGGATTCGGGGCGCGGGGCCTTCGTCGCCGCGGAGGCGGCCCGGCTCGGCTGGGAGAGCGACCCCGGGCGAACGGCCGGGGTCGCGCGCGCCATCTACCTGGGACTTCCGGGCGATGCGCGGCTGTGGGTCCGGGAGCGGGAGTTCGAGTCGTGCGATGCGCGGGCCATCCGGCGGTCGCTGTCGCTGTCTGCCGCGCTCGAACCCGGGCAGGGCTGATCCGACGCCGGTCGGCATGTCGAGCTTGTCGATGATCCGGAAATGCCGGATCGCACCACGGCCTGTTGGGGAACGGTGTTTCGGCCATCATGCAGTCCGATTGCATGCTGGACGAAAGATCACATATCACGTTCAAAAACAATCAATTACGAGCCAACCAGCCAACCCCCTCCCCCCACCTACACCTCCCGCTTCAACCGCTCGACCACGTTGAACACGATCGGACAGACCTCGCAGTTCTCCATGATCCCCCACAACCGGGAGACCGTCCTGTCCAGGTGCAGGTGCGGATACGACCGGCAATCGTCGGGCCGGTGCTCGTAGACCGCGCACCGGTTGCCCTGCAGGAACGAACACGGCCTGGCCGCGAACTCCTGGCCGCCTTCCTCCTCGGTCGGCCTCACGTACTTCTGCGAGAACGCCGCCGGCTCCAGCCCGTGGTGCGCGGCCAGCCGCGCGATGTCGTCCTCGCCCAGCAGCGGCCGGCACTCCCGGCAGCAGTTGCCGCAGGCCGTGCAGTCGATGGCAGCGGACGCCTCGTCGTACAGCCGGTGGACGATGGCGTCCAGCCCGTCGATGCCGAGGTCTGACTGCTTAAGCCACGCGCGGAAACGCCAGTTCTCCTCGACCTTCTCGGCGGCCGCCCTGCGGAGGGCGTTGAGGTCGGTCAAGTAGCGATGAATGGACACCGAGGGTCCTCTCCTTCCCGGATGAATAATTCCGCATCGGACAGCCCGACGACCTGCGCTATACTCGGGCCGATACCGACGACGAGTATATCATCCAGCACCCGCCCCTCCCACGGAGGACGCTCCCATGGCCCGAGGCCCCCAGCGCCGAGCGATGGTCTTCATCGACTACAGCGCCCTGCGCGATACCCTGCGCAAGTGGATCACCGGGCCCGAGTCCGCCCGGTTCGACCCCAGCCACTGCCTCGACGTCGAGCGCCTCGGCCGCCGGCTCTGCGGCGACGACCGGGAGTTCATCCGCGTCAACCTCTACACCGGCACGCCGGCGACCGTGGACGAGACGGAAGAGGGCTTGCGCATCAACGGCATCCCCTGCCACGAGCACGAGGCCTACAAGGCGCGCGGCGTCCTGCGCGCCCACGGCCGGCTGACCGAGCACGTCGACACCCGCTGCCGCTTCACCCGTCTGGTCACCGGCCGGATGATGGCCCGTCGGGTCGAGCTGCGCCACGGCCCGGCCTTCGATTGGACGCGTCAGATCCTCGAGACCATCGGCGGCGGCGCGATGACGGAGGACGACCGCGCCTTCTTCGACAACGCCGCCCGGATCAACGCCGACGCTCGCGTCGCCCGCGACGAGCTGTGCCGGCGCATCGTCGCCCTGCGCGAGCAGGGGCAGATCCCCGGCCGGTTCATGGCCGCCTACTCGTGGCGCCTCGCCGAGCTACTCGGTGAACAGATCGACTTCACAGAGAAGGGTGTCGACACCCGTCTGACCGTCGAGATGCTCGAGCGCTGCATGAACGACTCCTACGACGACGCCATCCTCTTCGCCGCCGACGAGGACTACGTACCGCTGGTCGAGGCGGTCAAGCGCACCGGCCGGCACGTGGTGCACGCGTTCTGGGACGTGCCGAACTTCGGCCGGGCGCTGCGGACGGCGTGCGACGACTTCGTGGTGGTTGGGCGGGAGGAGCTGGAGAGGATGGTGGTGTGAACATGGCCAAACCGGCACGCAACGACCCGTGCACCTGCGGCAGCGGCAAGAAATACAAGAAGTGCTGCCTGCGGAAGAATGAGGCCGCCGTGATGGGTGACCTGAACTGGATCCGGATGCGCCGCACCGAGGGCGAACTGGTCCCGGTCCTGCTCAAGCACCTGGAGAAGCAGTACGGGCCCGAGGCCATGCGCGAGGCCTGGGACGATTTCACCGTCTGGACGGACCTGCCGATGGATCCCGAGGAAAGCCCCGAGTTCGAGAGCGGATTTCCGCCCTGGCTCCTGTTCAACTGGGATCCGGACCCCGCCGCGGAGGGCCGGGAAGATGAACTGCCCGATATCCCGGTGGCCCTGCATTACCTGCAGACCAGGCCGGAGCGACTGGATTCGTACCAGCAGCGATTCATCGCCGAGGCGTGCCGCCAGCCCTACAGCTTCTTCCAGGTGACGGCGACCGACCCCGGCCAGGAGATGGGGCTCCGGGACATCATGCTCCAGCGGGAAGTCACGGTGAAGGAACGGACCTCGTCGGTCTCCCTGAAACCGGGGAACATCGTCTTTTCCCGGGTGGTCGAGATGGACGGCGATGCCATCATGCTGGGTTGCGCCCCGATCATGATCCCGGGGCAGTTCTTCGACCAGATCGTCGGGTTCCGCGAGCATCTGGCCGAGCACATGACGGTCACCCGTGAAACGCTGCACGACTACGACATCGAGCTGCGAACGCTCTATTTCGATCTCCGGGCGGAGGTCCTGGACCCGGCACCGCCCCGGATCCAGAACACCGACGGCGATCCCCTGCAGATGACCAGGCTCCACTATGCGCTCCACTGCCCCGTCCGCGAGGCCCTGGACGCGCTGTTGCCGCTGACCCTGGAAGACGATCGGGACTCGTTCTACGACGAGGGCACCCACAACAGCCAGGGCGAACTGATTGCGGTCGACATCCCCTGGAAGATGGAGGGCAACCGGCAGAATCCCGGCTGGGACAACACGGTCCTCGGTCACATCGAGATCGACGGGGACACGCTGACCGTGTCGGTCAATTCCCAGCCGCGCGCCGAGAAGATCGAGGCCCTGATCGCGGACCTGCTCGGCAAGCAGGCCGAGCTGAAGAGACAGGAGATCGAATCGCTGGACTCGCTGCGGGAGAAGGCCGACCGGCGGAAACGAACGGCCGAGGGCGCCGAGGAGGAGGCGCTGCAGCGGGAACTGATGGCCCAGCCGGAGGCCCGGGCCCGGATGCAGGAGATGATGGACGAGCACTGGCGGACCTGGCCCGACATCCCGCTGCCCGCGCTGGGCGGCGTCTCGCCCCGGGAGGCCGCGAAGACCCCGCTCGGGCGGGAACGGCTGGAGGCGTTGCTGCTGGAGTTCGAGGGGCGGGACGATGTGCAGGAAGGGCTCAGGCCGGATTGTGCGGCTTTGCGGAGGGAGTTGGGGATCTGAACGGAATGCCGTTCGACCTCAACCTCGCGGTCCAGCACCCGGGCGATGTCCCCCGACCGGTGCGGACCCGGACCGGGATCCGACATCGCCCGCCGATACACCTTCTCGTGAAGTTATCGAGTTTAGTCAATGATGATAAACTCGCAAATCTTGATCAATATGCCGGGTTCGTTCATCCGGGCCGCCACCGATGGGATCGGATCAGGACCGACCTCCCGACAACCCGTCCAGCACCTCCAGCAACCGCCGCTTCCGCCGATGCCTCTCTCGCAGCGATGACAGGTACCGCAGCCATGCCTCGACCCTGCCGGTCCGGTACATGACCTGCCCGGCTCGGCGCAGGAAGTGCCCCGCCGACCGGTAGGCCGCCGGTTTGGTACGCCTGATATGGGCCTCCGCCAATTCCTGCCACAGCGCGACGGCTCGCTCGGGCGCGTGATCGCAAACGGCGGCGGCGACCCGCTCGGCCGTGTCGAGGGCGGCCCGGGAAGAGCTGGACAGCGAATCGTACCAGTGCAGCACCCGGCGGGGATCGCGCTCGTGGATGGCGAGGTCGATCAGCACGTCGCACCAGGGATACGCACCGGATCGGGCCCAGCCCGCGAACGCCTCGGGCGACTGCGGCGGCCCCCACGGCCAGTCCGTCTGCCGCCACGGTAGCGTCCCGGTCTCCAGGGACGCGAGGAGCGCCGGGCGCACACGGTCCCAGCACCCGGCTGTTTCCGCGACCTCCCGGCACGCCTCGAACGCCTTGACAGAGGGCGCCTGGAGGAACTCGACCGTCTCCATGGCGCCCACGGCCCTCCAATCCCCGGCGCGAGCGCGGATCTCCCGCCACTGCCTCCGCAACCGCGCAGCCGTGCCTTGCTGGGCCTCTCCGATGTCGGCGAGGGCCGAGACGATCCGCTCCTCGGCGTCGACATCCCGTCCCGCGGCAATCAGGTTATCGATCAGCAGCTCCCAGAGCCCCGACTCGCGGGCCTCCGCCTCGAGCAGTTCGGTGATCTCGGCGGCGCGACCGGCGCGTTCCAGCGTCATGGCGACGAGCTGGACGAGGGACCGGCGCGCGAACTGCCCGGAGAAGTCCCGGCGCGACAGGACCACCGGCATCTCGTCCAGGCGGTCCAGCAGGTGTTCCGCCGCGATGTTCCAGGATTCCCTGGCGTGGCGCACCTCCAGGTACTCGCCGACCACGTCGGCAAGGTTGTACTCGTCGTCGATCGTGACATCCAGGGCCCAGATCAGGCGTTCGGCCGGCGACCAGGAGGACTTCTTGACCGCCTCCAGGACGAGCCGGACGCAGCCCTCGGCACCGCCGAGGAGATCATCGGCGTACTGATGTCCCGCCATCAACTCGGAGAGCCGCTGCAGGAACGGTTCTCCCATGCCCGCCAGCTCGTCCTCACCGCCGGCCTGGATCAGGCTTTTCATGAGCTGTCGGAGGTGGTCGAAGTCGGGGCCGTTCCACTCCCTCTCGTACCGGTCCCACCAGTCGGTCCCGTCACAGAGCCGTTCGATCTCCCGAGCCACGGCATCCTGCAAGGCGGCGATGTCATGGTTCTCTCGCAGCACCAGGGCGTCGAGATGACTGGCGGCGGCGGGGACGGCCTCCGCCAGTTCGCCCAGCAGGGCCCGGAGCTGTTCCGGCGTCCGGGATTCGAGGAATCCGGCGAGGGGGGCGTCCGGCTCCACGGGGGAAACCGGGAACTCGACATCGAGGTCGTCATCCCGGGCATCGTCCCCACACAGCCGCAGCCGCACGTCGTTGCGGCGGGCCGTGGGGACCTCGGTTCCCCCCTCGGTCAAGGCGACGTACTCCAGGATCGAGGCCACGGCATGCTTGCATTCCCCGTCGTAGGGACAGGTGCACACGGACCGAAGCACGCCTCGATCATCGAGGCCGACTCGGGTCGCATAGCGCCTCGTGCCGTCCACCCAGGTCAACAGATCGCCCGCTTCCGTTCTCGCGACGCTGGAGACCCGCTCCTCGGCCTGGTACTCCCAGCCTCGCCGGGCGACGGGTTTCCCGGCCCACTTCTGCAGCTCCTCGAACGAGGTCCGGGCGAGGTGGAGCAGGTCGGGTTTGTCTGGGTTCGTCACTTTCGGAGGACCTCTCGTTGGGGGACTTCCGGCTGAATCCCCTGGTGGTGGTGGACTTGCCGGTTTGCCGGGCTCCGCGGAAGATCTACAGCTTTCAGGCGGGACCACGGTACCACCGATCCAGGAGGGGGACCATAGGTCGAGGGATGTGCACCTGGGCGACCATTCCGATACTGGCATGAACACGGGGGGGTATTTTCGCAGTTATGTATCACAAAAGCAGGGGTATCCAGGTTGCTTGCTGGGGGTTGACCTGAATCCTTCGGTGCTCCCGTTCGTTCTGTTTGACATCTCCGCGAATTCGGGATTCGCTGTCTCCCGAATTGGAGAAAGCACTCATGTCGCCAAAAGAACTCGTCGGCGAGATGCTGGCGTGTGGTGGCGGCATCGGCCGGAATGGGTGGCAGGCTTCATCCGGAATATGCAGGCGCGCCGGGCTTCTTCCTGGGCGATCTGGTGGAGAAGGGTTTCTCGGCGATTTATGTCTACCCCCAAACACTCAGCGGAAACAGGAGCAGGTCAAGGTTGAAGATCGCCTGGTCGATCAAAGGGAATGCGGAAATCCCACGACACAGGAGAGTAACGAAGAGTCCGCCTGTCGCTCCCACTCG
This sequence comes from uncultured Fibrobacteraceae bacterium, assembly GCA_964484595.1. GTDB lineage: Bacteria > Krumholzibacteriota > Krumholzibacteriia > LZORAL124-64-63 > LZORAL124-64-63 > CAZAHC01. The sequence goes on along the minus strand of CAZAHC010000115.1, from coordinate 1,418 downwards.
GGGAACATCGCGGTGCAGGCATCTTGACGCTCTGGGAATACCAGCAAACGAGTTTGTCGATCATTTCGGGCGCAAAGTGAGTGTCAACATATCATGGATCCTTCAATGATTCGTCATCGACAGATGGCATCCCCGGCCAACAGCTCGGTGAACCGGGCGAGTGGCACCACCTCGATGCCGTCCTCCGTTCGCAACTCTGGCCCCTCGGGATAGACGAGGAACCGCCGCACGAGGCCGGACAGCGGCTCGACGGCGCGCAGGCCGCGGCACCACTTCTCGTGGAAACGCGCACCGGACTTGACCTCGATCGCCACCCGCCGATCGCCCCGCGTGAGGATGAAGTCGACCTCGGTCTCCCGGCCTCCACCGGACCAGTACGCGATGTCGTTATAGATCCCGTGATAGTCCCGGTAGGCACGCAGGAGCTGGGCGACCAGCCCCTCGAACAGAGCCCCCTTCTCCTCCGGGAGGACCGGTCCGGCTGACCGCTTCATCGCCCGGACCAGGCCGGGGTCGCACCAGTACCACTTGGGAAGTTTCCGCTCGCGAACCCTGAGCCGGGCCTCGAGACCGGGCACCCGGAAGCAGAGCAGTGTATCCTCGAGGATGTCCAGATAGCCGATGGCCGTCGTCCGGGCGATGCCGGCCTCGCGAGCCATGTTCGTCACGTTGACGGTCTGGCCATGATAGAGGGCGGCGATGGGCAAAAATCTGGAGAACCCGGGCAAGTTGCGGACCACGGCTTCTGCCTGGATTTCCTCCCGCAGGTACAGCTGGGTGTACGCCGTGAGGGTCTCCTCGGGCTCGCTCGAATCCCAGACGATGGGCAACTGACCGAACCGCAGCGCCTGTTCGATGTCGAAGTGCTCGGCCAGCTCCGTGGGGACGAAGGGGTGCATGGTCCGCTTCAGGGCCCGGCCGGCCAGGAGGTTCACATCGGCTCGCTTGAGCTTCCTCGCGCTCGAACCGCAGAGCACGAACCGCATTCGCCGCTCCTCGATGAATCGGTGGACCTCGTTGAGGAGGTTCGGCAGGCGCTGGACCTCGTCCACGACCACCCAGCGTGAGGGATCGACGGCCCGCAGTTCGGCCGCGAACAGACCCGGTTCGGCGAGGAAGGACTGGTAGGTTGCCTCGGCGAGCAGATCCACGAAGTGCGCATCGGGAAAATTGGCCCGCAACCAGGTGCTCTTGCCCGATCCGCGTGGGCCGAGGAGGAAGAAGCTCTGCTCGGGTGCCTTGAGGTGGCGCTGAAGCATTTTGACCTCTCTGTCGTCAATTTTCATCGAATTTCGTCAACATCATAGGCGTATTTCAGAGTCTGGTCAAGGGTGGCCCGAGTTCCTCCACTACGTCCAGATGATTGTAGCGTCCATCAATAGATGTTGCCCTTCCCAGTCGGTAATTAGTTGACACAT
>CAZAHC010000114.1:0-9930 GCA_964484595.1 uncultured Fibrobacteraceae bacterium | reverse complement strand
GCAGCCGGAACCTGGAAGGAAAAGGTTCGCGTGCCGTAGATGGCGTTGTCCCAGAGCCAGTTGTCCTGCACGGTGCCCGCATCGTCGATGCCGGAGGTCTCCAGGTGCAGTCGGGTCTGGAACTCGGTGACGGTAGGCGCCCCCAGTGCGGGTGCCGGGGCAGCGGCCACGCGCCGCGGCTCACCCGGCAACGGGTCCGGGGTGCCGTAGCCCTGCCAGGTCAGCCAGTAGACTCCCCGGCTGGCGAATGGGTGCTCGAAATGGTCCAGCGGCAGGGAATCCGAATCCAGCCGGTCCCGCCAGGCGTCGGTGCCGAAGCCATAGAAGACCAGGTCGTCCCCGATATCCCAGCCGTCACCACCGTCCCGGACCAGGATGGCCACCTCGTTCAGGCCGATCCGGTCGGACTGGAGGCTGTCGGGCACCTCGGGATCGGTGTCCAGGGGCAAACCACCCCCCTTGAAGAGGCGCAGCTTCTCCGGATCGACGGCTCCGGTGGAGACGCCCAGCCAGGAAAGCTGGTTGCCGGTCAGGCGATAGATCCCGGTCTCGGTCACCTCGAGGCGTACCCAGTTGCCCGTCAGCTCGAAGGGGTGGGGAGAGAGATCGGCGCGCGTCGGTCGAGCCGCCCACCAGGCGCGGGCGCCGGACCGGAGCGCCCGGAACAGGTCCTGGTTGAGGACGTTGGCCGGGACCAGCAACCGGGTACGAGAACCCCCGGACCGATCCGCGGCCGCGCGGAGGAACTCCGCGGGGCGACCGGCGGGGGCGTGCTGGATTTCCACGGTGACGGCGGCGAGCACTCCGCCGCCGGCTGTCTCCGGGTTAACGGCGAGAGTCACCAGCGGCACACCCCGGAAGATGGCCGGGGGGGAAACCTCGACCAGGCTGGCCGGGTCTACCGGTCGGGCCGGCTCCCGCCACCAGCTGAAGGCGACCACCCGCACCCCGACGGCCCGCTCGGTGGGAACGGCAACGTTGACCAGGTGCGCGGGCGGTATCGGGAGCGGGTTGCCCTCGGCGTCCACCGGTTCGGTCCCTTTCAGGGTCCACTCGATCCGCCCCGGGTCGACCAGCCGCCAGTCCTCAGGCGCCTGGCGCACCGGAAACCGCACCTGCAGCCGGGTGGCGGCGGTCTCGGAGGAGAGGAGGGTGGCCTCCGGCATATCGATAACGGCCTGCGGGGCATCGCCGGCCCTTCCCCCGACCGGCTCGCCAGGCCGGGCGCTCGCCGGCGCCGGGGAGATCAGGGCCAGCCCCAGGAAGCAACCCACGGCCAGAACCGCCTGCCAGGCCAGGTTTCCGCGCCCCACCTCCGGACCGTGGGGGATCAGTCCGGTATGCGAGGGAAAGACGAAGCGACGCCGGGACAGACGTCCCAGCTTCTGCAGAAGGTTTTCCAGGTCGGGGACCATTCCAGCCAGGCCCCCCGCCACGGCCGGCCAGGTGGCGAAGGGGAACAGCAGCAGGACCGCGAGGGCGACCAGTCCGCCGAGCAGCTCCACCCGCCAGTCCGGGAAGTCGTAGTGCGGCAGGGCGTCCAGGGGAAGGTGGGAAACCAGGCCGGCGATGACGGCCAGTCCCACGTTGCCGGTGGCGCCGCCTACCAGGGCCCCGGCGGCGAAATGGGTAAACAGACACATGATCGGGTTACCTCTTTCGCGGGATGGGCTCGGCTTCCTCGATCAGCATGATAGGTATGTCTTTCTCCACCCGGTAACGAAGCTCGCACTCCGGGCAATCCAGTGCCGAGTGGTCGGGCAACGGAACCACCGGTTGCCTGCAACGAGGGCAGGCCAGGATCTCCAGCAACTTCGGATCGAGCACGTTTGCCTCCAAACCCGGAACCGACCGGCCGCGGTACAGTCAGGCCTGACCCGCCGCCCCACCGGGACGACAGGAAGGACCCTCATCGATCAGGGGAAGAGGAAAGGGCAAAAAAACCAGCCGACGCTGCGTTCAGGCCGGCGGGAAGCTGGGTTGAATCCTCGAAGAGGTTGGCAAAAAGGAGTATAGCCAAACCGGCAACCCTTGTCAACTCTCCCGGCCCACCTGACTCACGCCTCGGTTCCCTCCTCTTCCACGAAAATCCCCATCCGCAGGTACTTTTGGAGTCTGGCCTCCAGCAGCTCCCCGGGAGTCAGATCGGCCAGCTCCAGCAAGTCCTTACGGATCACATCCTTGACGGCCCGGGCGGCGGCCTCGTGATCACGATGGGCACCCCCGATGGGTTCGGGGATTATCTTGTCGATTACGCCGAGACGCTGCGCATCGGCGGCAGTGAGCTTCATCGCCTTGGCCGCCTCGGGGGCCTTCTCCCGATCACGCCACAGGATGGCCGCACACCCCTCGGGGCTGATCACGCTGTAGATCGAGTTCTCCAGCATGCTCACGCGATCGCCCACGCCGAGGGCGAGGGCGCCACCGGAACCACCTTCCCCGGTCACGACGACCACTATGGGAACCGGCAGGTTCGCCATCTCCCGGAGGTTGCGAGCAATCGCCTCGGCCTGGCCGCGTTCCTCCGCGCCCACGCCGGGAAAGGCGCCCGGGGTGTCGATCAGGGTGACCACGGGCCGCCCGAAGCGGGCGGCCATCCGCATCAGCCGCAGAGCCTTGCGATAACCCTCGGGATGGGCCATCCCGAAGTTCCGCTTGATGTTGCTCTTGGTATCGCGGCCCTTCTGATGGCCGATGACCACCAGCCGCATCTCGTCCAGGAAGGCGAACCCGCCCACGATGGCCGCATCGTCGCCGAAGGAGCGGTCACCGTGCAGTTCGAGGAAGCCGTCGCAGAACTTCTGGATGTAATCGAGACTAGTGGGCCGCCGCGGGTGCCGGGCCAGCTGGACCCGTTGCCAGGGCTGGAGATTGGCAAAGACCTCCCGGCCGAGCTTCTCGACCCGGTGGCGCAGCCGCGCCACCTCCTCGGAAACATCAAGGCCCCGCACGGCGGCCGATTCCTGGAGGGTGTGGATACGTTCCTCCAGTTCCAGGATCGGCCGCTCGAAATCGAGCCAGGGTCCTTTCTGGGACCTTTCCATCGGTTAAACCTCTCCACCTCACCGGGCGGCGGGCCCGGCCCACCAACCGGCAAAGGGGGATTAACCCATCTCAAAACCCCGGTGTCAAGTCGCAGCCCGCCAGCGCCGCCGGGGCCCGGCCGCACGCCGGTCCGCGGGTGCGGCCGGCAGACGGCAGCGCAGCCGCAACCCGCCGCTGCCCGGCAGGTTCCGCAAGGCCCTCAGGCATTCGAGGGTCAGCCGGATGTCGTGCGACTGGGCGCGCAGGAGCCAGCGGCGGCCCCGGCGGCGAGTTTCCACCAGGAGCGGCACGGGCCGGCCCGCTGCCGCGGCTCCGGTCTCGGTACCGCCGTCCGGATCCCCGCCGAACCGACGCAGCAGCTCCCGGAGCCCACCGATGGCCCCTGGACCGGGCCCGTCCAGGTCGAGCTTGAGCAAGACCGCCTCCGTCCAGCCGGCCAGGGCCTCGTCCACCGGCACCAGACGTTCAGCCACGACCTCACGTTTCTGGTCGGCCCGCACCTGGACTCGGCCCCCCGCCACCAGGATGACGTCGCTGTGGACGAGGTGAGCGGTCTCGGCGTAGAGCCTGGCATAGACCACGAGTTCGAGCAGGCCGCTGCGATCCTCGAAGTGGGCGCGCGCGTAGAGCCGCTTGTGCTTGTCCCGAGCCTCGCTGAAGGAGGTCACCACGCCCACCAGATCCACCCAGGACCCCTCCCGCAGGCTGGACACCTGCCGGGCCGTGGCGGTCGGCAGGGCGGTGATCAGCTCCCGGTATTCCTGGAAGGGATGGCCGGAGAGGAAGAAACCGACCGCCTGGCGTTCGAGACTCAGCTCGGTCAGCGGGTCGTAGGCGGCGCAGGGCTGCAGGGTGGGCTGAACCGCGGCCTCTTGCTCGCCTCCGAACAGGGAGGACTGGCCCTGCCTGCGATCCCGGGCCACCCGCTGTCCGTGGGCCATCGCGCGGTCCAGGTTCTCGATCTGTTCCCGCCGGTGTCCCGGCAGGCGGTCCAGGGCGCCGGCGTGGATCAATCCCTCCAGAACCTTGCGGTTGACCTTCTGCAGATCGACGTGTTCGCAGAGATCGAAGGCGTCCCGGAAATCCTGCCCCAGCCGACTGCGGGCAGCCTGGATCTCCTCGATCGCCTTCAGGCCGACGTTTTTCACCGCCCCCATGCCGAAGACGATGGTCTGGTCCTGGACCCCGAACTCGGGCCGGGGATCGTTGATGTCCGGCGGCGCGATCCGGAGGCCCAGGCTCTTCACCTCGTCGATCAGAACCGTGACGCGATCAGCCCGGCGCATCTCGGTGGACATGTTGGCGGCCATGAACTCGGCCGGGTGATTGGCCTTCAACCAAGCTGTATGCAGGGAGAGCACCGCGTAGCTCGCGCTGTGGGACTTGTTGAAGCCGTACTCGGCGAAGAAGGCCATCTCGTCGAAGACGGCCTCGGCGGTGGCGGCGGCGAAGCCGTTGCGCGTCGCCCCCTCGATGAACTTGCTGCGCATCTGCCCCATCAGATGCTTGATCTTCTTGCCCATCGCCTTGCGCAGGGAATCGGCCTCGCCCATGGTGAAACCGCCCATCGCGCTGGCTATCTGCATTACCTGCTCCTGGTAGAGAATCACCCCGTGCGTGGGCTCGAGAATGGGTTCCAGGGCGGGATCGGGGTACTTCACCGGCCGGCGGCCGTGCTTGCACTCGACATACACCTCGTCCATCTTCGCGCCCAGGGGACCGGGGCGGAACAGGGCGTTAACCGCGGTGATATCGGCGAAGCAGGTCGGCCGCAGCTTGCGTAGCAGCTCCTGCATGCCGCCGCTCTCAAGCTGGAAGACGCCCACCGTCTTGCCTGCCTGCAGCAACTCGAAGGTAGCCGGGTCGTCCAGGGGAATCTCCTCGGGACGCACGGAGATCCCCTTCGTCTCCTGGATGAGGGCCAGCGCCTTGTCGATGACGGTCAGGGTCCGCAACCCCAGGAAATCCATCTTCAGCAGGCCCAGCTCCTCGGCCATCTTCATGTCGAACTGGACCGTGATGTCGTCCTTGGCTGACTTGTAAAGAGGAGCGTGATTGATGAGCGGGGTCGGCGTGATCAGGACCCCCGCGGCATGGATTCCGGGATTGCGGCAGAGGCCCTCGAGGATCAGGGCGTTCTTGATCAGCATGTCATGGCGGGGCGACTCGCGCCTCACCTCTGCCAGGCCCGGCGCTTCCCGCAGCGCTCTCTCCAGGGTGATCCCGATCTCCTCCGGGACCAGCTTGCTGATGCGGTCGGCATCCTGGAAGCTGAAGCCCAGTACCCGGGCCACGTCCTTCAACACGCCGCGGGCGGCCATGGTGCCGAAGGTGATGATCTGCGAGACGTTGTCCTGCCCGTACTTCTCGGCGACGTACTGGATGATCTGCGGCCGTTTCTCGAAGCAGAAATCGATGTCGATGTCGGGCATGGAGATTCGATCGGGATTGAGAAACCGCTCGAAAATCAACCCGTTTTCTATTGGATCCACGTCGGTTATGCGCATGCAGTAACAGACGAGACTGCCCGCCGCCGACCCCCGACCCGGGCCGACCGGGATGTCCAGCCGACGGGCGGCGCAGATGAAATCCCAGACGATCAGGAAGTACCCCGCGTACCCCATCTGGCGGATGACGCCAAGCTCGTAGGCGAGCCGCTGCTCCAGCTCGGGAGTGACCGTCCCGGAACGTTCCCGCAAGCCCTGCCGGGCCACCTCGGCCACGTACTCGTCGGCGTCCCGATAGTCGGCGGGCAGGGGAAACTCGGGCAGGAGAAGCTCGCCCAGGTGCATCTCGTAGTCGACCATCTCGGCGATCGCGATTGTGTTCTGCACCGCCGCGGGCCAGTCCTGGAAGAGGGTGAGCATCTCCTCCGCGCTCTTGAAGTAGACCTGGTCGGTCTGCGAGCGCCAGCGGCCGGGGTCGTCGTACTGCCGGTTGGTCTGGATGCTCAGGAGGATGTCGTGGGCCTGGTGGTGGCTGCGCTCCAGGAAGTGGCAGTCGTTGGTCGCCACGATGCCGACCCCGATTTGGTCGGCCACCTTGGGCATGAGCTGGCGCACCCGTTCTTCCCGGGGCAGGCCGTGATTCTGGATCTCCAGGAAGTAGCGATCGCGCCCGAAGATCTCCGCGTAGCGACCGGCCGCCCGGACCGCCCCCGCCAGATCGTCGCCGGCCAGCAGGCGATTCGGCTCCCCGGAAAGACAGCCGCTCAGGGCAATCAGGCCCTCGCTGTGCCTGGCCAGGAGTTCCAGATCCACCCGGGGCTTGTAGTAGAAACCATCCAGGTACCCCTGCGACGAGAGCTGCACGAGGTTGTGCCAGCCCGCCTCGTTCTGGACCAGCAGGATCAAGTGACTGAGCTTCTTGGCGTGCTCGCTTTCCCGATCGTGGCGGTCCCGGGTCACGTAGGCCTCCATGCCGAGGATGGGCTTGACCCCGACCCGCCGGCATTCCCGGTAGAATTCCACCGCCCCGAACATGTTGCCATGGTCGGTCAGCGCCAGCGCCGGCATCCCGCCCTCGGCGGCCCGCGCCGCCATGGCGCTGGTCTTCATGGCGCCGTCCAGCAGCGAGTAGTCGGAATGGTTGTGCAGGTGAACGAAGGTCTGCTCGGGCATCGGGGCTTCTCCGGTCGCTTCCCGGCCGGCGTGGCGGCCGTTTGCGGATGGTTGCGGCAACGATAACAGGACGGGCGCCGGCCGTCTACTCGCCGCTCGCGTCGGTCAGGCAGGAGAGGGAAAGGGCGCGCCGGGTCTGTAGTCCGGCATGGTCGGCCGCCTGGATCACCAGCCGGTGAGGACCTGGCGCAAGATCGTCCGGCAGCTCGACCAGGATCCGGCGGCGGAGGGGATCGGGCTCGGCGATTTGCGCCTGCCCGTCGCACCAGACCCGCACCGAGGAAGGATCGATCCCCGATCCGCGATCGTCCACGGCCACCGGCAGGATTGCCCAGCGGGACAGGGTCACCCCGGCGGACTCGGTCGAGTCCGATTCCACCACGATCTGGGCCCCGTTCCCGGGCGGGCCGATTCCCGGTGGAGCCACGTCCCTGAACAGGGCGTACCGGCCCGGCCTGGTGACCGGGAACCGCCAGGCAGCGGTGCGCCCCGGCCCGGCGGCGGGTTCCGGAAGCGCGGCCAGCTTCCAGGTGCGGTCGCGATCCTGCCGGAAGACCGCCAGCGTGGTATCCTCCGCCGCGGCGGCGTCACCTCCGCTTAGCGAAACCGTCATCGGATCCCAGTTGTGGCGATCGAAACCCATAACCCGGACCGCGGCGCCCAAGTACACCAAGCCCTGCCTCCCGGCCGCGGCTTCGCTTTCGGCGGCGGTCAAGCGGTCCGGCACGGCCCCCAGCACCGTCTGGCCGGCCTCATCCCCGGCCCGGCCGACCAGGCGCCACTCCTCCCCCTCGGCCCCGGTGATACCGGCCGGATCATGAGCGGACCAGGGCCCGTTCTCCGGGCCGGTCAGGAGCAGAAAGGGGGTAAGCCAGCGCTGCTGACCGGCCGGCCCGGCGGGCAGCCGCACGCGAACCGGATCCTCCTGCCAGCCGCAGGCCACCTCTGCCGGACCCCCTGGCCGTTCCCTGACGTCCAGCGTCCAGGTGAGCGAGGTCTGGTTGCCGTTCCAGTCGGCGGCGACGACACAAACCGAGTGCGCGCCAGGTTCGAGACCACCCGGCGGTAGCGACCACGCCTCACCCCTCCGGGCAGGCAGGTGGTCACCCGGCCGCAGGTGAAGCCACTGTTCCCTGACCCCGTCCAGCTCCAGCCACTCCAGCAGCATCAGCCGGTTCTGGGAGAAGGAGAGGCTGTCGTTGCGCGCCTGGAAAACCAGCCGACCGTCCAGAATGACGGTCAAGCAGTACGGCGCCAGCCGGTGGCCCATGCGGTCGGAGGCGTCGCTGACTGCGATCGAGAAAGCGACCGGACCGTGTACCACCAGCGGCGGCAGCGAGCCGGCCAGGCCGCTGGTGTCGGCGCAGCTGTGCGCGACCATAGTGCCGCACACCCGGGCCTCGGGTCGGGCCGGCAGGACCCGCACCTTCGTGATCTTCGGCCGCAGAGTATCGGGCACCGCAAAACCGCACCGGAGAGGATTGAGCGGCTGCTGGGCCCGGTTGCGAACCTAGAAGTGCAAGTGAGGCCCCAGGGTGCCACTCTGCCCGGTCAGGCCGATCGTCTCCCCCCGGTAGACGGGCAGGCGATTGGGCGCCAGAGAGAGGTCCACCTGGAAGCGCTGCTGTTCGTTCTGGGCCTGACGCACCAGCGCCCGCAGCGGGTCGGCGAAGCGGCTCAGATGAGCGTAGACGTAGGTCCGGCCCGAACGCCCCCGCAAGTACACTGCCCGACCGTAACCGCCGCCCTTGCCCGTCCGCACGCGGACCACCCAGCCGTCCTCGGCGGCCAGGGCAGCGAACCCGCAGCGACTGTTGGTCTTCAGGTCGAGACCGGCGTGCAGGCGCCCGTCGCGATGTTCCATGAAATTCGAGGTAAGGAAACGATCGGTCAGGGTAAGGGGCCAGATCGGCTCCGGCGTCACCGGGTCCTCGGCCCCGCGGCCGGCCGCGAAGCCGAGCAGAACAAGCCAAACAACCGTCTGGAAAAACAACCGCATCCGGATCCGCCGCGGGTTTAACCCGGATTATTCATGAATGGCCGTAGCGAGGGGGAGGAAAATGCTCGCCAGAACACGACCTCGCAAGGATCGGCGAGGGAGGCGTACCCGCAGAGGTACGTTGACCGAGCCGATCCGAGAAGGCGGGTTCTGGCGAGCATTTGACCAGCCGCAGTAGGCCATTCATGACTAATCCGGGTTTACAACAAGCTCAAGGTGAAACAAACAAGCGCCGAGAACTGTAGACAGAGGCCTTGAGCGAGACAAGCGAATAGTGTCTGCCCGGCTTCAGGCCGTCGACACCCACCAGCGCCGGAGCGAACATGGCCCAGGCGGGCACCCAGCACTGGTTGAACAACGACAACGGGTTACGCGGTAACCTGCAGGGTCGCTGCTTCTTGCTCGATACCAATGTCCTGCTCCACGACGCCGGCGCTCTGGAAGCCCTGGCCGGTCACAACATCTTCATCACCGTGGACGTCCTGGAGGAGCTCGACCGCTTCAAGCGGGAGAACGACGAGAGGGGGCGTAACGCCCGCCAGGTGATCCGCACCATCGACGCCCTGCGCCAGGACAGCCCGCTGAGCCGCGGGGTGCCGCTGCCCGAGGGCGGCCAGCTCTTCGTCCTGGTGAAGGAGTACGTCGATTTCCTGCCCGCCGGCATGGACGGCACGATCCCTGACAACCGGATCCTGGGCGCGGCTCTCTACCTGGCCGACCTCGGGGCCGACGTCGTCTTCGTGACCAAGGACATCAACGCCCGGGTCAAGGGAGATGCCCTGGGGATCCGCTCCGAAGACTATCTGCGCAACCGGGTCAACTTCGACGAGCTCTACACCGGCTGGAGCGAGATCGACGTCCCGGAGGCGACGATCGACGGCTTCTATGCGGGCCAGCCGGTACGCCTTGACCAGGAGTTCTTCCCCAACCAGGGAGTACTGCTGCGGGGGGAGACCAATCCCAAGCAGACCGCCCTGGGCATTTTCCGGGCCGACTCCGGGCGGATCGAGAAGCTGCAGCACGACCAGCGGCGGCCCTGGGGACTCGAGCCACGGAACCTGCAGCAGCACTTCGCCCTGGAACTCTTGATGCGACCGGACATCCAGCTGGTCACCATGCTGGGCCAGGCCGGCACCGGCAAGACCCTGCTCGCTCTGGCGGTGGGACTGCAATTGGTGGCGGAGGAAAAGAAATACCGTAAGATCATGGTCTCGCGGCCCATCATGCCGCTGGGCAAGGATATCGGTTACCTGCCGGGCACCAAGG
>CAZAHC010000113.1:0-9979 GCA_964484595.1 uncultured Fibrobacteraceae bacterium | reverse complement strand
CGAGCAGATCACCCTCGATGACCGTCTCCCAGTCGCCCGCGCAGATGAAATAACTGGCGGCCTCGGCCACCTCCAGGGGAATACCCGTCAGCTCGTCCGGAAAATCGCAGTCGACGCTGAGAGTGAACTCGCCGGTGGACTCCCAGCCGACCTCCTCCCGGGTGTCGACCCCGAGGTAGTATGTCCCCTGCTCTCCGGAGTCGTTCCGGTACTCCAGGACCTCCTCTTCACCCGTCAGAGCGCCGTCGGCATAGGCCACGCAGACCGCCTCCGCGCCCAAACCCTGAAAGAGCCACAGCGAACCGTTCTCGTACGTCAAGACCAGGGAGGCGGAGAGGGAGGCGTCGGCGGGCAGGGTGAAGCGATGCCAGCGCTCACCGCCGAATTCGAGGTAAGGATTGCAGGAGGCGTAGGTGATGAAAGGCTCCTGCTGGAAGACGTTTCCGAGGATGGGGGGGCCGGCTTCCTGGAGGGAGATCCGCTTGGCGGCCGCCTGCGCCTCGGCCGGCACCCCGGTACCCAGCGTCTCCAGATCGAGGGTGAAGGTATTGGCCCCCTCGACATTGCTGTCGACGACCAGGAAGTACTCCCCGGCTCCGAGGCGGATCATCATCTCCGAGTTGCTGCCGGCGAGACAGGCGTCGCTGTTGCAGTCGGCGAGCAGGAACAGGTCGAGGTCGAGGGGCGAGGTGAGCCTGGCGTGGAGAATCATATCCTGGCCGAGAATCACCTTGAGGAAGTACTCACCCCCTCCTTCCACCCAGTCCCGGCAGCTGTAGCTCGCGGTCTGGCTGGCGGTGGCGGTGACGCCGGCCAGGACGGTGTCGCCGAAGCTCGGAAAGGAAACTTCTTCGGCGGAGCTGCAGTCCAGGGGCACCAGCAGCTGCGGACCCGGAACCTGCGCCGCGGCCACGCCACCCAGGAGCAGCAGGAGCAGCAGCGGCCAGCCCGTCGACCGTCTCCACCTTTCCCGGCCTCTATTCCTCGCTCGGCCCATGTCAGAAGCTCCCCGCGGCAGAGGAGGTGTCCGGCGGCTGCGGCACCGTGTCAAAACTGCGGCCGTACCGGGCGACGCGGAACCCGAGGTCGCTCGCGGCGCTGGCGGGCGAAGCGGGCCGGCGGGAGGCGGACCGGCACCTCTGGGCGCCGTAGAGCCAGCTGCCGCCCCGGATCACCCGGAAGGGGCCAGAGCCGGAACCGGTCGGGTTGCGCTCCAGCCCGGCGTTGTACTCTCCCCACTGGTCCCAGCACCATTCCCACACGTTTCCGTGCAGGTCGTAGAGCAACCGGCCGTTGGGATCCTTCTGGCCCACGACCTGGGTGATGCCGTCGGAGTTGGCACAGTACCAGCCAACCAGCTCGAGGTTGGGATCGGCGCCGCACCCGGTCACCGAGATGCCGCCGCTGTAAAAGGCGGTCGTCCCGCCGGACCCACCCGTGGTGTCGGCGCGACAGGCGTACTCCCACTCCGCCTCGGTGGGCAGACGGTAACCGGGGGACTCGCGATCCCAGATCACCAGGTCCCCCTGGACGAAATAAGCCCGCTCCAGACCCTCGCGGTCGGAAAGGGCGTTGCAGAAATCGACGGCATCGTACCAGCTCACGTTTTCCACCGGGCATTCCCAGCAACCGGCGAACCAGCTCGGGTCGTCGACCACCATCACCTCCTGCCACTGGGCCTGGGTGACCTCCGTGGTGGCGATGTAGAAGGGCCGCACGCGATTCAGCACCGGAAACAGGCTGACCTGATGTTGGGGACGCTCGTCCTCACTGCTGCCGAGCTCGCCCGCCGGGCTTCCCATCCAGAAGGTGCCCGTCGAGACCGGCAGCAGCTCGATCCCCTCGACGATCCTGACGTAAGTGGCCCTGAAAGTGACCACCCCGCCGGAGGTGAGCGTGTTGGTGTCTGGATTTTCGGTCGGCGGGGTATAGCCGGCGATCGTGTCCTCCCAGGTCAGGACGTAGGTGCCGAGTTCCATGTCGATGAGCGTGGAATCGCCGGCGCCGGAGAAGGGACCCCCGGGCCCGGCCAGGTCCCAGCCGGCCGCCACCTCGTCGGGGTTGGGATCGATGACGATACTCTGTTCCGGCGGGGGAGGCGGCGGCGTTTCCAGCTGGCTGAAGTCGCACCCGAGCAGCAGGCCCAGAGCGGCCACCAGGGCGGTTAGGATCAGCCGGCTGGATCTCGTCACTGCCAAGGGACTACCCCTGTTTCCACGTTTCCGACTAGGCGAGCGGGGTGCCGGCCCGACCGGTGGTCCCGCCGCGTCAATCGATCGGCCTGACGCGCCGCAGGCCCACGTCGTTGAAACTCCGCTCGGGATTGAGCTGGTAACGGCTGGCCGACCGGCAGGAGGCCGCGCCGACGCTCCAGCTTCCCCCCCGCACCAAGCGGAAGAACCCCACCTCGGGGCCGGTTGGATCGGTCACCGCCGCTGACCCGTAGTTGGCATACCAGTCCCAGCACCACTCCCAGACGTTGCCGTGCAGGTCGTACAGGCCCCAGGCGTTGGACTCCTTCATGCCCACCGGGCGGGGTCGGAAATCCGAGTTGCCGCAGTACCAGCCGAGGCCGTCCAGGTTGGGATCGTCGCAATCCTGGTCGAGGTTGGGCAGGTCGTTGGCGAAGGCGGTGAGGCTGCCGGCCCGGCAGGCGTACTCCCATTCCGCCTCGGTGGGCAAGCGGTAACCGTCGGCCTCGGTATCCCAGGTGACCTGGTCGCCCGAGATCTGGTACGCTGGCTCCAGGCCGTCACGGGCGGAGAGGGTGTTGCAGAACTCGAGCGCCTCGAACCAGGTGATGTTTTCCACGGGACAGTCGCCGCAACCGGGGAAAGCACTCGGGTTGGCGCCGGTTACTTCCTGCCACAGGGTCTGCGTGACCTCCACCTCGCAGATGGTGAAGGAATCGGAGAGGGTCACCGCATGTTGTGGACGCTCGTGCGGAGAACTCCAGGTTTCGGACTCCGGCGCCCCCATAGTGAACTCGCCCGCCGGAACCAGGACGAAGCCCTCCATCCGGTAGAAGACCCGGAAGGTGATCGTCTCGCCGACCACGTCCAGGGTGTCGGTCAGAACCGCCGGCGACTCCATCTCGTAGCCGTCCACCTCTTCCGGCTGGAGGGTCCAGATGCCGAGGGCCATCGAGTCGAGGGTGGCCTCGCCGACATCGCTAAGGGAGTATCCCTCCGGCCCCTCCAGGAGCCAGCCGGCCGCCAGACCACTGGGGGATAGATCGATGACGATGTTGCCGATCGGCTGCAGGTACTGGCCGGTGAAGGTGATGGCTCCTCCCGGCGGCAGCGAGTCGCTGGCGGCGGCAGGCGTCACCCAGCCCGACGCCTCCAGCCAGGTGATCTCGTACTGACCGCTGGGCATCTCGAGATACGTCTTGGCCTCGGTGCCGTGGCGGAAGATACCGTCGGGTCCGGCCAGCTCCCATCCACCGGTGACCCCCACGGGCTGCGGGTTGACGTCCACCGTGCCCCAGTCACCGGAATAATCGCCGAGGAAGATGATGCTGCCCGCGCCGGTTAGGTTCTTGGCCTCGGGAATCGGGGTGACCCAGCCGCTCACGTCCGTCCAGGTGATCGTGTAATCACCCGGGGTGAGCTCCTCCAGGGTCCGGTCGCCCTCGCCGGCGAGGGTGTACCCCTCGGGACCGGTCAGGGTCCAGCCCGGGTAGAAGGTGTCACCGGCGGCCAGGAAAAGGGCCAGCGAGTCCGGGGTGGGGGCGAAGAGGGTGTCGGGGGTGGCGTCGATCGCGATGACGCCGGTCAGCTCGGGGTATTCGGTTGAGCATCCCGCCAGCCACGCCAGCCCGACACAAAGGATCAGCAACAGGGGAAGGAAAACCGGAAGCCTCAGCATGCACCTTCTCCCCTGGCGCGCAGCAGGCTAACCCGCGCTAGACGGAGGGGACCCAGTATTCCAACCAGGGGTGGATTCATCGTAGTCCCGGACCTGCGGAGTGTCAAGGCTGCAGAGGTCGGCGGCCAGGAAATCGCCCCCTCGCGGCGGCGAACCGGCCGGCATTTTGCGGGCGGCGGATCGCTGGGCGCAGGAGTGCGGACGGGGCCGCCCGACGACTGGGCCGGGAAGCCCCGGCCGGCCGGGGAAACGACCTGCCGCCGGAAGCCACCATGCTCCCCCGCTCGCCGCCCCGTCCAATCCGGCATCAACCGTGCTAGGGGTTCATTCTGCCGCCCCCCGGGCGATTTTCGCCCGCTGGCTCCTGACACGCTTCCTCTGGTTCTCCGGTCGTGGCCGGGGGGCGGCATTTCCCACCACCACGGGCTTTTCCGCCCAGGCTTTGCTTGATTCCCACGACGCGCTTGCGTACAGTACGGAAACCGACCATGCGATACGGATCTCCCTGGAAGGTTCTCCGCCATGCCCGCCTCCAAGCAGAAACGTCAGGCGCGGAAGGTCCCCATACCCGCCACCGCCCAGACCCTGGCCCGGAAACAGCGCGAGATCTCCATCAGCGAGTTCTTCACCAAGAACCGCCACCTGCTAGGATTCGATTCTCCCGCCAAGGCCTTGCTCACCACGATCAAGGAAGCGGTCGACAACTCCCTGGACGCGTGTGAGGAAGCCGGGATCCTGCCGGACATCCTGGTCGAGATCAGCGCCGCCCCGCCCGCGAACGGTCCATCCCGCGAGCAGAACGGCACGGCGAACGGCAAGAACGAGAACCCCGCCAACGGCAAGGCCCGCCTCGGCGCCAACGCCCGCGGCACGGGCCTGAACCGGGAAGAACGGTACCGGGTGGTCGTGCAGGACAACGGGCCCGGCATCGTGCGCAAGCAGATCCCGCGTATCTTCGGCAAGCTGCTCTACGGTTCGAAGTTCCACTCCTTGAAGCAGAGCCGCGGCCAGCAGGGCATCGGCATCTCGGCCGCCGGCATGTACGGTCAGCTCACCTGCGGGCAGCCGGTGGTGATCCTCAGCCGCACCGGCAGCAAGCAGGCCGCCCATCGCTTCCAGATCCTGCTGGACATGAAGAAGAACGAGCCAACGGTGCTTGCCGATCAGGAGGTGGAGTGGGATCTCCCCCACGGCACCCGGGTCGAGATCGTCACCAACGGCTCGTACAAGAAGGGGCAGCACTCGGTCGACACCTACCTGCAGCAGACCGCCATCGCCAATCCGCACCTGCGGCTGGTCTACCGCACGCCCCGGGGTGAAGAGACGGTCTACGAACGCGCGGCCAAGGAGCTGCCAGTCGAGGCGACCGAGATCAAGCCCCATCCCTACGGGGTGGAGCTGGGCCTGATGGCCCGCCTGCTCAAGGAGACGAAGTGCCGGAACATCAACTCCTTCCTGAAGGAGGAGTTCTGCCGGGTGGGCCCGAAGACCGCGGCGACCATCCTTCAGATGGCCGAACTGCCCTTCCGCCGCAGTCCCAAGCGCTTGAAGCAGGACGAGCTGCAGATGTTGCTGGACGCCATTGCCGGCGCCAGGATCCCCTCGCCGCCGACCGACTGTCTCTCCCCGATCGGGGTGGAACTCGTCCTGGCCGGGCTGAAGCACGGGGTCGAGGCCGATTTCTACACCGCGGTCACCCGCCCGGCCGCCGTCTACCGGGGCAACCCCTTCCAAATCGAGGTCGGCCTGGCCTACGGCGGCCAGTTGCCGGCCGAGGAGCTGGCGCGCCTGATGCGTTTCGCCAACCGGGTCCCCCTGCTGTACCAGGCGTCCGCCTGCGCCATCCACAAGGCGGTCCTGAGCAGCAACTGGCGCGGCTACGGACTCCAGCAGGCCAAGGGGGCCCTGCCCACCGGCCCGCTGGTGATCCTGGTGCACATGGCATCGGTCTGGGTGCCGTTCACCTCCGAGAGCAAGGAGGCGGTGGCGCACTACCCGGAGATCGTCAAGGAGATCAAGCTCGGCCTGCAGGAAGCCGGCCGGCAGCTCAAGCGCCACATCCGCCGCCGGGTCCGCGAGCAGGACGCCCTCAAGAAGAAGAGCTATATCCAGAAGTACATTCCTCACATCGGGGACGCCCTGCAGGAGATACTCGCCCTGTCCGACCCCCAGCGGGGACGGATCATCGAGACCCTCACCGACACCCTCGAGCGCAGCCGCAAGATCTGACCGTTCTTTCCCGGGAGGGTGAAATTTGTCCGACGGGTACGAGAGCTTCCTGACCCGGGCCCGCGAGGTCCACCACCTGGCCGCAGCGGCGGGTCTGCTGGCCTGGGACCAGGAAACCTACCTCCCTCCGCGAGGGGTCGGGGCCCGGGCCAAGCACAAGGCCGCCCTGGCCGCGGTGATCCACGACAAGATGTGCGCGGCCGAGCTGGGTGATCTGATCGACGAGATCGCGGCGGGCGAGCTAACGCCCGAGGCCCGGGCGAACCTGCGCGAGCTGAAACGGGAGCGCGACCGGGCGGTGAAGATCCCCCGGACGCTGGTGACCGAGCTGGCCGAGGCCAGCAGCCTGGCCCAGCAAGCCTGGGTGGAGGCCAGGCGCAACGATGACTGGCCCCGCTTCACCCCCCACCTGGCCCGGCTGATCGAGCTGAAGCGCCAGGAGGCTCATGCGGTCGGTTTCACGGGAGAGCCGTACAACGCCCTGCTCGATGAGTACGAGCCCGGCGGCCGGATCGAGGACCTGCTGCCCCTTTTCGCCGAGCTGGAAAAGGTACTGGTGCAGCTGATCGGCAAGATCACCGCCAGCTCCCGACAGCCGGACGCCGGTCTGCTGCGCCAGCGGTTTCCGGTGCCGGATCAGGATGCCTTCGGGCGCGAGCTGCTCCAGGACATCGGCTTCGACTTCGACGCCGGCCGCCTGGACGTATCCGCCCATCCCTTCACCGAGGGACTGAGCTGCCGCGACGTGCGGATCACCACTCGCTACGAGGAGAACAACCTCGGGACCGGCCTGTTCGCCAGCCTGCACGAGGGTGGCCACGCCCTGTACGAGCAGGGGTTACCCCCGGAGCTGGAAGGCACCCCGGTGGCCGTGGCCGTGAGCGTCGGCATCCACGAGTCCCAGTCCCGGCTCTGGGAAAACTGTGTCGGCCGCAGCCGGGAGTTCTGCCGCTACTACCTGCCTCGCCTGCAGGAGATCTTCCCCGTACAGCTGGGATCGGCCACCGCCGAGCAGCTGTACCAAGCCGTGAACGTCGTCACCCCCTCGCTGATCCGCATCGAGGCCGACGAGGTCACCTACAACCTGCACATCCTGTTGCGCCTGGAACTGGAGAGGGGTCTGCTCGCCAGGGAGATCGAGGTGGACGACCTGCCCGGGTTGTGGCGCCGGAAGATGCGCGACCTCTTCGGCCTGGAGGTGTCCAGCGATGCCGATGGCGTCTTGCAGGACATCCACTGGGCCTTCGGCGTGTTCGGCTACTTCCCGACCTACACCCTCGGCAACCTCTACGCCGCCCAGTTCTTCGCCCAGGCGGCGGCCGAACTCGGGGACCTGCCGGGTCAGATCGCGGGCGGGGAGTTCGGGACGCTCCTGGGGTGGCTCCGCGAGAAGATCCACCTGCAGGGCAGCCTGCAGCCGGCGGAGGACCTGTGCCGGCAGGTCACCGGCCACGGCTTGAGCAGCCAGCCCTTCCTGGACTACCTGGAAGGGAAGTTCGCCGACATCTACGAGTTCTGATTTCCCGCCCCGAGGAGGAAAACCGTGCCCCGCTCCCCCGGCCGCCCCAGACGGAAAGCCACCGCGGATCGCCCCCAGGCCGCCGAGCCGGCGCAGGGCGAACTCGTCTTCGGTCCGCCCCCGGCCCGGGGGAAAACGGGCGGCCGCCAAAAAACCGCCGCCCGGGGCAAGGCAGCAGCCAAGGGCAAGACCGCCGCCAAGAGCAAAACCGTCGCCAAGGGCAAGACCGCCCCCAGGGGCAAGGCCCCTGCCCCCGCCAAGGCCAAGACCCCGACCAGGAACCGGACCACCCGGGAGAATTCCCTTGCCGGCGAGCCGGTCGTGGCACGTATCCGACACGAGGCGGGCACCATCAAGACCAAGATCCTCAAGGGTCACAAGCCGACCCTCAAGTTCCCCCTGCGCAGCCTGCAGAACGTCAGCTACCAGCCGCGGACCGGCTACTTCAAGCTGAAGGGGAAGAAGAAGGAGCGCACGCTGACGGTCGGCACCGTGAAGACCTTCGCCCAGACGCTGAAGATGATGTCGCTGTCGAAGGAACTGGTCGAGACCGACGACATCGCCACCAAGCGAGAAGCCTACTACGTGAGCAAGAACTGGGAGGAGGCCCGCTTCAAGGAGCAGCCCGAGTCGGACACGGTGATGGAGGATGTCGAGGCCTTCTTCGGCATCAACCGGGAGCAGCTCGGTTTCGTGCCCGAGGAGAAGGGCGGCGACGTCGCCGGCCGCCTGACCGTCATCGACAAGGACCGTGACACCGGCCGGCCGCTCAAGATCGACTGCACCAGGTTCGGCAGCGGCGCCTACTCCATCCCCATCTCGGTAGAGGACCTCGACTTCGAGACCAGGGCGAAGTTCATCCTCTGCATCGAGACCGCCGGCATGTTCCAGCGGCTGGTCAAGCACAATTACTGGAAGAAGGCCAACTGCATCCTGATCTCCATGGGAGGAGTGCCGACGCGGGCTTGCCGCCGCTTCGTGCGCCGGCTTGCCGATGCGAAGAAGCTGCCCGTCTACGTCTTCGTGGACGGCGATCCTTACGGTTACTCCAACATCTACCGCACGTTGAAGGTCGGCAGCGGCAACGCCGCTCACCTCAACGAGTTCTTCTGCGTGCCGCAGGCCCACCTGCTGGGCATCACGCCCCAGGACATCATCGATTACGAGCTGCCCACCCATCCGCTGAAGGAGGTCGACATCAAGCGCGCGAAGGACGCGCTGAAGAACGATCCCTTCATCCTGCACCACAAGCCGTGGCAGAAGGCGCTGCAGCAGATGATCAAGATGGGGGTCCGCGCGGAACAGCAGGCGCTGGCCAAGCACGGGCTCAACTACGTGCTCGAGCAGTACCTGCCCCAGAAGCTCGCCAGGGTGAAGCGGTTCCTGCCCTGACCCGGCTCAAGGTGGCCTCGCTATCCCCTAGGCCCGTTTTCCTGTATAATTAGGCCTCCGCTGGCCCCGGCTGGAACGCCTCGCCATCGAGAGGATGCCATGCGTTACCTGATGCTGACCTCGGTCCTGCTGGCGGCCCTGGCCAACGGGGCAGCCGCCGATCCCCCGGAGTGGGAGTACCTCGGCCTCGAGGGCGTGGTGTGCCAGAGCATCACCGCCGACTCCACCCACGGCCGCATCTTCGCCACCACCATCGAGGGCTTCCTGTACCGGGACATCCCCGGCGGGATGTGGATCTCTCGCGACGACGTCGGCTGGATCGGCCGCGATTGCCGCTCGCTCGCCACCCACCGCGGCCAACCCCAGAGGGTCATCACCGGTCGGACCGACGCCTTCTTCAAGGGTTACATCGAGGTGAGCGAGGATCTCGGTCTCACGTACGAGACCGTCTACAACGCGGACGGCGGAACGGTGATGGACATCCAGAACGACCCCGAGGTCGACGACCTCTACTTCGCCTGCACCTGGCACGACATCAGCCCGGGCGAGCTGCTGCGCTCGACCGACGGGGGACTCGGCTGGGAGCTGCTGACCGGCTACCTGCACTACACCATGACCTCGCTCGACATCGACGGCGAGGGTTACGTCTACGTCGGCGGCGACGCCCTGGTGACGGCCAGCTACGACGGCGGGGCGACCTGGCAGTCGCTCGCCGCCAACCTGCCGCCGGGTCTGGGGATCTACTGCGTGGCCGCCGGGTACTACCTGGCCGGCCTGCCGGACAAGCGGCACGATCTGCCCGCCGCGGACTTCCTGCTGGCCGGAAACGACAGCGGGCTGTACCTGACCGAGACGGCGGAACTCGACTGGCAGCTCATCCTCCCCGGCGCCTGCCGGGCGGTCGATGTGTTTTACAACGGGGACCTGATGGTGATCGGGGCGATCACCTTCGACGGCCGGGTGATGGTG
>CAZAHC010000112.1:6462-10282 GCA_964484595.1 uncultured Fibrobacteraceae bacterium | reverse complement strand
GGTCTGGACGCCTTCCTGGCCCTCGACCTCACGCCGACCGAGCAGATGTGGCTGTTCGCCGCCTTCACCCTCGCCTTCGCGATCAAGGTGCCGCTGTTTCCGTTCCATACCTGGTTGCCGGACGCCCACGTCGAGGCCCCGACCGCGGGCTCGGTCATCCTGGCCGGCGTGCTGCTGAAGATGGGCACCTACGGCATGCTGCGGTTCGCCTTGCCGCTCTTTCCTCACGCGGTTCTCGCCTTCGCTCCCTGGCTGGGAATCCTGGCCGTGATCGGCATCATCTACGGGGCGCTGGTGGCCATGGTGCAGCCTGACGTGAAGAAGCTGGTCGCCTACTCAAGCGTCAGCCACCTCGGCTTCGTGGTGCTGGGCCTGTTCAGCCTGACCGCCGAGGGAGTCGCCGGCGGGATGTTCGTCATGCTGGCCCACGGTCTCTCCACCGGGGCCCTGTTCCTCTTGGTGGGGGTCATCTACGAGCGGCGCCACACCCGGGAGATCGCCGAGTTCGGCGGGCTCGCCCATCGCATGCCGCTGTTCGCGGCGGTGTTCATGATCGTCACCTTGGCCAGCATCGGCCTGCCCGGGCTG
Source organism: uncultured Fibrobacteraceae bacterium (assembly GCA_964484595.1). Taxonomy (GTDB): domain Bacteria; phylum Krumholzibacteriota; class Krumholzibacteriia; order LZORAL124-64-63; family LZORAL124-64-63; genus CAZAHC01. Next base: position 9,694 of record CAZAHC010000112.1, on the reverse strand, counting down.
TGCGGTTTCGTGGGCGAGTTCCTCGTCCTATTCGGGTCGTTCAAGAGCACCCTGCTGCCCCACGCGCGCCTGCTGACCATTCTCGCCGCGACCGGGGTTGTGCTAGGCGCCATCTACATGCTCTGGATGTACCAGCGCGTTTTCCTGGGGCCGCTCCGAAACGAGAAGAACCAGAGGTTGTCCGACCTCAGCTGGCGGGAGTGCCTGGTCCTGTTTCCGATCCTGCTTTTCATCGTCTGGCTGGGAGTGCGCCCCGGTATCGTGCTGGACCGGCTGCAGCCTTCGCTCGACCGGCTGCTGGCGCCGGTGACCCAGCAGTACGATCCCGGCGTCCACGCCGACCAGACCGAGTTCGGGTGGGACCGGGGGACCGGGACCAGTGAGGTTTTCACTCTCCGGGAGAGCAAGCAATGAACGAAGCTAGCCTGGCGGTCGAGTCTTCGCTCTCGGGTCAGATGACGGCCTTGCTGCCGTACCTCGTGGTGGGCGGGGGCGCGCTGTTAGTCCTGCTGGTGGACTCCTTCGTCAAGTCCCTGCGCAAGGACCATCTGTACATGTTGTCGGTGCTCTTGCTCCTGGGCGCGATCATCGCCGAGCTCCTTCCCGCCCCGAGCGTCGGCACCCGGCCCCTGCTGGGCGGTCTGATTTGTCACCAGCTGTACACCAGTTTCTTCAACTACCTGTTTCTGGGCATCGCCCTGCTGACCGCAACCTTCGCCACCAGCTCCTTCGATCGGGACAGCCGCTACCGGGGTGACTTCTATCCCCTGCTCCTGTTCTCGGTGCTGGGCATGATGGTCCTGGCGGCCGCCCAGGACCTGCTGGCGCTGTATCTCGGGCTGGAGACCATGAGCCTCGCCACCTATGTCCTGGTGGGCGGCCGGAAGGGTTCGGAGCGCAGCAGCGAGGCCGGCTTCAAGTACTTGCTGCTGGGCGGATTCGCTTCGGCGGTTCTGCTCTTCGGCATGGCCCTGGTTTACGGCTTCGCGGGCACCACCTCCTTCGCCGGAATCCAGGACGCGCTCCTGCTGCCGCCGGCCGACTCGTTGCTGCTGGCGGCGGGCGGCGGCCTGATGCTGGTCGGCTTCGGCTTCAAGGTGGCCATGGTTCCCTTCCACATGTGGACCCCCGACGTCTACGACGGTGCTCCCGCCTACGTAACCGGTTTCATGGCCACGGGCATCAAGGCGGCCGCCTTCGCGGCGCTGGTCCGCTTCACCATGGTGATGCTGCCCGGGATCTCGAGCGTCTGGTTCCCGCTGCTCTCGGTCCTGGCGGTCCTGACCATGACCGCCGGCAATCTCATCGCCCTGGCGCAGAGCAACATCAAGCGCATGCTGGCCTACTCGAGCATCGCCCACGCCGGCTACCTGTTGCTCGGTTTGCTGGCCATCTTCGCCGCGGACTGGGAGGGTGAGGGCTCGCCCCGCATGGAGGAAATCGCCGCCGCCGCCGGCGGCGGGATCCTGTTCTACCTCGTCGGTTACACCCTGATGAACCTGGCCGCCTTCGGGATCGTCAGCTTCCTGGGGTCCCGGCAGGAGGGCGACGCCGACCAGATCGACGGCTACGCCGGCCTGGCCCGCCGGCAACCCCTGGTGGCGGCGGGGCTGGCCGTGGCCCTGTTCTCGCTGGCTGGGATCCCGCCCACGGTCGGTTTCATGGGGAAGTTCTACGTCTTCGAGGCGGTCGTGCGGGCGGACCTGGTTCACCTGGCCGTCTGGGGGGTGGTCAACTCCCTGCTCTCGGTGTATTACTACCTGCGGGTGGTCGTCCTGATGTACATGCAGCCGGGCGGCGACGAAACCTACGATGGCCGCAGCTGGGAATCGGCCTTCGCCGTCGGCTTGCTCGCTCTGTTGACCATCTTCCTGGGCGTCCTGCCCGGTGGACTGCACCGTTTCGCCCTGCTGGCCTTCCGGTACATGGCTTTCTGAGCCCCGGGCCGCGGGGAGAGTCAGCAGGAAGGGCCGTGCCAATGCTCCGGTGGGGAAGAGCGATCCTGGCCGCCGCGCTATGGGGTTTCATCCTCTTCGGCCTGGTCGGGCTGGCCGAGGGAATCAGCCAGTGGATCCGTTTCGATTTGCTGACGGGCCAGCCGGCGCCTGCCGGGCCGGTGCGTCTGCTGGTGCCGTACGTCGTGCTCTACGGCTGGGTCGGCCTGCTGCTGAGCCTGCTGCTGTTCCTACCGGCCGGTCTGCTGGGCCGCTGGCGTTCCCGCCGGCGCCGGTTCGCCCTGACCCTGTCCCTGGTCGGGGCGCTCGCCCTGCTGGGGACGCTGTACACCGGGTACCTGTTTCGCATCCACATCCTGCCCGGCTGGTGGGAGCTGGAGGGCCGGCTGGCGAGCAGGGTAATCCTGGCTGTCGTCTGGGTGGTCCTGCTGGCGGTCGGGTTTCCGGCCCTTCGCCGCCTTACCGACTGGATGGCCCGGCAGAAGACCCGTACTCTCGTTTTTCCCTTGCTGGTGGTGATCGTGGCCACCTCCCTGTGGCCGGACTGGCGCGCCGAGGGTCGGCTCGCCCGGACCTCCCACCTTTCACCCGCGGCCGGGGCGGCTGGCGGCGGCGGTGACGCCCCGCACCTGGTTCTGCTCTCGATCGACACGTGGCGCCGCGATTTCCTGTCCTGCCTGAACCCCGCCGCTCCTCCCACGCCGCACCTGGACGCCCTCGCTGCCGAGGGGGTCGTCTTCACCAGTGCCTGGGCCACCAGTCCCTGGACCTTGCCCAGCATGGGTACGGTTATGACCGGGCAGCCGCCGCTGGTGCTCGGTCTCGCCAAGTACCTGCCCCTGCCGGCCGGGGTTCCGCGGCTCGCCGAGCTGGCCTGGAGTGGGGGCTACCGCACCGCGGCCTTCGTCACCAATCCCTTCCTCGGCCCGTGGTACGGCTTCGATCTCGGCTTCGAGTTCTTCGAGCACGCAAACGTCCTGGAGACCTTGCTGCCGGCCGAGCGGTCGGTGCTGGCGCGGGAAGCCACGTACTACGCCCAGGTTTACGCCGAGGCCAGCAGCGCCGAGATCGTCATTCCCAAGGCGATCGGCTGGCTGCGACAGCAACGGCGGGACCAGCCCTTCTTCCTCTGGGTGCATCTGGTCAACCCGCACCTGCCCTACTGCTGGCGGGAGCTGCCGGAGAACCGGTCCGCGGCCGGCCAGGGGCCGGGGGGGGCGCCCGCGGGCCGGCCCCCCGGCCCCCGGCGCCCCCACGCACCCGGCCGCGGGGGCGCC
>CAZAHC010000112.1:0-6452 GCA_964484595.1 uncultured Fibrobacteraceae bacterium | reverse complement strand
GTTCATCTGGCCACCCCGCACCTGCCCTCCTGCTGGCGGGAGCGGCCGGAGACCGGGTCCGGGGCCGGCCTGGCCGAGGGGCGCGAGCCGGCTCGCGCCGACGTGCCCGACGGGGACCCCTTCGCCGGCGGCCGGTTCGCCGGCCTCAAGTCGGTCCGCAGCGGCGAGTTCGTCCCGGACGAGACCCAGCGCCGGGCGCTGCGAACGCTTTACGCCCGGGAGGTCCAGTTCACCGATTTCTGGGTGGGCAAGCTGCTCGACCAGCTGAAGTCACGGGGGTTCTACGACGAGGCGGTGATCGTGGTGGTGTCGGACCACGGCGAGGAGTTCTGGGAGCACGGCGGTTTCGAGCATGGGCACACGGTGTTCCCCGAAGTGACGGGGGTGCCGCTTTTCCTGCGCCTGCCGGCGGCTCAGCAGGCCGGGACCGTGATCGCGACGCCGGTCTCCACCCTCGACCTTCTGCCCACCATCTGCGATCTGGCCAGCCTGGAGGTGCCGGCGGGGCTGCCCGGCAGGTCGCTGTACCGGCCCGACCGGCCCGCGGCGCTCCTGGGCCGGGAACAGCCCCGGTCGCCGCAGATCCTGGCGAATCTTCTCTATCCGCCGGAGCAGACTGGAGTCCTGGCCTGGCCCTGGTTCTGGCGCTACGGAGAGGAAGACGCTGCCGGAACCTGGTACGACCTGGCCGCCGATCCCGGGGCCACCAGACCCGTCGCGGCTCCGGCGGAGGCGGCGGCGATCCGGAGCGTCGCCGATTCGCTGCTGGGCGCCTGGGAGCAGAGGGCCTTGCTGGTTCGCGAGGACAACCGGGCGGTCGACCGGGAGGTCCCGGCCGAGGTCAAGCGGAGCCTGAACGCGCTGGGTTACTGAGAGAGCCGGGCGACGCGGGGGGTTGGCAGACCGTGACCGGAGGCCCTGAGCCTGGCGGCGGATCGGACCGAGAAGCCCGGGTCAGAGGGCCTCTACCGACTTTACCTCGGGAATCTGGCTCCGGATGCGGGTCTCGATCCCCTGCTTGAGGGTCATCATCGACATGGGGCAGGTGCCGCAGGCGCCCTTGAGCCGCACCGTTACCACGCCGTCGTTGAAATCGATGAATTCCACGTCCCCACCGTCGGCCTGCAAGGCAGGTCGGATCGTCTCCAGGACTTCCTTGATCTTCTCTTCCATGCTGGTCCTTTCCGGGTCGTCAGGCAGCACCTTGCTGGTGGCAATTACAGGTTAACCTACAGGGACCCTGCGGGATGTCAAGACCCGGGATGATCAGGGATCAGTTCTGAGGTTGTCCCGCTGAACGTCTGGCTCTATGCTTGCCAGCCTGACGGGCCGGCCGGCGGAGCCGGGCCTGGCCCGGCTGCTAGTCGTGCGAACGGGAGGCAACCATGTCCCATCCCTGGCCCGAGGAACTTCGCCTCCTGCGGGAACTCGTCCTGCCCGCCGGCGATCTCCTGCTGGCGGCCGCTGGCCGGGTCGGGCACGTCGATTACAAGTCGGCCACCGACATGGTCACCGATCTGGACCGCCGGGTGGAGGAGCAGATCGTTGACGGATTGAGCCGCTCTTTCCCCCGGGATGCGGTGCTGGCCGAGGAGGGCGGCGATCGGTCCGGGGTCTCGGGGCGGACCTGGTTCCTCGATCCCCTGGACGGGACCACCAACTTCGTGCACGGCTATCCGTTCTTCGCCGTTTCGCTGGGTTGTGCGGAGGGTGACTCCCTGCAACTCGCCGCTGTGTTCGCTCCTTACCTGGACGAGCTGTACCTGGCCGCCGCCGGCGGGGGGGCGGTCCTGGAACGGCCGCGGGCCGAGCAGAAGTTCTCCCTTCGCCGTCGCGGCAAGGTCAAGCTCGAAAGCGCCCTGCTGGCCACCGGTTTCCCTTACGTCCGGGACGAGATCGTCGGGCGCAACTGTGACTACCTGCGGCGCTTCCTGCTGGCCCAGTGCCACGGGGTGAGGCGAGGCGGCAGCGCCGCGATCGATCTCTGCCACGTGGCGGCCGGGAAGCTGGACGGCTACTGGGAAATGGGCCTGCGGCCCTGGGATGTGGCCGCCGGCAGCCTCCTGGCCCGCGAGGCCGGCGCCGTGGTCACCGACTTTGCAGGGCGGGGCGGTCTGCTGAACGGGGAAACCATCGTAGCTGCCGTACCCGGCCTGCACCCGCGGATGCTGGCCTTGCTGCAGGAACCCGCAACGGAGGTGGCTGATGGGTCGGTTTGACGCGCGGCTGCTCGTCTGCGTGACCACCCTTCCTTCGCGCGACCAGGCTGAGGAAGTCGCCCGGCGGCTGGTCGCTGAGGAGCTGGTGGTCTGTGCCCAGGTGGGCGCCGAGCTGACCTCGTTCTACCGCTGGCAAGGGGAGGTCCAGGGCGATCAAGAAGTGGCGGTGGCCCTGAAGGTCACGGCCGAACGTCACGATCAGGCGCTCTCCCGGTTGCGGGAGCTGCATCCTTACGAGGTGCCCCAGCTGGTGTCGTGGGTGGCCGACCGGGTGGATGAAGGCTACGGCCGCTGGGCCTGGGGGGAGCAACCTTGAGGCCCTGGTTTCTGGCGGCCGTGATCGAGATCTGCCTGCTGGCGGGGAGCGGCGCCAAAGCCGCCGAGGCGCCGGCCGCTCCCTGGCGCGTGACCGGGCCGCAGGTGGTGCTGGCCGGGGTTCCCTTCCGGGTGGATATCGAGGATACCAGCGGCGCCGGCCTCGCCATGGTCGGCGGCAGAGTCGAATCCGACCCCGACGGCGACCCTGCGCCGGCCGCGGCCGACTCGATCCCGCTGGTCGGCGGGCAGGGCGAGTGGGCCCTCACCCTGGCCAGGGGCGAGCGGGCGATGCTGGTGGCCGCGGACGGGATCCGGCAGGAGGTGCCCTTGCGCGTCCTGCCCGGCTGGCTCTCGTTACTGCCGCCGCTAGTGGCGATCGGGCTCGCGCTTCTCACCAGGCAGGTGATCGTCGCCCTGCTGCTCGGCATCTGGCTCGGGGCCTGGATCCTGTACGACTGGAATCCGCTGGTCGGTTTCCTGCGGCTCGGGGACCGGTTCCTGGTGACCGCTCTGGCGGATCCTTCCCACGCCGCCATCCTGCTCTTCTCGACCATCCTGGGAGGGATGGTGGGCATCCTTTCCCGCTCCGGCGCCACCGAGGGAGTCGTCAGCTACCTGGCCGGGAAGGTCGGCGGCCGGCGCGGGGGCCAGCTCTGTACCGCGGCGATGGGCACCGTGATCTTCTTCGACGACTACGCCAACACTTTGCTGGTGGGCAACTCGATGCGGCCCCTGACCGACCGGCTGCGGATCTCGCGGGAGAAGCTCTCCTACCTGGTCGACAGCACCGCGGCGCCGGTGGCCACGATCGCCGTCGTCTCCACCTGGGTCGGCTTCGAGGTCGGTTTGATCCAGGACGCCATGGCCCGGCTGGGCGAAGGCTCGGCCTACACCTTCTTCCTGCGCTCATTGCCGTACGGGTTCTATCCGATCCTGACCCTTCTCTTTGTCTACTTGATTTCCGGGTCGGGCCGGGATTTCGGGCCGATGCTCGCCGCCGAAAGACGGGTGGTCCTGACCGGAGCCGTGCTGCGGGAGGGCGCCCAGCCGGCCAGTGACACCGGGTCGTTCGAGACCGGGCAGCCGGCGGACCGGGATCCCGCTCCTCCCTGGCTGGCGATGGTGCCGATCCTGCTGGTGATCCTGGTCACCGCCGGCGGGTTGTGGTGGGATGGGCGACACAAGCTCCTGGCCGAGGGGCTCACCAGCCCGTCGGCGCGCCAGATCCTCAACGCCGCGGACAGCTACCAGGTCCTGATGTGGGCCTCACTGAGCGGCGCGGTGGCGGCCGCGATCCTTTCCGTGGCGACCCGGCGCCTGAGCCTGCAGGAAACGGTACAAGGCTGGCTGGCCGGCGCCAAGGCCATGCTGATCGCGGTGGTGATCCTCCTGCTGGCCTGGTCCCTCAGCGAGGTCTGCACGGCTTTGCAGACGGCCAACTTCCTGGTCGAGATCTGCCGGGAGGGGCTGGCCGCCCGGCTGCTGCCAACCGTGGTCTTCCTGCTGGCCGCCGGGATCGGTTTTGCCACCGGCACCTCGTGGGGCACCATGGCCATCCTGATGCCCCTGGTCTATCCCCTGGGCGCCATCCTGCCGCTCGACGACGGGCTGGCGGCCCCGACCGCGGACGCGATTCACCTGGCGGCGGTGAGCGCTGTCCTGGCCGGGGCGGTGTTCGGCGATCACTGCTCGCCGATCTCTGACACCACCGTTCTCTCCTCCCTGGCCTCGGGGGCGGACCACGTGGATCATGTGCGGACCCAGTTGCCGTACGCGGTCACGGTGGCGGTGATTGCCGTGCTGGTCGGTTACCTGCCGGTCGGTTTCGGCGTGAAACCCTGGCTTTCGGTGCCTGTCGGCGCCGTTCTGCTCTGGTTGATCGTCAGGTGGCGTGGTCGCTTACCTGGCCCCGCCGGGGGGGAGTCGTGAACAAGCTCGTCACTCTGTTGACCGATTTCGGCTGGCGGGATCCCTACCTGGCGGAGATGAAAGCCTCTCTCTATGCGGAGTGGGATCGATTCGGGGCGGGGGGCCCGAACACGGTTGTACTCGATCTCTGCCACGACCTGCCCCCCTGCGACGTGGGCGCCGCGTCCTGGTTTCTTGGCCGCGTCCACCGGCGGTTCCCAGGTGGCACGGTCCATCTGGCCGTGGTCGACCCCGGCGTCGGCACGGAGCGGCCGCTGATCGCCGCCGCAGCTCGTGGCCAGCACTTCGTCGGGCCGGGAAACGGCCTGTTTGATTTCCTGCGGACCGAACCGGGACTGGAGGTCGTCGCGCTCGAAAACCCGCTCTATTTCCGCCCGACCCTGGATGCCGTGGCGGCTACTTTTCACGGCCGCGATATAATGGGCCCGGTGGCTGCTCATCTGGCCGCAGGAGTGCCGCTGCGCCAGGTCGGCTCGCCTGGCGGGGCCGACCTGCTCGGCCGGCTGGACTGTCCCGGCCCGGCGACGGCCCCCGGGACCGGCTTGCTTGGCCACGTGGTCTGGGTGGATCGGTTCGGCAACGCGATCACCGATATCGAGCGGGAAGGCGAAGGGGGTGCCGAGCTGGAGGCCGGCGCCGCGGTCCGGCTAGGCGGCGTCGAAGTTCCCGGTCCCTACCACACGTTCGCCGCTGGCCCGGTCGAAGGGCCCTTCTGGTACTGGGGCAGCGGCGGCACCGTGGAAGCCGGTCAGCAAGGAGGAGGTGCCGCCGACCGCTTCGGCTGGCGGCGAGGTCTGGCGGTGACCCGCGCCGGTCCTTAGGTTTAGGAGGTCGCCCCCCATCCCCGGTCGGTCTGCCCGTCGCTTGCCGCGGCCGAAGACCCGGGGCGGCGACCTCACCACCAAGGGAGAACTAGGATGTCCTTGCGCAAGGCCCGTGGCGGGAGTGTGTCCTGGCATTTGTTCCTGTTCTGGCTGCTTGTCTGGCCCTGCCTCACCTCCTGCTCGGGGCCGGCGATTAATTTTTCCTACCCTTCGGAGCAGGTCGACTTCTCGCTGGCCGGCTACAAGATGCCCGACCTCTACTTCGGCCTGATCCGCGATCTGCGTCCCGCCGATCAGAAATCTGGTCAGGGACACTTCGTCGGGATCACCTTTCCCGGGGATGACTCCTGGGAGATCCCCGTCACCCAGGTGTTCCGCAAGGCCTTGACCCAGGATATCCTCGAGACCCACCTGGTGGACCTGGTCCCGCTGGCCGGACAGGCGAGCTACTCCCTCGAGGCAGATATCCTCTCCTTTGGCTGCCGCCTGCAGCGGTGTGTCGTCTCCTTCGTGCTGCCGCTGGCGGTGGGGATGGGAGGCGGCATGGCCTGGGGCCATGACTCCTCCGACCGGCTCAAGCGAGGGGCGGTGCTCGGGGCGGCGACTCTCATCTTTGCGCCCGTCCCGGCCTCATTCCGGGCCGAGGCCGAGGTGCGGCTCCGGCTGCGAGACCAGCAGGGAGAGGTGATCTGGGAACGTACCTGCCTGGGTGAGGTCGACACCACCGTCTGGGATCCGGCCACCTCCCGCTACGACCAGAAGTACGTGGACCAATTCCTGGCCAAGGCGCTGAAGCGTTGCAACGGGTGTCTGCTGGGACAGCTGCGGCAGGAGCTTCTGACCCGGGGAGGCTGAGGGCTAGAGCAGGTCGGCGGCCAGGCTCGCCAGCACGCTACGCTCGCTCTTGGCCAGGGTGATGTGCCCGTAGAGCGCCTCGTTCTTGAAGCGCTCTACGATGTAGGTCAATCCGTTGCTCGCCGCGTCCAGGTAGGGATTGTCGATCTGGTAGGCGTCGCCGGCCAGGATCACCTTCGCCTCCTCGCCGGCCCGGCTGACCACCGTCTTGACCTCGTGGGGCGTGAGGTTCTGGGCCTCGTCGATCAGGATGTAGAGCTTGGGCAGGCTGCGGCCCCGGATGTAGGTTACCGCCTCGACCTCGATC
>CAZAHC010000111.1:0-10316 GCA_964484595.1 uncultured Fibrobacteraceae bacterium | reverse complement strand
CCATCCCCCAGGTGACCATGTCCTGGTAGATGTCAACCCATTCGGCGGGACAGGTGGCGGTGGCGATCCGGTCGGCCACCCGACTGAAGTGAGCCAGATAATCACGGGTAACCTGCTCGCCGGTCAGCTTCCTGGCCTCGAGCTGGCGCTTCAGGGCGGAGAGGATCTGCAGGGGCGACACCGGCTTGACCAGGTAGTCGTCGATACGCTTGCCGATGGCCCGGGTCATCAGATCCTCCGCCTCGCTCTTGGTGATCATGATGACCGGAACGTGCTCGCGGATCTTCTTGATCTCCTCGAGGGTTTCCAGGCCGCCCAGGCCCGGCATCATCTCGTCCAGCAGCACGGCGTCGAAGGGGGTCTGGCGCAGCATTTCGAGAGCGTCCCGCCCGTTGGTGACACCCTCGACCTGGTAACCTTTTTCGGTGAGGAAGACCACGTGAGACCGCAGCTCGTCGATGTTGTCGTCGACCCAGAGGATGTTAAACGGCACGGGCAGGCTCCTCTCCCGGCAGGGTGATGGCGAAGGTGGTTCCGTGGGGCCCAGTGGCGGCCACCTGGATTCGTCCGTTGTGATACTGGGTGACGATGCGCTTGACCAGGGCCAACCCCATTCCCCAGCCCCGAGACTTGGTGGAGAACCCGGGTTCGAAGACTTTGTTCCGGGCTCCCGGGGCTATCCCGCACCCCGTATCGCTGACGCTGATCACAACCTTGCCCCCCGGGCCGTCGGCCAGCCGGATCGTGATCGTTCCCTTGCCCTCGGTCAGGGAGTCGATCCCGTTTTTGATCAGGTTTTCCAGCACCCACTCCATCAGGTCACGGTTGAAGCGACAGCGGTTGCTCAGCGCCCCCTCTCCTCTCAGCTCGACCCGCCCGCCCAGGTGGGGCAGGCGCCGGCGGAAGTAGGAGATCGCGTCGTCGACGACGGCGGCGAGGTCCTCCTCGCTCAGCTGAGGCTTTGACCCTATCTGGCTGAAGCGGGTGGAGATCTTGGACAGGCGCAGGACGTCGTTGTCCAGCTCGCCCATCACATCGTTACCCTCCGGGACCTTTTCCCGCAACAGTTCCAGCCAGCCCAGGATCGAGGTCAACGGCGTACCGAGCTGATGCGCGGTCTCCTTGGCCATGCCGGCGAACAGCCGCTGCTGCTCCCCCTCCTTCTTCATCTGCAGAGCCCAGACGATCAGCAGGAAGAAGGCTGCCAGCAGCATCAGTTCCAGATACGGCATCCACCGTATGCGCTGGCTCAGGCGGGAGGCGCCGTAGTGCAGCGTTCCCCAGCGCTGGCGGGTTTCCGGGTTAATGATGGCGAAGGGCTGGTGGGTCCGGTCATACTCCCTTTGCAGCGCCAGCAACCGGATGAGGTCCGGGTCCGTGGGCGCGTCGAGATCCTCGCGCATCAACGCCTCGAAGTCGTCCGGCAGGGGGATCCCCAGCAGCGGCGCGTTCCAGAGGATGGGGCGGCCCGCATTATCGGAAACGATGAAGGGGACCTCGCTCTGGCGGATGATCTGAAGTATCTGAACCAGCTGTTCGTCCTCGCGAGCTCCCCAGAAGCGGCTGACCATGCTCGAGAAGAGCCGGGTGGTGATCTGGTTCTGGGTTTCCACCTGCTGGGAAACCTGCAAGGTGAACAGGGTCACCGCGAGCACGATGCCAACGCTACCCACCAGGACGTAGATGTTGAAGAGCTGCCGTCGACGCAGTCCCAGGAAGCGAGTTGGCCACCGAGCCATGAGGCGGTATCTCCTCTCCCGCCGGCGGCGGCAGGCGGGCTCAGGCAAGAAACTCCTGGCCGGCCAGGTAGGGCCGGAGGGCCGCCGGCACCCGGACCTGACCGTCGGGGGTCTGGTAGTTCTCCAGGATGGCCACCAGCAAACGCGGCAGGGCCAGCCCCGATCCGTTGAGCGTGTGGACGAATCCCCTGCCACCCCTTCCCTTGAAGCGGATGCCCGCCCGCCGGGCCTGGAAGTCGAGGAAGTTGCTGCAGGAGGAAACCTCGAGCCAGTTCTGGACCCCGGCCGCCCAGACCTCGAGGTCGTAGCACTTGGCCGCGGCGAAGCTCAGGTCCTCCGAGGCGAGCACGGCCACGCGATAGGGGAGCTCGAGCCGGCGCAGGACCTCCTCGGCATCGTCGGTCAGCGATTCAAGCTCGTCCCATGACGTTTCGGGGCTCGTGAACTTCACCATCTCCACCTTGTGGAACTGGTGGACCCGCAGCAGGCCCCGCGTATCCTTGCCGGCGGCCCCCGCCTCGCGCCGGAAACACGGCGAGAAGGCGACGTACTTGACCGGCAGCCGGTCGGCCGGGATGATCTCCTGGCGGTGGATGTTGGTCACCGACACCTCGGCGGTGGGAATCAGGAAGAGGTCGTCGATCTGGCACAGGTACATGTCCTCGGCCAGCTTGGGCAGCTGGCCTGTGCCGGTCATCGCATCCCGGTTCACCAGGTAGGGAGCGTTGACCTCCCGGTAACCCTGCTCGCGGTGAAGATCGATCATGAAGTTGATCAGGGCCCTTTCCAGCCTGGCCCCGTCGTCGGTCAGCAGGGTGAACCCGGAGCCGCTGATGCGTGCGGCGCGCTCGAGATCCATGATCCCCAGCTCGGCGCCGATTTCCCAGTGCGGCCGGGGCGAAAACCCGGGGTCAACGACCTCGCCCCAGGTGCGAACCACCTCGTTGTTCTCTTCCCCTCCCTCCGGCACCGATTCGTGAGGGAGGTTGGGGATCTGCAGGTAGAGCTCGGCAACTTTCGCCTCGGCTTCCGCGGCCCGGCTTTTCAGCTCCTTTAGCCGCTCGGAGATCTTCTTCATGTCCGCTATGGCGGCGACGGTGTCCTCGCCCGCCTTCTTGCGCGCGGCGATCTCCTTGTTGGCCTTGTTGGCAGCGGCCTGAAGCTGCTCCATCTCCTGCAGGGCGGCGCGCCGCTGATCGTCCTGCTGATAATAGGCGTCGATATCCACCGCTTCCTTCTTCAAGGCGACGGCCCGAACCACGAGATCCCGGTTCTCCCGGATGAACTTCCTGTCCAGCAAGACAGATCCCTCCCAGGGCCCCGGCACCCGGCGGAAATCGGGCGCTGCTGCGGGGAGATTGAATTTGCTTTCGCGGCGCTTGGCTGCTAGAAGGGTATAAACAAAAGGAGAAACCCGGGCAAGCCAAATCGGTCCCCGCTACCATCACATGCCACGAGATCAGGTAGCAGCCGCCCTGCGCGCCGTGGCGCCGCAGGAGCGCATCATCACCGCCCTCGACGTCCCCGACGGCGAGCAAGGCCTGGCCCTGGCCCGGGCCCTGGGCCCGGCCGGCCAGTTCGTAAAAGTGGGGCTGGAACTCTTCTCGGCGACGGGACCTACCTTCCTCGGCCAGCTGCAGGAGCTGGGCAAGGACGTGTTCCTCGACCTGAAATTCCACGACATACCCAACACGGTCGCCGGCGCCGCCAGGGTGGCGACCCGCCTGGGAGTCGCCCTGACCACGATCCATGCCGCGGCTGGGCGCCGGGCCCTGGAAGCTGCCGCCGCCGCGCTCGAGAGCGGCGGCCCCGATCGACCCGCCCTGCTCGCAGTCACGGTGCTGACCAGCCTGGCGGCCGAGGAAGCGGAAGAGGTGGCTCCCACGGGGGAGGAATGCCAGGACCGCGTCCTGCGCCTGGCCCGGCTAGCCTGGGACTGCGGCTGTGACGGCCTGGTCTGCGCCCCGACCGACTTGGCGCTGCTGCGCGCGGAAATCGGCCCAGGGCCCCTTGTCGTGACACCCGGGATCCGTCCCGCAGCCGCCGCCAAGGACGATCAGCGCCGCACCGCCACCGCCGGGGCCGCCATGGCCGCCGGCGCCGATTTCCTGGTCATCGGGCGTCCCATCACCCGGGCCAGCGACCCCGGCGCCGCCCTCCGGGAAATCGGCCGCGAACTGCCAGCTTGAGGAACCGGCGCTCCCCCCGGCGCGGGTCCCGAACCCAAGGAGCTGCTTACCCGATGCAAGAACGCGAACTTCTGGACCTGATGACCGAGCTGGGCGCCCTGCGCCGGGGACATTTCCTGCTGAGCAGCGGCCTGCACAGCGATACCTACTTCCAGTGCGCCCAGGTACTGCAGTTCCCGGACCTGGCCCGGGAACTGGGAGGCAAGCTGGCCCAGCGCTTCGCCTCGCCGACCTTCGACGTGGTGGTTTCCCCCGCCCTCGGCGGCATCCTGATCGGCCACGAGGTCGCCCGCGCCCTGGGGCGACGATTCGTCTTCACCGAGCGCGTGGCCGGGGAGATGGCCTTGCGGAGGGGTTTCGCCATTGAGAAGGGAGAAAAGGCCCTGATCGTCGAGGATGTGGTCACCCGCGGCACCTCGGTGCAGGAGGTGGCCGACCTGGTCACGGCCCAGGAGGGCGTGGTGGCCGGCCTCGGCTCCCTGATCGATCGCACCGGGGGCACGGCCGAGCTGCCGGTCGACCTGATCGCCCTGGCGAAGGTGGAGGTCGCCAACTACGAGCCGGCTTCCTGCCCCCTCTGCGCCGAAGGGTCGGAGGCCGTCAAACCGGGAAGTCGAGGGAACTGACCGGAGACGTCAAGGGCGAGCGGGAATCCCCGCGATTCAGGCCACCGCGGCGTAGACGAGACCGCCCACGAGACAGATCGGCAGGGCGACCAGGATCAGGCCGACCGGCAGGACCGCCGCGAACACCACGCCAAAGAGAATAAGCAACGGCAGGCCCAGCACCAGGAAAAGCAACGACTTGGTCAAGAAGAGCAGGAGCTTCAGCGGCAGCAACAGCAGGTGGAAAACGAATTTCAGCAGGAGAAGGCCAAGGCTCAGCAGGATCATCAGGACCATCAGGCCAATTATGAACTCCAGGAACATCGGTCTCCCTCCGGATCGGGATCTTCGCGCGAATTCATAAACCCGGATACGTCAAGGAGCATCTCAAGTTGCACACGCAGCCTGCCGAACTCGCCCCGCCCGGAAAACCTCATTTTTTTCGAAACCTAATTAAATGTACAAAATTAAGCTGTTTTGTGATACAATACCAGCTAGCTGCTTCACTGGTGAAAACCCCGGGGATGTCGAAGGTCGCGCAACTTCTCATGACCTCGGGTGAACCGTGAAGCAGCTTCCTTTCTCGTGCCAGCCACCTAAACCGGTATTTTCCTGAATAACCCGAGCAACTAGAGTATCACCGGTCGGCAGCCAGGTCAACCTCCTGACCCGGACCGCGGGCGGCGGTCCGTCGAACGCCGCCCGCGCAGCCCGGGCATTCCGTGCCCGCTACTTCTGGAACAGGCCCTTGTCGATGGCGGGGTTTAACTCGAAGGACTCGGTGGTGCCGGTGGCGAATTCCTCGTCGTCGTGCGTGATGAGGAAGGTCTTGGCCACCTTTACACCGTCCATCTCCGAATACTCGGTGACCTTGACCTTCTGGGTCACCGCCGCCCCGGTGCCGGGTTGCTGGCCCGGGCTCTGGGTGATGAAGGGAAGGCTGGTGTCGGCGTCCAGGAACAGCAGGATGTAATCGTCATCCTCGCCCAGACCGCTGATGTAGACCGGCAGGCACTGGCGGCCCTCGACCTTGGCCGGGGGCAGGGCCTGGCAGGAGAACTCGGCGTGGTCCCGGAAGAGGACGAAGGTGTCGGTCGCGATCTCGCTGCGAGCCTCGGCGACCTGATCGGCGGTCATGTCCTTTTCCCCGCCCATGGTCGGCGGGGCCTTGATCCAGCCGCTGTCCCCGTTCAGGCAGCTCGTGACCTGCATCCCCATGAAGCTCTGGACGGCGAGCTGCCGGTTGGGAAGCTGGGTCGTCTTCTCGACGCTGATGGCCAGCTCCATGCCCATGACCTTGGCGTCCAGGTTCATCTTCTCGCGGTAGCCGGCCAGCGAGGCCAGCTTGTCACCGGCCATGGCAGTGGCCGCCCGGGCCATCCATTCCTGACCCTGCCGGAGGGACTCCTCGGTGGCGGCCGGGATGTCCAGTGAGATGTCGGGGTCGGGGATGGTGATGTCGACCTCGGTGACGGGGCCGAAGGTCGTAAGGTCGCCGTCCCATTCGGCCCGGTTGCCCACGGCCAGGATCGCCAGCTTCTCGGGGTGCCAGACGGCCTGGCAGGCGGCGAGGACCTTCTCGGCGGTCATGTTGCGGACTTTCTCCTGGTACTTCTTCAGGAAATCCGGCTCGTACCCGTACCTCTCGAACATCACCAGGCGGTTGAGGATCTCGCGCTTGGTGTCGTAGTCGAAAACCTCGGAGTCGAGAATGGCGTTCTTGGCAACCTCCAGCTCCTCGGCGGTGACCGGCTCGGTCGTCATTTTCTCGATCTGGTCGATGATGACGTCGACCGACGCCTCGGTGGTGCCGGACTTCGTGCCGCAGAAGGACATGAACACGCCCGGGAAACGGAAACCGGTGCCGGGGATGCTGCCGACCGAGTAGGCGTAGCCGCGGTTGCTGCGAACCTCTACGAAGAGCCGGGAGGAGAACCCGCCGCCTAGGATCCGGTTGGCCACCTGGATGGCGGCGTAGTTGGGATCGTCGGCCCGGATCCCTATGTGGCCGAGAACGAGGGTGGACTGGGTGAGATCGTCCTTGTCCACCACGTTGACCGTGCGCGGGAAATCCGGGATCTCGGGATCGGTCGGCGGTGGCAGGTCGGTCGGCTGCCAGTCCTGGAATGCCTTGGTGATGGTGGCGATCATCTCGTCGCGCTGGAAATCACCGATGACCACCAAGTAGGTGTAGTTGGGATGGAAGTAGCGTGCGTGGAAATCGAACAGGTCCTGCTGCGCAATCGAATTGATGGAGTCGTATTCCGGGTGCCGCGCCAGGGGGTGGTCGGCGCCATAGACGACCTTGACCGCCTCCCGGCGGGCGATCGTCATGGGATCGTCGTTGCGCCGGGAGATCCCCGCCTTCTCCTGGTTCTTGGCGATGACGATCTTGTCCGGATCGAAGCGCGGGTGCATCAGGATATCCGCCAGCAGGGACATGCCCAGCTCGGCGTCCTCCTGCAGGGCGAAGAGGTAGGCGCCGCCGTCGGTGGCGCCGACCCAGGTCTCGAGCACCATGCCTCGGGCTTCTACCAGCTCGTCGATCTCGTCGCCGGTCTTGCTCTCCGTGCCGCCGGTGCGCAGGACCGAACCGGTGATGCTGGCCATACCGACCTTGTCCGCCGGCTCGAAGATCCCCCCGGTGTGGATGGTGGCGACCAGCCTGACCACCGGGAAATCACGATCCTCGGCGAGGAAGACGATCATGCCGTTGGGCATCTCCACCCGCTCGTAATCGATCTCACCGTACTCACCCAGCGCCGGATACTTGAACTTTTCCCAGGGTTTCTTCCTGGCCTCGGCCTCGGGGACTGCCGCCAGCCAGACGAGAAGAAGGAGCAGAACCACCCCTGTCGTCTTCAACCTGAATCCGCTCATGATTTTTCCTTTCCGGGCCGCCCGCGGGGCGGCTCGCGATTTAGCTTTCTTCCTCGACGGTCTCGATGTAGACCACGGTCCGGTTGGCATCGGTCAGGATCTCGTTGGCCACCCGCTTGATGTCGGCCTGGGTGACGGCGTCGATCGCCTCGACCTGGCCGAAGGTATTCCGCCAGTCGCCTGTCTTGGCCTGGAAGTGGCAGAGCTGCACGGCCAGGCCGCGATTCCCCTCCAGGGAGCGGATGAAGCCGGCCTTGGCTCGCCGCTTGACACCGGCCAGCTCCTCCGCCGTCACACCCTCGTTCTTGAGCTTCTCGATCTCGGCGAAGATGACCTCCTCGATCTCCAGGGCGGTGACGTCCTTGGCGGGAATGCCGAGGAAGATGATCTGGCTGGGGTACTTGTTGCCGGGGAAACCGCAGAAGGTGACCGCCTGGACGGCCAACTTCTGGTCCTTGACCAGGGTCTTGTAGAGCCGGCTCGTGCGACCCTGCCCCATGATATCCGCTATCGCCTCGAAGACCGGATAGTCAGGATGGTTGATGCTGCCGATGTGGAAACCGGAGGCGTACATGGGCTGGGAAGAGTGCTTGAGGATCTGGCGCCGCTCCCCGAGCTGGGCGGGCTCGACGGTCTCGACCCGGGGGGCCTTGGCTCCGGAGATGCCGCTGAAGAATTTCTTGGCCAGGCGCTGGACCTTGTCGAACTCGACGTCCCCCACCACGGCGACGGTCATCCGCTCGCCGACGTAGTTCCGCCGGTAGAACTCCTCGCACTCCTGCCGGGTGATGTTGTTGATGTCGGACATGTAGCCGATGGTCGAGTGGTGGTAGGGATGAGCGTGATAGGCGAGGTTCTGGAACTGCTCGATCATCATCCCGATGGGGTTGTTGTCGGTCCGCATCCGGCGTTCCTCGGTCACCGGCCCGTCCTTCTCGGTGTAGAACTCGCGCAGGACGGGATCGGCCATCCGGTTTCCCTCGAGGTAGGCCCACAGCTCGAGACGGTTGGCGGGCAGAGCGTAGAAGTAGTTGGTGGCGTCGCAACCGGTGGTGGCGTTCATGCCGCGGCCGCCGTTGTTCTCGACGATCTGGCCGAACTCGTTGCTCACCACGTACTTGCGAGCCTCGTCCTTGGCTGCCTCGAAGGCCTGCTCCTTGTCCAGGACGTTCTGCATGAGCGGCTTGACCTGTTCCATGAACTGCATCAGGGCCTCGAACTCGACCGCGCCGACGGTGAAGGAATGGGTCCGTTTCTCCTCCACCCCCGCGCCGTGTTCGACCTGGATCTGGAAGACTTCACCGGCCTCCTGACCCTCGAGGCCGGGGCCGGTCGACCCCTCGAACTTCACGGAAAGATCCGCGGGGTCGGCCTGCAGGAGCTCCTCGATCTCGAGGACCTGCTCCATTTTCTCGTCCGGGATCAGGGCCAGCTTCTTCTCGTAGTTGGCCTGCACCTGGGTCAGCTCGACGCGCGCGTCCTTGAGGTCCTGGAAGGCCTGGTCCTCGGCGACCATCGCCTTCCGTTCCTTTTTCGGGTCGCTGGTGCCGATCTGGCTCGTACCCTTGAAGGCCATGTGCTCGAGGATGTGGGCGAGGCCGGTGATCCCGGTCACCTCGTCGACGCTGCCGACATCCATGTAGGTATTGAAGGAGAAGGTGGGCACGTCGTGTCGCTGGAGGACCAGGAACTTGATCCCGTTGTCCAGGGTGAATTCCTGAACCTGTTCCTCTAGTTTCTCGAATCCTCCGGCCAGGGCCGGAGCGGTTCCGACCAGCAGGAGGAGGGCGGCCAGCGCCGCCAGGAACGGTCTGGTTATCTTGGGCATAAGAGCCTCCACGAGGTTGGCCCCGCCGCAGGCGGAGCGGTGCAACGATTTCCCGGTGAGTCCGGGATATTTCGTGTCGTGGCGTTGCCGGGGGGTGGGTCCTGGGTCCCAACTGCCGGCACGCTAACACCTTCGACCCAGCATGTCAAACCGGTCCGGGCCTATCTGCGAGGGCGGACCGGAGAACTTAGACAATCACTCTCGGCGGCAACGAACCGGTAGGGCCGCGAGGCGGCCCGGCGTACCCCGATTCGCGTCGTGGCAACGACGCGACCCGCAGGGCCGCATGGGGGCTCCAGGCTCAGATAGCGCCCGCGAGCGCCCCCGTGCAGGAAGGAGAGCCCGTTCCAGGCCAGATCGATCCCGCAAGCCTGGCAGAGCTTGCCCGGACCGCTGGCCAGATCGGACTCGCGCAGCGGCGCCCCGCGGCCCCGCCTTCCCCGCCGTCGCCGCCTCGCCATCAAGGCCTGCCCCGCCAACGGTTCCAGCGCCCTGAGCAAGACCGCCCCGGGGCGTCCCTCCGGCTCGGTGACCACGTTGAGACAGTGGTACATCCCATAGACGAAGTAGACATAAGCCATCCCCGCTGGACCGAACATGATCGCGGCCCGCTTGGTCGGACCGGCGGCGGCATGTGAGGCCGGATCGTCGTTCCCCAGGTAGGCCTCTGCCTCCACGATGCGCCCGGCCACCCGCCGGCGACCGGTGCCGGCGACCAGGACGGCGCCGATCAGCTCCCGGGCCACGGTCAAGGTGGATCGCTGGAAGAAGGATGCGGGTAAGGCCATCGATTCGCTGGTCCCGGTCTCGGTCGGCCGGGCCGACCGGCCGTCGTCACTTGAAGATCTCTTTCCGGCGCAGCAGCCAGATCCCCAGCAGGGTGACCGTTACGAGGGTCGCCAGCAGGGCCAGCGCGGACTGCCATTCCGGCACCGTCTCCCCGCCGAGCAAGGCCTGCTTGAGCTCCTGCAGCAGGTTCGGAACGGCACTGGAACCTTCGGCTTCGTCCCGGATCAGGTTGCGCAGGTGAAAGACCACGGTCAATTCCTGGATCCGCAAGGGAACGCTGCCGCCC
>CAZAHC010000110.1:0-10409 GCA_964484595.1 uncultured Fibrobacteraceae bacterium | reverse complement strand
ATCGGCAACGCAGTCGCCGGTGCGGCGGGGCCGGCGACAACCCCGCCGAAGAGTTCGGCGAGCTGCCGGAGGACCTGATCGGTCTCGACGTCACCAACCACTACGGCGGTCATGTTGTCAGGGCGGTACCGCGCCCGGTAGAAGGCGACGATGTCCTCGCGCGGCGCGCCCAGCAGCCCCTCGTCCTCTCCGCAGATCGGATACCGGTAGGGGCTCCGGTCGAAGGCCAGCGCCAGGCCCCAGCGCCAGGTGATGCCGAACCCATAGGGGATGTCGTCGTACATGTGATTCTCGTGCACCAGGACCTTCCGCTCGGCGTCGAGGGAGTCCGGGGCGAAGGTGGCGCCGAAGAGAGCGTCGGCGAGGATGTCGAAGGCGCGGTCGATGTTCTCGCTCGGCACGGTGATGTGGTAACTGGTGGTCTCGTAACCGGTGCCGGCGTTGGTGATGCCCCCCGCCTCGGCGACCTCGCGGGCGAAGTCGCCCTCGTCCCTGCGGTCGGTGCCCTTGAAGATCAGGTGCTCGATGCCGTGGGCCCAGCCACGCACCCCGTCGGACTCCTGGTTGGAGCCGACGCGCACCCAGACGTGGCAGATGGCCACCGGCGTGCGGTGGTCCTCCTTGACGACGATCTTCAGGCCGTTGGTCAGGGTGGCGACCGTGACGCCGTCCGTCTCGCCACGGGAGGCGAGCCGGTTCTCTGCGGAATCCGGTCCTTGCTGCATGGATCCTCTTTTCGGCTGGGTCCGGCCGCCGCCGCCGGCGACCTGGCAAACGTTGCCGATAGTATTGACTAGGCGGGGAGGTTTTGCCAGTTTTCCCCGCGGGCGGCGCGGGCCGGGGGCCGAAACCGATCCCCGCGCGGGTTACTCCCGCCGTAACGACGCCGACCCGCCGCACCGTTGCCACCGACCAGGAGCCTGCCGATGTCGGACAGCCAGTCAGCCAGGTTTGCCACCCGGGCGCGCCGTGCCTTGTTGCGACTGATCCGGCGGTTTTCGCCGGAGGAGACCACGATCATGGTCGTGGTCGCCGTCCTCGTGGGCGTGATCGGCGGCTTCGGCGCGATCTTCTTCCGCTGGCTAGTGCAGTTCTTCCAGGCCTTCGCCATCGGGCAGGGCGAGGATGCAGTGGCCCTGCTCGAGGGCCTGCCCTGGTGGCGACAAGTGCTGTTGCCGGTGGTCGGCGGCCTCGTGGTCGGGCCGGTCGTGTACTTCCTGGCCCGCGAGGCCAAGGGGCACGGCGTGCCCGAGGTCATCAACGCGGTGGTGTTCAAGAACGGCGTGATCCGCCCGATCGTCGCCGGCGTGAAGACCCTGGCGAGCGCGGTGACCATCGCCTTCGGCGGCTCGGTCGGCCGGGAGGGGCCGATCATCCAGATCGGCGCCGCCCTGGCAAGCAGCGTTGGCCAGTGGCTCCGCTTCTCCCCGCAGCGGCTGCGCACCATGATCGGCTGCGGTGCCGCCGCTGGAATCGCCGCCACCTTCAACGCTCCCATCGCGGGGGCCTTCTTCGCGCTCGAGATAATCCTGCGCGACTTCGCCATCGTCACCTTCAGCCCGATCATCGTCGCCAGCGTCTGCGCCACCGCGGTCAGCCGCCACTTCCTGGGCGACACCCCCGCCTTTCCGGTGCCGGGATTCACCATCCACTCGCCCGCCGAGCTGCCGTTCTACCTGATCCTCGGCGTGCTGGTCGGACTGGTCAGCGTGCTCTACGTGCGGTCCCTCTACGGCACCGAGGATCTCTTTGACCGGATCTCCTTCCCGCCTTACCTGAAACCGCTGCTCGGGGCGGTGCCGCTGGGCGTGCTGGTGGTCTGGTTTCCCCAGGTCTACGGCATCGGTTATTCCTCGATGGTCCACGCGCTGAACGGCCAGATGGCCTGGCAGCTCATGTTCGCGCTGGTGCTGGTGAAGCTGGTGGCGGTGAACCTGACCCTCGGCTCGGGTTTCTCCGGCGGCATCTTCGCGCCGGCGCTCTTCCTGGGCGGGATGCTCGGCGGCGCCTACGGCTCGCTGATGGGGCAGCTCTTTCCCGCCAACGTCGGAGCCATCGGCGCCTTCGCCCTCGTGGGCATGGCCGCGATGGTGGCCGCCGCCACCCGGGGGCCCCTGACCGCCATCCTCATCCTCTTCGAGATGACGGGGGAGTACCGGATCATCCTGCCCCTGATGCTCGCCTGCATCACCGCGGTGCTGGTGGCCAGGAGCGTGATGACGGACAGCATCTTCACCCTGAAGTTCGCCCGCCGCGGCTTGCGGCTCGACCTGGGGCGCGAGAGCGCCGTCCTGCGCAACTACCACGTCCAGGACATCATGGAGGCCAACCCGGTCGCCATCCAGGAATCCTTCACCCTGGACAAGATCCTCAAGCTGTTCCTCGCCAACCCGGACAGCCACTACTACGTGATCCGGCCCGACCGGACCCTGGCCGGACGGATCACGATCCACGACGTCAAGGACATCCTGCACGCCGAAAGCCTGGGCAAGGTCGTGGTCGCGGCGGACATCTGCGGGCCGGCCGAGAGGTTCGTCTACCGGGTCGCCAACCTGGAAGACTGTCTGCTCCTGCTCGGCGAGGAGGACCTGCCCGACCTGCCGGTGCTCGACTCGCCGGACCGCCCGCAGCTGGTGGGCGTGGTCACCCGCCAGGCGATCTTCGAGGTCTACAACCGCGAGGTCCTGCACAAGGAGGACCTCGGGATCAAGCTGGTGCACGGAGACACCGGCCTGCCCGACTGCGTCGATCTGCCCGAGGCGTACAAGGTCCAGCTCCTGACGCCCCCGGAATCGTTCAGCGGTCGTACTCTCCGGGAGCTGCAGCTCCGGCAGCGCTACGGCGTCTCGGTCCTGGCGGTGAAGAGGCGGGGATGGACCGGACGGGCCCTGAACGAGCTGCCCGATCCGGACCGGCCCCTGGCCGACGGCGATCGCCTCATCGTGGTCGGGCACGTCAACGATCTTGGCCGCCTGCTCAACGAGATCACTTCCGGGGAGATCCACCACCCTTAGGCTCGGACAGGGTGAGACCTGCCTGCCGGAAAACTTCCGGCTCGTTGCCACGTGGCACACCGTTCCCTGCCCTGGCCTGTACCCGGCCAGAGATATTGGCCCTCCCCGCAACCGTTGGTTTCATGCTAGCTTGGGGCGCAAAGGGGAATGATTCCTGCGAGGTTCTGATTGTGGCCCAGCCCGAGTACTTCCAGCGCCCCAGGCCCGAGATGGTGGCCTTCGTGCCGCCGGCCGCCCGGAAGATCCTGGACGTCGGCTGCGGGCAGGGGATCTTTGCCGCCCGGCTAAAGGCCGAGCGTGGCGCCGAGGTTTGGGGGATCGAGCTCGACCCCGGTTCCGCTCGCGCCGCCGCCGGCGCGCTGGACCACGTCCTGCAGGGTGACGCGGTGGCCCTCGCGCCCGACCTGCCCGATGCCGCCTTCGATTGCATCGTCCTGAACGACGTGCTGGAACATCTGACCCAGCCCGAGGTCTTGCTCACGGCGCTGCGCCCGAAGCTGACCCTCACCGGCCGCCTGTTGGCCTCGGTGCCCAACGTGCGCTTCTTCCCCCACCTGTGGGAGCTGGTGGTAAAGGGCCGGTGGGATTACACCGATGAGGGAATACTGGACCGCTCGCACCTGCGGTTCTTCACCAGGCGCAGCCTGGCCCCGCTGTTCGGGGGGGGCGGCTACCGGCTGGAGCGAGTGGTGGGCATCCATCCCACCCGTTCCTGGAAGTTCCGGCTGGTGAACCTGCTCACGCTGGGCAGGTGGGCCGAGATGCAGTACCTGCAGTTTGCCTGCGTGGCCGTCCCTGACGGCTCCGTTTCGGAGGCGGGATCTGAGTAACCAGGCTGACATCATCACCATCGACGTGGAGGAGTGGTTTCACGGCCACAACTACCTGCCGTACGTGCCGCCTGAGACCTGGGACGAGCAGGATTCGCGGGTTGTCGAGGCCACCGACCGTTGCCTGGAGTTGCTGGACCGTTTCGGGGTGCGCGCCACCTTCTTCGTGCTGGGCTGGACGGCCGAGCGCCATCCCGACCTGGTGTCCCGCCTCGCTGCGGCCGGCCACGAGATCGGCTGCCACGGCTTTGCCCATCCGGTGGTGTTCCGGCTGAACGAGGCCGATTTCCTGGCCGACCTGGATCGGGGCCTCGCCGCCCTGCGAACCGCCGGCGCCGGCCAGGTCGCCGGCTATCGTGCGCCCAGCTTCAGCATCACGCCGCCCGTCCACTCCTACCTGCGGCTGCTGGCCGACCGCGGCCTGGCGTACGACTGCTCGCTCTTTCCGATCCATCATCCCCGGTACGGGCAGCCCGCTGGGCCCCGGCAGCCGTTCCTGCTGGCAGGCGCGGACGATTTCGTCACCGTGCCCATGACCACGGTGCGCCTGGCCGGGGTGAACCTGCCCTTTGCCGGGGGCGGATACCTGCGGCTGTTGCCAATGGGCGCCTTTCGCCTGCTGCGCCGTCTGGCTCACCGGCAGTCCGTGCCGGTGATCGTCTACCTGCATCCCTGGGAGCTGGACGACTTCCGGCCGGAAGTCAGGATGTCGCTGCTGAGCCGCCTGCGCAGCCAGGGGGGGCAGAACACCATGCCCGACAAGGTCGCCGCCGTTCTCGCCGGCGGAAACTTCCAGACGCTGGGCGAGTACGTGGCCGGTCGTCTGAGCGCGGGCGACCTGCCCCGGCGGGACCTGCCCTTGTTCTGAGCAATTCCCCCAGGAGATACAACAAGTCGGGGCTCCCTGGGGAGCCCCGACCTGCTTGGTAGTGCGCCTTGTCCGCCGCCTCGAAAGTCGCCTCAGGCAAGGGGGGGATGCCTTGTTGAACTCTCTTGTCAGCGATGTATGCTACGCCAGCGAGGGGAAAAGGTTCCCGCAGTTTTGAGGTAAATGAATGGCCGGCGGCGAACTCGCGGTCACGATCCTGTGGCACCTGCACCAACCCGACTACGTGGACTCCCGGGCCGGCCGGGCGCGTCTGCCCTGGGTCCGGCTGCACGCGCTGTTCAGCTATTTCGACACCTTGCGGGTGTTGCGCGAGGTCACCGACGCGCGCGCGGTGCTCAACCTGTCCCCGGTCCTGCTGCGCCAGCTCGAGGCAGGCCCAGCGGTGGAGGACGAGTTCCTGACCCTGGCCCGCAAACCGCCGGCGGAGCTGTCGGCGGCCGAACGCGCGCTCCTGCTGCAGCGCTTCTTCGCCTTCCACCATGGGCGGCGGTTCGTCGACCTGCCGCGCCTGGGGGAACTCTGGCAAAAAAGGCAGCGCCTGGGCGGGCGGATCGGCGCGGACGACGCCGGCGCCTTTGACGACCAGGAGCTGCTCGACCTCCAGGTCGGCTTCCAGCTGGCCTGGTCGGGCCGGACCCTGCGCGAACACGAGCTGGTCACGGCCCTCTTCCGGAAGGGCCTGGGCTTCACCGCGCAGGAGAAAAACGACCTGCTCGATCTGCAGGACGAGTTCCTGCAAGGGGTCCTGCCCGCCTACCGCGAGGCGGCCCGTTCGGCCGCGGTCGAGATCTCCTGCACGCCGCTGGCCCATCCCATCCTGCCCTTGCTCTGCGACACCGAGTCCGCCCGCGAGGCGGTTCCGGACCTGTCTCTGCCGGCCGTGCGAATCGAGCGACCCGGGGACGCCTGGTATCACGTCCGGACCGCCCTGGACGAGACGGAGCGGATCCTGGGCGTCCGTCCGTCCGGCATGTGGCCCGCGGAGGGGTCGGTGAGCGAGGAGGCCGTCCGGGTCTTCGCCACCGAGGGGGTGTCCTGGCTCGGATCCGACGAGGAGGTCCTGGCCGCCTCGCTGGCGCCGGACGAATCCACGGCGGCCGGGTTTTGCCAGGCCTTCCGCTGGGGCGGGGAGTGGGCGCCGGCCCTCTTCTTCCGGGACCGGGATCTGTCCGATCGGATCGGCTTCGTCTACGCCAACTGGTCGCCCCGCAAGGCGGCCGCCGATCTGGTGCAGCGATTGCAGCAGTTGGCCGCCGACCTGCCGGCAGGGCCCCATCTGCTCCCCCTCATCCTCGATGGTGAGAACCCGTGGGAGTATTACGCTGACGGCGGCATTCCTTTCCTGCGCGAGCTCTATCAGGGGGTGGCCGCCGCCGAGGGCCTGCGCTGGTCCACCTTCGCCGATTTCCTGGCCGAGTCCGGGGGCGAGGCGCGCCCGCTGGACCGCCTGGTCGCTGGTTCCTGGATCCGCCGGGATTTCACCACCTGGATTGGTCACCCGGAGAAGAACGCCGCCTGGGAGCGGCTGGCCGCGGTCAGGCAGTGGCTGGAAGAGCGTCTCGCCGCGGCGGGCGCGGTACGAACCCTCACGCTGGCCGGATCCGGCCGGGAGGTCCCCGCACCAGACCCGGACCTGGTCGGGCCGGGCTGCGCGGGCTCGGTGGCGAGCGCCTGGCAGGCGATGGCCGCCGCCCAGGGCAGTGACTGGTTCTGGTGGTACGGCGATGACCACGTCACCGATTTCGCGACCGAGTTCGATTCGTAGTTCCGCGGTCACCTGGCCAACGTGTACGGTTTCCTCGCGGAGGACCCCGACCCGGTCCTGCGGATTCCCTTGCTGACCGGGAGCGAGCGGTCCCGGGTACGCCCGCCGCGGTTTCCCCTGCAGGTCGAACTCGACGGGAGGGTCTCCACCTATTTCGAGTGGCTCGACGCCGGCTGGCACGAGCCGCGGGGAACCGAGGCCATGCAGCGGGCCGAGCCTCCGGTCGCGAAACTTTACTTCGGCGGCAGCCCTGAGCATCTTTTCCTGCGTCTGGATCCGGAGCCCCGCCTGGGGCTTGCCGGGCTTGCCGGCAAGACGGTCGCGGTGAGCCTGCTGGAACGGCCGGCCGACCCGGTCCGGCTGCGGTTTCCGGTGTGGGTGAGCGGGCCCGGTCGCCTGGATTTCCCGGGGCCGGATTCCGCGGCGACCGGTCCTGAGGTGGCGGGCGTCTTCGACCGCATCGTCGAGATCATGGTTAGCTGGCGGTTGCTGGGCCTGGCGCCGGGTGAGCAGTGCCGGTTCCTGGTCTCGATCGCCGGCGCGGAGGGGACCGAGCAGGTGATCCCGGCGGACAGCTGCCTGACCCTGCGGGTACCGTTCCATCCGGACGACGCCGACGACTGGATCGTCTGACCGGGCCCGGCCCGGGGCAAGAAAGGATTTCATGAAGCTCGTTCTCGGCATCCACAACCACCAGCCGATAGGGAACTTCGACCACGTCTTCGCCGACGTCTTCCAGAAGAGCTACCTGCCGTTTCTGGAGGTCCTGGAGGCCCATCCGGCCATCCGGCTCTGCCTGCATCATTCCGGGCCCCTCTGGGAGTGGCTGGAGCGGAACCGGCCGGAATACATGGACCGGCTCGCCGCCTTGGTCGCCGGCGGGCGGGTCGAGATCCTCGGCGGCGCCTTCTACGAGCCGATCCTGCCCGCCATCCCCGAGGCGGACCGGCTCGGTCAGATCGAAATGATGAGCCGGGCGGTCCGGGAGCGCTTCGGCACCGAGGTGCGCGGGATCTGGCTCGCTGAGCGGGTCTGGGAGCCGCAGCTGGCAGGTTCGCTGGCGGCGGCGGGGATCGAGTACGCCCTGCTGGACGATTACCACTTCATCCAGGCCGGCCTGACCGAGGAGGAGCTCACCACGGCCCCGCTGCTGACCGAGGAGTTGGGCGCGCAGGTCGCGTTGCTGCCGATCTCGGAGGAGCTCCGGTACCTGATTCCCTTCCGCGAGCCCGACCGGACGGTCGCCCTCTGCCGGGAGCTGCACCGGCGGAACCCGGACGGCTTGCTGGTGATGGTCGACGACGGGGAGAAGTTCGGGTCCTGGCCCGACACCTACGACTGGGTCTACACGCGCGGCTGGCTGGATCGTTTCTTCACCGCGGTGGCCCGCGAGGCGGACTGGCTGGAACTGGTCACGCCCGGCGAGGCGCTGGCCGCCTGCCCGCCCCGGCGCAAGGTCTATCTGCCGCCGGGCAGTTACTTCGAGATGACGGAATGGGCCCTGCCGGTGCCCGCCGCCGAGAGGTTCACCGATCTGGTCACCGCGGCCAAGGAAGACGGCAAGTGGCCGGAGCTACGATCATTCCTGCGCGGCGGATTCTGGCGCCAGTTCCTGCAACGCTACCAGGAGAGCAGCCTGATGTACGGCCGGGCGCTGCTGCTGCACCACGATATCGCGCACGCCCGGCAAGCCGGAACCGGCGGGGGGATCGAGGAAGCCACCCGGGCCCTGTGGAAGGCACAGTGCAACTGCGCCTACTGGCACGGGGTGTTCGGGGGCCTCTACCTGCCGCACCTGCGTCACGCCGTCTACGAGCAGCTCATCGAAGGCACCGCCGCCATCGCCGACTGCTTGCCGCGAGAAGGCGTTAGCGCGGTCGCCGTCACCGGAAGCCCGGAATGGGACTTGCGGCTGCGCAACGACCGGCTGGATCTGTTCGTCTGCCCTGGCCGGGGCGCCGCCTGCGTGGTGCTGGAGGATGGTCAGGCGCGGGTGAACTGGCAGAACACCTTGCGGCGTCGCTCCGAGGCGTATCACCGCAAGATAATGAAGAGCGGCGCCCCTGCGGACGGCCAGGCGGGAGCGGAGAACGAGGGCAACCCTTCGGGCAAGCCCTCCATCCACGATCGTCCTCAGGAGGTCACCGACGAGTTGAGGCAGGCGCTGGCGGTCGATCCCAGCTGTCGTTTCTCCTTGCTGGATCGCCTGCTGCACCGGGACGTCGACTGCGACGAGTCGCTCGCGGCGATGGCCGACGCCGACGGCGGCGACTTCGCCGAGGCGCCCTATGCCCTGGTGCAGCCGCAGCGTTCCCTGCAAAGGCGGGGACCGGCGGTGCGGGGATGGACCGCGGCCGGCGCGGCGGAGATCGTCTGCGAGCGGGCGGGCAATTACCGCGATCGCGAGGGTGCCAGCTGGCCGATCTTCCTGCGCAAGAGAATCGCGCTGGCCGGCGACACGGCAGGGTTCGAGGTCGGCTGGCAGCTCTGCAACGAGGGCGAGAGCCGGGTGCGGTTCCGGTTCGCGCCGGAGTGGAACCTGGCGCTTCTCGCGCAGCAGACTTATCTCGTGGCCGGGGAGGGTGAGGCCGATCTGCTCGCGCCCGGGGTGCTGGGTGAGCGGCAGGAGCTTTCCCTGCACGTTCCGCTCCGCGGCACGTTTCTCGGCTGGCGCTTCGCCGAGTCCTGCGAGATCTGGGTGCACGAGGTGAACACGGTCTCCCAGGCCGAGAGCGGTTTCGAACTCAATTACCAGGGGCACATGCTGCTGCCGCTGTGGGAGACGGACCTCGCTCCCGGCGAGGAGTGCCTGTACGGTCTTTCCTTTGTCCTGCGCCACGAGTGACCGGCGTCCCGGCGGCGGGGAGAATCGATGTCGGAACTGCGTTACGATCTGATCCAGGGACGCTGGGTCATCATCGCCACCGACCGGAGCCGGCGGCCCCACGATCTGCAGGTGGCGGCCCGTCCCGCCGAAGCCGGTTACTGTCCGTTCTGTCCGGGTGAGGAGAAGCGCACGCCGTCGGAGATCCTCGCGGTTGGCCGGGAAGCGGGCGCGGCTGCCAACGGCCCCGGCTGGCAGATCCGGGTCATCCCCAACAAGTACCCCGCCCTGAGCGTGGAGGGGGACCTGGACCGCCGCGGCCGCGGGCTCTACGACTGCATGTGCGGCGTGGGGGCGCACGAGGTGGTCATCGACACCGATCAGCACGATGCCGACCTGGCCACCCTGCCGGCCGTCCACCTGACCCGCCTGCTGCAGGTGTTTCAGGAGCGGGTGAGCGATCTCTACCGCGACCGGCGGCTGCAGTACGCGCTGGTGTTCCAGAATCACGGGGCGGTGGCCGGCGCCACGCTGGCCCATCCCCACAGCCAGATCATCGCCACCCCGATCATCCCCCGGATCGTGGTGCAGGAGCTCCAGCAGGCCAAGGCCCACTTCGCCCTCAAGAAGCGCTGCCTGTTCTGCGACGTCCTGCGCGAGGAAATGGACCGCGGCGAGCGGCTGATCACGCAGAACGAGCACTTCGTGGCCTTCGCCCCCTACGCCAGCCGTTTTCCCTTCGAGCTGATGATAATGCCGCGCGAGCACCGGTACCGGCTGACCGACGCGTCGGAGGCGGAGATGGCCTCCCTCGCCGAGTGCCTGGGTGACGTCTGCCGTCGGCTGAAGCGGGTGCTGGAAGATCCGCCGTTCAACCTGGTTATCCACACGGCCCCGAACACCGAAGCCTTCGCCACCCAGCGCAACTACTGGCAGACGCTTGAGGAGGACTTCCACTGGCATCTGGAGCTGATGCCGCGCCTGACCCGCGTGGCAGGCTTCGAGACCGGCACCGACTTTTACATCAACCCCACGTCACCGGAGGAGGCGGCGCGCTTCCTGCGCGAGGCCGCATCCTGACTGCGAG
>CAZAHC010000109.1:0-10455 GCA_964484595.1 uncultured Fibrobacteraceae bacterium | reverse complement strand
CGGCCAAGGGGCACCATGACGCTAGGATCAGCCTGCTGATCTAAGGCCACGCCTGCACAGTAACATGGCCGATGTTATAGCGCACTTTCATGTTACGTTTATAACGACACGCGTTATGATTGGCGACCATTTGTGCGCAACCAGCCGCGATGGGCCGATCCCTTCTACTGGGCCCCCTTCGTCATCACCGGGAAGCGATGAGGCCGGTTACGAGAGAAATCCGGGCTGGGGGAAAAACGATGCACCCGAGGAACCCGCCGACCTTCCTGCTGGTCGCTCTCGCGCTCTGGGCCCTCTTGCCGCTCCGGGGCCACGGCAACCCCGACGCCCAGGCGAGCGAGCTTCGCGTGATGAGCTTCAACATCCGCTACGGAACTGCCCCCGACGGGGGGAACGCCTGGTTGAACCGACGCGAATTCCTTCTCGACACGATAAAGGATTTCGACCCCGACCTGCTCGGGATGCAGGAGTGTCTGGCGGCGCAAGCCGATTTCCTGCGCGCAGCGCTGCCCCGGTACGGATTCGTTGGCGTGGGACGCGAGGACGGTGGACAGGAAGGAGAGATGTGCGCGATCTTCTTCCGCGCGGAACGGTTCCGCAAGATCGCCGAGGGCCACTTCTGGCTCAGCGACACGCCCCGGGAAATCGGCAGCCGGAGCTGGGACAGCGCCTTGCCCCGGATCGCCTCCTGGGTCCGGCTCCAGGCGAGGGCCGACTCGCTGCGGGAATTCTGCTTCCTGAACACCCACTTCGACCACGTTGGGGCCGAGGCCCGGCTCAACTCCGCCAGGCTCATCAGGGACCGGCTCGCGGCCATCTGCGACGGCGTCCCCGTCCTTGTCGCCGGCGATTTCAACGCTCCGGCCGACCCGACGGCCGAGGGCCCCTACCAGGTATTGACCGGCGGGACTGTCGGGTCGGCGCCCGGCTTCATCGATACCTTCGCCGCCCTGCACGAGATCGGTCCCGGGCAGGGCACCTTCAACGGCTTCCGGGGCGAAACCGACGGGCCCCGCATCGACTGGATCCTGATCTCGCCGGACCTCACCCCGGTGACCGCCGCCATCATCCGAACCCACGACGGGGGGCGGTACCCGTCCGACCACTTCCCGGTGACGGCGGAAATCCGCTTCCCCCGTCCGGGGGCTGACCAGGAGGGCGATTTGTGATCCGGCCTGGGAGCTACCGCAGCCGGGTCACGCACACCCCACCCAGGAATCCCCCGCTGGCCGCCGCCCGGACCAGGTAGCGCCCCGCCGCCGTCGGCTTACCTCGCCGGTCCAGACCGTCCCAGGAGACGACGCCGGGAAGGCTGCCGGTTTCTCCGCTCCACAGCTCCCTGACGAACCTCCCGGAGAGATCGTACACCCGCAGGCTGATCCGGGTGGCAGGCAGACCGGTCCCGCACAGGAGCCGGATGGCAATCTGGCTCGTGGACGGGTTCGGCATCGGGATCAGCTGCAAGGGAAAGGCCGGCGGCTCCAGCCCCTGGCCGACCTCGACCGTGGTATCGAGCGGCCAGTCGGCCAGGGCGACCCCGAACATGTTCGCGGAACCCGGGAGCGTGCTCAGACCGACGAAGTAGAGGGACAGCAGGTCCTGCTCATCGTTCCAGGTGAAGCTGCCGCACCAGATGCTCCCGTCGTTCCAGGCGCCGGCCGACGCGGGCAGGTCGAGGACCGGCAGGGGATCGACCTCCCAGCTCACGCCACCGTCCACCGAAAAGGCCCGACCGAATCTCCCGCACCGGTTCCCCCCGGTCGTCGTCCCGGTGAAGAACATGTGGAGGATGGGCTGGAAAGGATCGACCAGCAGCCGGGCCCGGCTCGCCGCGTAGTCGTACCAGCCCCCGACCGAGGGCCCCAGGATCGGGTTCTGGGGATGCTTGGTCCACACGAGGCCGTCATCCGAGAAGGCCAGACAGGAGAAGAAGCGCCAGTGCTGTTCCACCTCCGCCTTGGTCATGTAGCTCATCACGTACTGGGCGCCGAACCGGACCACCGAGGGTGCGTCCACCAGCTCTGCCTCGTAGCGCTCGGTCTGGGTGAGGACCGGAGTGGGGTGGACGGACCAGCTCGAACCCCGATCGGTCGAGAAGGCGTAGCCGATGGCGGCGTCTAGCACAGAATCCGGGACCACCCCCTTGAAATAGAGGTGCAGCAGGCCGCCCCGGAACTGCAGGTCCGGGCACTTGATGTTGCCGTACCACCATTCGTTCCGGGGGAAGTTCGGCACTGAGTCCGGCTCGCTCCAGGCGATCCCGTCAGGGGATGTCAGCCGGAAGAACCCTTGCTCGCCTGCGTGAGCGGCGGTGAACAGCATAACGAACCCGGCCTCGTCCCTGGCGACGGAGAAGCAGTCGATTCCCCCCTCCAGCCAGGCGGGGGCGGCGAAGATCGGGTTGGCCGGATGGTTAGTGAACGGTGTGGATGTCGTGAGGGGAGGACATACCAGGTCCCGGGAGGCGTGAAGCCCGGACCTGTCACCGGGATCGCAAGCCAGGATCGCCCCGGGGGCCAGGGCGGCCAGCAGGGCGGCGGTGAGAATGAGGGTGGTTCGCATGATATCCTCCGGGAAAAGATGGCGGCCTGGCGACCGGTCGCGGCGCCTTCAGGAGGGGAACCAGGTGGTGGCAAGGGATTAAAGGCGAAGAACCTCCCGGCGAACGGCCACCGGGGCCGTCCGCCGGGAGGTGTCGGACCGGGGTTGTTACCTCACCGCCCAGCTGGTGGGCTCCAGGGGCACCCCCTTCGGCGCGGTGCCCGGGATCGGATTCCAGTTCGTCACGTTGAACGGGATGCCGTTGTTGCCGGCCGGAGTCACCTTGAGCGTTCCGCTGAGATAGGACCCGGTGATCCTCCACTCCCACTCGCCGCTCTGGTGACCGTCCACGGCGACGGCGACCCACACCCAGTAGTTCTCCCACTGCGGGGTGGTGAAGTAGCGCCGTTCCCACCAGCAGTTGTAGGAGGGACATACCTCACCAGTACCGTCGCACTCCCACTTGCCCAGACCGATCATGATCCAGTAGGTCTGGCCGATCGTCACCTCGAAGGACCGCGACTGGCCCTGCTGAATCGCTGCCTGGGGGATATCCCAGCAACGGTTGTCGGTACCCAGCAGGTCCGCTGTGCCGAAAGTGCCGTCCACGGGGATGATCTTCATCTGCACGACCCTGTCCAGGAACAGCCCGGTCTCAGAACTGTTGGTGATGCGGAGGCTGCGGGTTTGCCCGCCGACGACCGCCCCCCGGGTCTGGCTGTAGGCGGTCAGACCGAAGCAGGTCCTGGCGCGAACCCGGTAGTAGTAGGTGCCGGGTGACCGGGTCAGGGTCACCGAGTAGGGCGAATTCCGGGACTGGTACGAGCCGATCTGCGTGTAGCCGGAGTGCGGCGTCGAGGTCGATTCCTCCAGCAGGTAGGCGTCGTTGCTCGACGCGTACTGGGGCCAGTCGAAGGTCCAGGTCAGAGTGACCTGGTCGCCCGAGATCGCCGGGGGCTCCAGCTCGGGCCCCGACTGGGGCCCGTTCACGGTGAAGGTCACCGCGATGTTCTGCGGGCTGTTTCCGGCCACGGGCGAGGAGACCGCCACGCTGGCCGTGTACGTACCCTGGGACAGGGATCCCGGCGCGGCCCACAGGGTCAGGTCGACCGGGGCGGTGGTTCCGCCAAGGTTGTAGTCGAGCCAGCCCGTCGGTTGCCCGGCTCCGTAGGTGATGTCCACGGCGAGGCCGGTCAGGGACCCGCCGCCGCCGTTGGCGATCGAGACCTGCTGGTGGTTGGTCGTCAGGCCACCTTGCAGGGCGCTGAAGGACAACGAGGCGCTCGACAGGGCGATCGCCGGAGCGCCGGTCCCGGAACTCACCGTGAAGGCGACCTCCACGTTCTGCGGGCTGTTGTCCGCAGTGGGAGCCAGGACGGCGACCGTGGCGTGATAGGTCGTGGCCGCGAGGGAACCAGTCGTCGCGGACAGGGTCAGGCTTGTCGGGGCCGTGCTGCCGCCGAGGCTCGCCGCCAGCCAGCCGGTCGGCTCGCCGGAGCGGTACTCGATCGTGGGCTGGGAAATTTCCAGCGTCCCCCCCCCAGAGTTGGTCACCTGGATGGTTTTGGGGGCGGGGTCGGCGCCGTTCGCCTGAGCCTGGAAGGAAGCGGATTGGCTGGAGAGCGCGATGTGGGGCATGCCGGTACCCCCGGTCGTGGTCGCCGAACCAGTGGCGGATTCCTTTGAAACACCGGCCCCGTTGTAGGCCACCACCCGGTAATGGTACGTGGTGCTCGGATTCAGGCCATCGTCCTGGAAGGCGGTCTTGTCGCTACCGAGAACGGTTACCGGCTCCTGGCTCGATCCGGGGTTTGTTTCCCGGAACACCTTGAAGCCGTCCTCGTTGGTGGCGTTGTCGATCCAGGTCAGATCGATCTGGCTGTTCGACACGACGGTGCACTGCAGATCACTGGGACCCTCCGGCAGTTTCGGGTCCGGCTTGTTTGGATTGGATGAACATCCTGGCAACAGGATTCCCGGGCAGAGCACGGCCAGGGCCACGATAACCAGAGCCCTGGTTCTGCCGCCGGCACGTGTTTTTATGGTCTTTCCGTTCATCTTTCCATCCTCCCGTTGAAAACTCCTGGGTTCGGCGAACGTCCGGGCAGCGATCCCGACGGATTGCCTGCCCGTTCACCTCAACGGGATTCGGGAAATATTTCGGGGGGAATTCGGTCTGGCCCTTTCTGATCAGCGAGCCAGGACGATCTTCCTGGCTTCGACCCGGTCCTCGGTTTCCATCCTGACCAGGTAGGTCCCCGAGGAGACGGATCGTCCCGCCAGGTCACAGCCGTTCCAGGTGAGGGAATGTGATCCGGGCGGGAACTCCCGGCTGGCCACCACGGCGATTTGCCGGCCGGCAAGGTCGAGCACCGAGATTTTCACCCGCCGGGAGCGGGCCAGCGAGAAGGAGATGGTGGTGCCGGGGTTGAAAGGGTTGGGGAAACAGGGGTGGAGCCCGAGCCGGCCCGGCGGCGCCTGGTTCTCGGCCTGCGGCTGGCCTTCCGGATCCGACTGATCCTCGAGCGAGGTGTCGTCACCCTCGCGGATACGGAGCACCTGGTCCGCCGGGAAGCCGGCCCAGGCCTGGACCAGCCCGCTCGGCCAGCGAACTTCCAGCGTGTCGACCACGGCGGCGGCGCCCAGGCCAAAGGCGGCCAGGGGCGAATCCTGGGAGAAGTTGCCGTTACCCGCCGCGATCTCGCGATACTGCACCATCCCGCCCGCCACCAGCCGCAATCTGGCGCCCAGGGCGGAACCGTTCGAGTCGGTGCCCTGCAGGCCGACCTGCAGCCAGTGGTTACCCGAGTTGATCTCGTTCACCAGCAAGAGGTTGGGCCCCTCGGGGTTCAGGACGTAGATGTCGATGTCGCCGTCGGCGTCGAAGTCTCCGCAGGCCGCACTGGTAGAGCAGCCGTCAGTCCCGGGGACGACCAGCACCGACCGGGCGAACTGCCAGCCGCCATTGTTGACGAGCAGGAAGTCCATCTGCCCGCAGCGGCCGACGAAGAGATCCAGATCGCCGTCGTTGTCGAAATCGGCGCAGTTGACCGCCTGGCCGTTGGCGGGGTCACCCAGGTTACCGGGCGGCAACGGGCAGAACATCCCGCCGCCGTTCTGCGCCAGGACGTCCGGCTGGCCGTCGTTGGTGAAATACAGATCCAGCCAGCCGTCGTTGTTCAGATCGCCCCAGGCCACCCCCGCCCCGTTCCCCTGGTCGGCGAGGAAACCCAGGCCGGTGGCGTCCTCGAAGCCCAGCGGTCCCTGATTCCGGAACAGCTTGTTGGCCACGCCGTGGTTGGTCAGGAAGAGGTCGGCGTCTCCGTCGTTGTCGTAGTCGGCCCAGCCCGCGTTTCGGCCCGGCCCGGTATGACCCAGCCCCGTCGCCTGCGATAGCCAGACCCACATGCCGACGATCTCCCCGTAACCGGCGAAGAGGCAGTCGGGCTCGTCGTCGTTGACGAGGTACAGGTCCAGAAACCCGTTGTGGTCGAAGTCCGCCCAGGCAGCGCTGACTCCCGGGCCGGCGTCGTCCAGCGGGGCAACGGTCACGTCGGTGAAGTGACCCGCCTCGTTTTGCAGGAGAGCGTTGGCCAGGCCGGGGCGGGTGAGGTAAACGTCCGGGTCGCCGTCGTTGTCGAAATCGGCCCAGACGGCGCCGCCGCCCGGTCCCCAGTCGGCCAACGGCCAGGTGGCCACGTCCACGAAGGTCAGCCCGCCGTCGTTGCGCAGCAGCAGGTTGGGTTGCTGGTGATTGACCACGTAGATGTCCAGATCCCCGTCGGTATCGAAGTCCACGCAGGAAACGCTGCGGCCGGGGCCGGAATCGCCGAGCGGTCCGGCCTGCACGGTTGTGAAGGGCGGGTCGGTGTAGGTAGCGGCGAAGGTCAGGGTGTCCCCCTCCGCGGCAACGGCATTGATCGTCGCCGGCTGGGGCTCGGACCAGTACGGTACGGTCTGCCAGGTCAGGGTGTAGCTTCCCTCGTCGGGCAGCAGGAGGATATCGTCGCCCCGGCCGGAAATGGCCAGCCCCGCCGGACCGGCCAGCGACCAGGGGATGTAGAGGCTGTCCGGTTCAGTCACGACCTCGACGAAGACCGCTGAATCCGGCGCGGCCTGGTTCGCCTGCAGGACCTCCTTGCCCTCCCCCCGGCTCTGCACGAAGACGATGAACCGCACGTTCTCGAGCACCCAGGTGTGATGAACGCCGGCTTGCCGCGTCACCTCCAGGCTCTGGCCAGGCAGGGTGAGGGTGAAGGGTTCACTTGCCAGCACGTCGCGGGCCAGGTTCACGCCATCGTGAGCGCCATCCTCGACCACCACGAACTCGATCTGGTTGCTGGGGGTCGTCACCGTGTCGGTCACCGTGACCCGCACGTTGATCGTGGCCACCAGGCCGTCGAGCGAGTAGAGGGCGCTGAGTTCAAGCGGGCTGGGAACCGGAACGTGGCTGGCGACGATGGGATCGTAGCGGTAGAACATGCTCCCCTCGCCGATACCCCCGACCTCCATCTCCCAGCCGTCGAAGACGGCGGCCGGGTTGCCCAGGGCGTCGTACCACATCATACGGTCGATGCTCTCCTGGATGGTCCCCTCGCCGATGTTGCGCCACTGGATCGAGACGAACTGATACCGGGGATAGGCCTCCGTCAGATCCCTGAACCCCGCGACCGCGGAGGGGCAGGGGGCTCAGTGGTCGGAGTCGAACACCTCGCCGAGGACCTTGCGCGGGGCGGCATCGGCCGGGGCGGGGGCGGCGAGGATCAAGAGCAGCGAGAGCAGGGCTCGGAATGGCCGGCGGTGAGGTGCTGGACCCCTTTCCTGGTTCATATCTTCCAGAGTACCACAAGGCCGGCGGCGTGGCAAAACCGGCAAGGTGGGCCTGGGATTTTTGCCACGTGGCAAGAACCTGGAAAAAGCGCCCCGGCCACAGGAGGTGGCCGGGGCGCGTCCCCGGAAAGGGTCGGGAGCGAGCCAGGGGCGTTGCCCGGCTACGCCTCCCTCCGGACGGTCAGGCAGATCTTGTAGAGCACCGTCAGCAGGAAGAACCCGAAGGCCCACACAGCGAGGGTGATTCCCACCTCGGGTGCGGTCGGGGTGTACTCGTTGAAGTGGCCCAGCACCGAGGGCACGAAACCGCCCACGACCAGGCCCATCCCCTTGTCGATCCAGATCGAGGCGAAGACCAGCGCGCAGGCCCAGGGCAGCACCGACATGTTGTTGCGCCACTTCGGCACCAGGAGCAGCACCAGCGACAGGACGCCGAGGGTCACCGAGACCCACATCCAGGGTACCAGGCTATTTGCCTCGCCCACGCCGGCGAACAGGTAGCGGAAGTGCACGGTGTGCTCGGTCATGCCGCTGTAGAAGGCGGTGAACAGCTCCAGGGCCAGGAAGAACAGGTTGGCCAGCATGGCGTAGGTGACGATGATCGACAGCTTCCGCATCGGTTCGTTGCCCACGTCGTACCTGGTGACCCGACGGACCAGCAAGCAGATCAGCAGCAGCAGGGCCGGACCAGCCGAGAAGGCGGTGGCGAGAAAGCGAGGCGTCATGATCGCGGTCAGCCAGAACGGCCGGGCTGCGAGCCCGCTGTACAGGAAGGCCGTCACGGTATGGATGCTGATCGCCCAGGGGATGGAGATGATGATGAAGGGCTTGATCCACCTCGGCGGCGCGATGCCCTTGCGCTCCGAATCGAGCGAGACCCGGGCGATCAGGGCGTTCAGGAACAGGTAACCGGCGCAGACGACCATGTCCCAGAACATCACCGACCGCGGCGTCGCGTAGCGGAGCATGTTCAGAACCCGGAAGGGCTGACCCATGTCCACCAGGATGAACAGCATGCACATCGCCACCGCGCTGATGGCCAGGTACTCGCCCAGGATGGTCATCTTGCCGAACAGCTTGTAGTCGTGCAGGTAATAAGGCAGGACCACCATGACGGCCGAGGCGGCCACACCAACCAGGAAGGTGAACTGGGCGATGTAGAGCCCCCAGGTGACGTCCCGGCTCATGCCGGTGATCCCCAGGCCCTCGTTCAGCTGCCGCAGGTAACACAGCAGGCCGATGAACATCACCACCGCCAGGACCCCGATCCAGGTCCAGTACCCGCGGCCTCCGCTTAGCGCCTTCTCGAACATTTGCCGCTCCTTACACGATATAGTAGACCTCGGGCTGCGTACCGAGCCCCGGTTTACGCCTGATGGTGAAGTTCTCCTGCAACAGGTGACGGACCTCCGAGTGGGGGTCCGCCAGGTCGCCAAAGGCCATCGCCCCGGACGGACACGCCTCGACGCAGGCGGGCAGCCGGCCCTGGGCCAATCTCTCCTCGCAGAAGGTGCACTTCTCGACCACGCCCCGCTGCCGGGTGGGGAAGGCGGTGTTCAGCTCGTCCGGCAGGTGGGGTCGGGGATCCCGCCAGTTGAAGCTGCGCGACCCGTACGGGCAGGCCGCGATGCAGAAACGGCAACCGATGCAGCGGTGCCAGTCCATCATCACGACGCCGTCCTGGTCCCGCTTCCAGGTCGCCTTGGTGGGGCAGACCCGGGTGCAGGGGGGATTGTCACAGTGGTTGCACAGCAGCGGCACCTCGAGGTGGTGCAGTTTCTCGGCCAGGTAGTGGTTCTCCTGGCTGGGGAAGGAGTGCTCGAAGTTCTCCATCCAGATCCACTTGACCTCTTCCTGGGGATCGTCCAGGTGCGGCACGTTGTGCTCGGCGTGGCAGGCCTCGATGCAGGCCTCGGCGTCCTGTTCCGTCCAGCGGGTGAGGTCGATGACCATGGCCCAGCGCTGGCCGGTCAGCGGCTTCTCGTACGGGCCCGGCGAGGGCGCGGACTGGGCCAGAGCCTCGACCGTGCTCTTGCCCGCCACCCCCAGGAAGGCGGACAGCCCGGCCAGCTTCAGGAAATCTCTTCTGTCGACACCCATCACTCGACCCCTCTCGGCTCGACGTGGCATTCCCAGCAGTACGGATCGACCCCCAGGTAGTCGTGGCAGCGCTCACAGAATCCCGACTTGTTCTGGTGGCAGGCCAAGCAGGTGTTGCCCAGGCTCATGACGAACTTGCGGCCGTCGGCGGTCTCGTGGATCCGCTGGCCGCGCCGCACGACGTCGTCTCGCCACTGGTTGAGCAGGTCCATGTGGGAATCCCGCATGTACTCCTTCGCGGCGACGCACTCCGAACCGTGAACGGCGGGGTCGGGGTACTCGAGATCCGGCACGCCGGCCGCTTTCCCGGTGAAGCCGTTGTACCAGAGGGGGGAAGTGGCCAGGGCGACGAAGACGATCAGGCCGAAGACGACCTTGCCGGCGTTAAACATCTTCCTCACCTCCCTTTTCCTCGGCCGCAAAGGCCGGCAGGGGAGTGCCTCGCAGGTCGGTGGTTCGCTTCTCCCCCTTCATCAGGAGGGCGTTGCCCACGAACTCGTGGATCCCGGCGACCTCCATGTCGCCGACCCAGTAGTCGACCAGCGCGGGCAGGTTCGCCTTGTCGATCGCGCACATGCAGGAAAGGACGTTCACGTCGTGCCTCTCCTTGACGTACTTGACGGCGTTGCCCCGCGGCATGCCGCCCCGCATGCGCATCTCGATGTTCTCGTCGGTGCCAACGCCCGAGCCGCCGGCGCAGCAGAAGGTCTGCTCGCGGATGGTGTTCTCGGGCATGTCCCAGAAGTTGTTGCAGCAGGCGCGGATGACCTCGCGCGGCTCGTCCAGGATTCCCATCGCCCGGGCCGGGTTGCAGGAGTCGTGGAAGGTGACTCGCCAGTGATCGTTCCGGCTCGGGTCGAGTTTCAGCTTGCCGTGCCGGATCAGGTCCGCGGTGAACTCCATGATGTGGACCATGCTGGTGCCGGCCGCGTTCTCGAACCTGGTGCCGGTGATGGGCGAGACCGGGGTTTCGAGGAAGTCGGC
>CAZAHC010000108.1:0-10523 GCA_964484595.1 uncultured Fibrobacteraceae bacterium | reverse complement strand
CCGTTTCCGGGGCGTCAGGAGGGCCCCGGGAGCCATGGAGGGCGGAGGGGCCCGGATGCCGAGAGAGCCAGGCACAGGAGGTGCCTGGCGAGCGTCCCCGGATACGGCCATGATTTGGTCAGGGGCCATGTCTGGCAATCAGGTAGCCGGACA
Organism: uncultured Fibrobacteraceae bacterium; assembly: GCA_964484595.1. Lineage (GTDB taxonomy): Bacteria > Krumholzibacteriota > Krumholzibacteriia > LZORAL124-64-63 > LZORAL124-64-63 > CAZAHC01. The sequence goes on along the minus strand of CAZAHC010000108.1, from coordinate 10,370 downwards.
CAACCTCCCTGGCATTACTTGGCCAGCACGATGCGGTGCGAGACGGAGCGGTCACCGGCGATCACTTGCACCAGGTAGATGCCCGCGGGCGCCGAGCGGCGATCGTCGTCGATCCCGTCCCACCTGACCTCCTGCCACCAGCCGGTCGCGGCCCCGCTGAAGAGCGTGGCCACGTGCCAGCCGCGCATGTCCACCACCCGGCAGACGGTCTCGGCGCCGGCGGGGGCCCTGAACTTAAGCGAGGTGTAGGGATTGAAGGGATTGGGCTCGGCCGGCAGCAGCTCCAGGCCGAGAACCGGTTCCGGCGCCGCCGGTCCGGCCAGACGCTCCAGGCGGACCTGCCGGCCGTCGTGCATGACCAGCTCGAGCGTGTAGGCGAGAACAGACCCCCGAGGCAGAGGGCCGGGCCGCTCCTCGAAGATCACCGTCTCGCCCCTGGTGGCGAGCGGGCCGCCCGGCAGCGGCAAACCGTCGAACAGGACCACCGGCCCACTGGCAGGATCCTCGGCCACGAAAACCTCCCTGGTGATCGTCAACCGCACCACCGCGTCGACCGGTTCGGAGAAGCTGAACTCGAGCAGGACGGTACCGCCGGCGGTCCAGGCGGACGACCAGGTGAGCAGGAAGGTCGGCGTCACGGTGCCGCTGCTGTCGAGCAGGTGAACGTAACCCGACTCGACATTGTGCCCGTTGTTCCCGCCGTCGGCGCCCACCGCCAGGTCGAGCTGCCCGTCGCCGTCGAAATCGCCGGCGGCGGAGACCGCGCAGCCGTAGCGATCGCTGGCCAGGCTGCCGGGCGCGATCCCGACGGCAGCGAGGATGTCCTCGGGCGGAAGGCTGGCCGGGTCGTCGTAGGAGGAGCCGCTGCCGCCCCGGTACAGGTAGGCGCGGCCGCTGTCCAGCCCGTCGGCCGCCTGGCCCGCCGCCCCGATCAGCAGGTCGGGATCACTGCCGCCCGTGACGTCCCCCACGTCGGCCAGGGAGGAGCCGAGATGGTCCCAGCCGTCCTCGCCCCTGATGTAGCGGGCCGCCGTCGGGCTGGGCGAGGTGCCCCCGAAGAAGATCTCCGTCAGGCCGGCCTGGTCGCCGGCGAAGTCGTCGTTGGGAGCGCTCACGGCGAGGTCGTCGCGCCCGTCCCCGCTCCAGTCGCCCAGACCACGCACCACCGTGCCGAAACGGCTGCCGGCGGCGACGCCGCTGGTGTTGGCGAGCACCAGGTCGGCCACCGTGTCGGGGTCGTTCCCGCCCAGGGCGCCCTTGAAGACGTAGGCCGCCCCGGGCTCGCTGAGCTGCCCCGGGGCGCCGATCACGAGGCAATCCCGGCTGTCGGCGAAGAACTGGCCGGCGTCGCTGACCGACCAGCCGAAGTGATGCCCGCCCGCCAGGCCGGGGAAGGTCAGGTCGGGCCCGGCGGCCAGACCGCCGCTGGAGCCGTAAAAAACGTAGGCCGCGCCGACATCCAGGCCGAAGGTGTCGGTGTAGGGAGCGCCGACCAGCAGGTCGTCCACCCCGTCGCCATCGAGGTCGCCGGCCGCCGACAGCGAGTAGCCGAACTGACCGGTCATGGCCGGGCCCTCCAGGATCTCGTCCTGGGTTCCCAGACCGGTCCGGCTGCGGTAGACGTAGACCCGGCCGTTGTCCGTACCGGCGTCGTCCGCCAGCGGGGCGCCGACCGCGAAGTCACCGATCCCGTCGTCGTCGACATCACCGATCCGGACGACCGCCCACCCGAACTTCTCGCCGTTGTGGCCGCCGAAATCGAAGTCGGGGCTCAACGCCAGCTGGTCGCCGCCGAACCAGAGAAAAACCCTGCCGGCGTCAAGGCCGTTGCCGTCGTCACCTGGCATACCGACGAGGATCTCCCACTTGCCATCACCGTTCTGATCCTCGAGCTCGGAGACGGCGAAGCCGAAGAGATCTCCATCGAGGCCGGTTGCGTCCCACAGGTGCACCGCCCCCGCCGGCAAGGCCGGGGTCAGAAACAGCAGCAGAAATACGGCCGGAAGGTTGCGTTTCGCCATGAGATCACCTCCGTGCTGACCTGCAGGCAGGTTCCGTTCCATCGCCGGCATAATACCGATCGGACCGCCGGCAGAAAAGCCTTGATTCCCGGGCCGCTCTCGGGCGAACCTGGGTACTTTCCGGCCCCGGGGGCGAGAGGAGCCAGTTCTGATCCGGCGCCAGTGGCAGAAGATCGCCTGTTTGAGCCTGGCCGCGAGCTGTGCGGGCCTGCTGTGCGCCCTGCTGTTGCCCGGACCGGCGCCGTCCCCCGGCTGGTCGGAGATGGGCAAGGGGGGACCGGCGGAGGCTCTCCCGCCGGCCGAAGCCCCGCTCGAGGTCGTCACGGCAGACCCCGCTCCGGCACCCGCCCCCGTCGATGCGGCCTGGGGTGGAATCTTCACAATCGGCCGCAACCAGACCTTCTACGAGGCGCTGCAGACCCGCGGAGCCCCTCACCAGGACATCATGGCCCTGGTCACCGCCTGCAAACCGTATCGCAACCTGCGCCGGGTCAAGCGCGGAGACGAGTTCCGCCTGCAGCAGGATCCGGACGGCGGAATCAGGGCGGTGAGCTTCGATCTGGACGAGGAATCCTACCTGGTCTTCGCCCGCGAGGGAGACGGCTTTGCCGTCCGCGAGCTGACCTATCCGGTCGAGCGCCGGGTCTGCGGGGTCAGCGGGACCATCAAGAGCTCCCTCTATGCCAGCCTGAAGACCGCGGGCGCTCCCCTGTCGCTGGCGCCCAAGATGAACGACATCCTCGGCTGGGAAATCGACTTCCACCGCGACCTGCGCCGCGGAGACACCTTCCGGATCATCTACGAGGAGATCTGGAAGGACGGCGAATTCATCCGCACCGGCCCCGTCCTGGCTCTCCAGTGCGTCAACCGGTCGCGGACCCACGAGGCCTTCCGCTTTGCCGACCCGGAGGGCCGGCCCGGCTACTTCGACGGCGAGGGGCGCAACCTCCAGAAGCAGCTCTCGCGGGCCCCGCTGGAGTATTCCCGGATCAGCGACGGTTTCTCCTGGCGCCGCTTCCACCCGATCCTGAAGCGCTACATGCCCCATCTGGGGGTAGATTACGCGGCGCCCGTGGGAACGGTGGTCCGGGCGGCCGGCGACGGTAAGATCGTCGAGGCGAGCCGCAAGCGGGGCAACGGCCGTTTCCTGCGCATCCAGCACACCAACAGCGCCTACGAGACCTACTACCTCCACCTCTCCCGCTTCGCCTCCGGCATCAAGAAGGGGGTCCCGGTCAAGCAGGGACAGGTGATTGGCTACGTCGGCGCCACCGGTTATGCCACCGGCCCGCACCTCGATTACCGGGTCAAGAAGAACGGCCGCTTCGTGGATCCCCGGCGGGTGGAACTGCCGCCGGCCGCGCCGGTGAATGATTCGGTGCTGCCGGCCTTCCAGACCCTGGCCGGGCTCTTCCGGGAATCACTCGCCAACCTGGCCGCCGAGTCCCGCCCCCACCAGGTCACGCTGGCACGCACCCCCTCGCTCCGGCCCGGGCCGGCGCCGGCGGTCAGCGAGCCTGCAGGCCGAGAGCCGTAAACACCGATCTGAAACTGACCAGGATATCGGGCGGAACGCCCAGCAGCTTCCCGCTGGCGGGATAGTGGACGGCGGCCGAGCCGTCGGCCGCCAGGTACCCCAGGACGACCGACTCCCACTGCGAGCCGTCGGCTCCCCCGCTCCAGACCGTCAATCCGGCCCGCCCCTCCTGGCGCAGCGGATCGGCCTCCGGGCAGGGCGGCAGGACCTCGGTGATGGGCAGCCGGGCGAGGTGGAAGACAAGATCGCCGAGCAGGTGGCCGGCCCGGTCGGCAGAGATCCGTCCCCGTCCCGGCGGCAGGACCGCCCGCCAGCTGTCCGGCGCTGCGATGGCCCTCACCGGGGGCAGGCCTTCCGGCTCCAGGAGGATGGAATCGACCGCCGCCCAGTTGCCGGCGACCGCGGTCGTGTTCAGAAAGCCGGCGAAGGGGGTGAGCAGTCCGGCGTGGGCGTGGTCGGTGACCTCGAGGACCCCCGGCGTCCCTGATCTGGTGGCCAGGACGATACCCCCGTCCAGGTGCGAGCCGAACCTGGCCCCGTACGTCCCGGCTCCCCCGGTCAGGGAGATCCGCACCGACACGGTGGGCGGCTCCAGTCCCGCCGCCCGGAGCTGCTCAGCCCCGGTCCGGCCGGGATCAAGGGGCAGGACGTCGAACTCTGCCACCCTGGTCTCGCTCAGGCAGAAGAGCAGGTTGTCCAGGACCCGGCCGTCCGCCAGGTAGAAGGTGTCCCCGGCCTGCTGGAGCCGGCGATCACCGTAGTGCCTGGCATAGGCCGGAACCACGGCCCCCAGCCGGGCGGGACGGTCCGGGGCCGGACGGGCCCACCAGCTGCCGTCTGCCCGCCGCAGGAACAGCTCGGCCGCGGCGGCGGCGCGCCGCAAGCGAACCGTATCGACCTCGGCCGGGCTGAAGGGAGGCCACAACCGCTTCCGGCGCACCCCGTCGGGCAGGGTAAGCAGCAGGGCGACGAGTTCCCCCGGCACCGTGAAAACACCCGTCTTTCCGGTCTGGATGGCGTAGCTCCGCCCGCTCACCGGGTTGGCTTCCCCCAGGGAGAAGGCGAGCGACTCGCCAGAGCAGGAACTCACCCGCAGCTGGATTCGCCGGGACGGATGTCCGAGCAGGTCCAGCCAGGCCTGCCGGGTGTCGGTATCGGGCAGGGTCGGCGAGGCGTCGGCCGCGCAGAGACCCTGGACGAACTCCGCGGCGGCGGCGGCGTTCACCGGTTCGCCTTCACTGGCGATTGGCGTCGAAAAAAGTGACCAGCCGGCTTGGGTGCGCCAGAGGTTAACGATCCGCCCTCCGCTTCGCACCTCCACCTGCGTCACCGAATCGGGTGCAAAGGGGAAAAGGGGGCCGCCACCGGACCGAGCCGTCCGGTTTTTCTCGAAAAAAAGCAGCCAGATCGCGGCGGCCAGCACCAGCACCAGCAGAGGCGTGAGGCTGCGGGGGTACTTGCCGCTTCGGCGAGACATCTTCGCTCCCTAGCTGGGCCCGGGACGGCGCAACCGGCGGCGCAGCACGGTCACCAGGCTCGTCAATCCCACGGCGAGGGGCCAGCCCAGGATGCAGATCCAGCCGAGGGTTTCCTGCCGAGCCTCGTCCAGGATCACCGGCTCGCCGACCGAGGGCAGAGCCCGCACGCCGATCAGCACCTTCTCGCGGGCCAGCCAGCCGAGCAGGTTCAGAAGTAGGTCCCGGTTCGCGTACAGGTTCAGGTTCTCGTTCACCGCAAAATCGGAATCACCCAGGAAAACCAGGCGCGCCGACTCGGCCTCGGTGAAGATCGAGCCGGGCAGAGGCCGGAGGCCCCTGCCCGGTTCGGGATGCACCGCATTCCAGAGCGGTCCTTCCGGCAAGGTCGGGTCCGTCGCCCGGGGACCCTGCGAGACCCGCTCCGCCGCCGTCGCCCGCCGCCGGTCCACCTCCAGGGCCACGCCGAAGGGCACCGGCCCGGCCCGGTCGCTACCCTCGTCGAACCTGGCCCGGCCGGAGACCTGGGTCAGCGAATCCCGCTCGGCCCAGGTGAAGGGGCTCGAGAACAGGATCGCCTCTCCCGTCACCCCCGGCTGACTGTTGCGCAGAGGGTAAAGCGATTGCGTGTACGGGAAGAAGGTGGGCAGACCCATCAGGCTCTTGACCGTGGCGTGCTCGCCGTAGGTTTCGCGGACCACCACCACTCGCGGGCCCACTCCGTACTGGCGACGATCGGTGGCAGTGATTATCACATCGTTTTTGAGCCCGACGTTGAAGCCGGCGGCCCAGTCGCCAAGAACGGGGCCGGTGCCGGGATCGAGCAGGGCCAGCACCCCGCCGCCGCGGGCCAGGAACGCGGAGAGGGTCTCCACCTCCGCCGCCGCGAAGGGCAGCTTGGGCGCGGCGATGACCACGATGTCCGCGTCCGCGGGCACGGCCGCCGCCTCGGCCAGGACCAGGGGGCGCAGCTCGTAACCCTGCGCCTGCAGCAACGCGGCGTAACCGGAATAGCCGCCCCGCTCGTCGCTGTCCAGGCGATGCTCGCCGTGGCCGAGCAGGTGATATACGACCGGCCGTGAGCCCGTGGCCAGCCGGAAGACGGCATTGATCAAGGCGCTCTCGTCCGGCAGCACCAGCTCGCGGCGGTTCCGGCCCATTTCCACAACCACCGTGCCGGCCACCGTCACGCCGTACTCTTTGACAAGCTCGAGATCCCGGTCCAGGTCGTGCAGGTGGTACTGCAGGCGGGAGGTCCGATCCCGGCAGGCGCCCAGCAGGACCGCCACCGACTGGCGATAGGGATCCAGCCGCTGGAAGAAGGCGTGGACGGTCACGCCCCGCTCCAGCGCCCGCAGCACCTGTTCCGTCTGGGGAGCCAGGCTGTAGCGCTTGTTCCGGGTCCAGTCCTGGCTGAAGGGGTGGCGCAGGGCGATCAGGTACACCAGGACGAAGAGGACCGTGGCCACGACCGCCGGCAGCCAGCGGAGCCAGCGGCGGCCGGGGGTCAGGCGCCGGCCGGCCAGCGCCGCGGTGGCGCCAGCCAGACCCAGGCAGGTCAGGCCTAGGTAGTAGAGCAGATCGCGGCTGTCGATCACCCCCCGGCTGAAGCGGAAAAAATGCCCGCGGAGCGAGAGATCGGTGGCCAGCTGGCCCAGCGGATCGGGCAGCAGCGGTTCCAGCTCGCCCACGGCGTACAGCAGGATGAGAAAGGCGAAGGACAGGAAGTAGCAGACCAGCTGGTGTTGGACCAGGGAGGAGAAGAAGAGTCCCCAGGCGGCGATCGTGGCGGCGACCAGGAACAGGCCGACCGCGGCGGCCAGCACCGGCCCCGGCTCGGGATCGCCGAGCCAGAGGGCGACGGCGTAGTAGGCGCAGGAGGCGGCGATCAGTACCGCCGTCACCAGCAGAACGGACAGGAACTTCCCCAGCACCCAGACGTGGTCGCTGACCGGGTAGCTGATCACAAGGTCGTAACGGCCGGAGCGGTACTCGTCGGCGAAGAGCCGCATCGCCACCGCCGGCAGCAGCAGCAGGAAGAAGAAGAAGATACCCTTGACCAGCGGCTGGAAGACACCCTCGGCCAGGTTCAGGTGGGCGACCGATCCCGGTTCCTTGACGGCGGTCTCCGAGAGGTCGCTGTAGTGGCTGAGGGCCAGGAAGAAGAACAGCCCCACCATCATCAGGAACCCGGTCAGGACCACCGGGGCCATGGCGCTGCGGAAGAACGACCCCGCCTCGCGGGAAGAGATGGCCACCAGCTGCCTCATCGATCCTCCTCCTGCGAAGAGGAACCCGGTCCCGCCGGTCGGCGCCCCGAGCCGGTCAGGCGCAGGAACAGCTCCTCCAGGCTGGCGGTGCTGTCGGCGAGGTTCTGCTCGGCGACCAGCCGCCCGCGGTCGAGGATCAGCACCCGCTGGCAGGTCTGGCTGACCTCGCCGAGCAGATGGCTGCTCAGCAGGACGGTCTGGCGCCCCTGGCAGCTGCGGATCAGCTCCCGGATCTCCACCATCTGGCGGGGATCGAGGCCCGCGGTCGGCTCGTCCAGGATCAGGACCGCCGGATCACCGACCAGGGCCTGGGCCAGGCCGACCCGCTGCCGGAAGCCGCGGGAGAGCTGCCCGATCAGCCGGTGCCGCACCTCGCCGAGCCCGACCCGGCTCTCGATCTCGGCCAGGTGAGCGCGCAGCCCGGCCGCCGGGACTCCCTTCAAACGGCCCACGAAGCGCAGGAACTCCCGCACGGTGTTCTCGGGGTAGAGCGGCACGCTCTCGGGCATGAAACCGATTTGCCGGCGGACCGCCAGCGGTTCGCGGCAAACGTCGTGCCCCCCGACTGCGGCCCAGCCCGCCGAGGGCGCGAGGCCACAGGTGAGGATCCGCAGGGTGGTGGTCTTGCCGGCGCCGTTGGGCCCGAGCAGACCGACGATCTCCCCCGCGCCCACGGCGAAGGAAACGTCCTGCAGGGCGAAGGTGGCCCCGAAACGGCGGCAGAGGGAATCAACCTGGATCATCGCCCCTCCCCCGGGGAGAGCCGCAGCGGAGCCAAGCAGGCCGGGCGCCGGTTCCCGGCCCCGGGTCAGGTCAACGACCAGCGCAGGAGAGTCGCGCCCCAGGTGAAGCCGGCTCCGAAGCTGCAGAAGACGACGTGATCGCCCTTCGCGAGTCGTCCGTCGTCGTAGGCCATCCGCAGGGCGGAGGGAATGGTGGCCGAGGTGGTGTTGGCGTAGAGATCGATGTTGATTGCCACCTGGTCGTCGGCGAGCCCGACTCGCCTCTGCACGGCCTCGATGATCCGGAGGTTCGCCTGGTGGGGGATGAAGAGCCGGACGTCGTCCGGCCCGAGGTCGTTGCGCTCGAGGATCTCCCGGGTCACTCCCGCCATTCCCTTGACGGCGAACTTGAACACCTCCCGGCCCTCCTGATGGACGTAGTGCATCTTCTTGTCCACCGTCTCGTGGCTGGGCGGGTTCAAGCTGTTGCCGCCCGGCATGTAGAGGAACTTTCCGCCGTTGCCGTCGATGTAGCTGACGGAATCGAGGATTCCTCCGTCCTCGGCCGGCACCGGCTCGATCACCACGGCGCCGGCGCCGTCACCGAACAGGATGCAGGTGTTGCGATCGGTGTAGTCGAGAATGGAGGACATCACCTCGGTCCCGATCACCAGCGCCCGCCGACAGGCGCCAGATTCCACCTGAGCCCGGGCCGCCTGCACGGCGAAGATGAAGCCGCTGCAGGCCGCGCTGATGTCGTAGCCCCAGGCCTTCGTGGCCCCGAGCTCGTCCTGGATCACGCAGGCGGTCGACGGGAACATCATGTCCGGAGTCACGGTCGGCACCAGGATCAGGTCGATATCCAAGGGATCGACGCCGGCGTGCTCCAGGGCCTGGCGGGCTGCCTGGACGCCGTGGTGGGAAGCCGGCACCCCCGGCGGACAGATCCGCCGTTCGTGAATGCCGGTCCGCTCGACGATCCACTCGTTGCTGGTGTCGACCATCTTCTCCAGGTCGGCGTTGGTCAGCCGCCGTTCCGGGAAGTCCATTCCGACCCCGGTCACGCCAGCCTGGTATTGCCCGGATGAAGCCATTCCGCATTCCCTCGCGCTTAAGTTCCTCTGGGCTCGGATTCCTCGCCGGCGGAGCGAGCCGGGAATCCGGGCCCCGCCAATCCTGCTGAACGTAGGAGATCAGGTCACCATCAGCAAGGATACAAAACCGGGTCCCCGCGCCCATGCCCGGGGACCCGTGGGAAATCTATAGCCCGGGTTACTTGTCTTCCTCGTCGGCCTCGTCTACCACGGCCTCGTCCTCCGGCGCGGACTCGTCCGGCGTCGATTCCTCCGCAGCCGCGGACTCATCCGCGGGGGCGGCTTCCTCGGGGGCCGGTTGCTCGGCAGCGGTCTCGGCTACGGTTTCGGCGGCGGCCTCCGGGGCGGCGGCCTCGGCCGCCTTCTCCTCAATCTTCAGGATCCGGCGGCGCTGCTTGCGCTTCTTGCTGTCCTGGACCTTGGGCTTGACCGTGGTGTCGACCAGTTCCAGGATGGCCAGCTCCGCGTTGTCGCCCTTGCGGTTTCCGTGCAGGCGCAGGATCCGCGTGTAACCGCCGGCTCGCTCCGCGTACCGCGGTCCGATCTCCGCGAACAGCTTCTGGAGAATGGCGGGATCGTTGATCTTCCTGGCCGCCAGCCGGCGCGCGTTGAGGTCGCCAGCCTTGGCGAACGTGATCAGCCGCTCGGCAACCACGCGGGCTTCCTTGGCCTTCGGGACGGTGGTCTGGATCCGCTCGTGCCGGAAGAGCTCGGTGACCAGGTTGCGATAGAGCATCCGCCGGTGACTCGGCGACCGGTTGAGTTTACGTCCGCGGACGTTGTGGCGCATGGTTCTTCCATCCTTTTTGGGCTACTGCTTCAGGCCAGCAGCACCGGCGGCGGGTTTGGCTTACCCGGCCACCTTCTCGGTAATCTTGTCGGCGATCTCCGCCTCGAAGGTCATCCCGAAACTGAGGTCCATCCCCTCGAGGATCTCCTGGATCTCGTTGAGGCTCTTGCGGCCGAAGTTGCGGAACTTGAGCATCTCCTGCTCGGTCTTGGTGACGAGGTCGTACAGGGTCTGGATGTTCCCGGACTTGAGGCAGTTGGCCGACCGGACCGAGAGCTCCAGCTCCTCGACGTTGCGCGACAGCAGCTCCACCAGCCGCTCCTGCTCCTCGTCGACCTCGACCTCCTGGGCGTCGATGGGCGCCTCGTCGAAATTGATGAAGAGCTGGAACTGGTCCTTCAGCAGCTTGGCCGAGAAGGCGACGGCGTCCTCGGCGCGCACGCTGCCAGTGGTCGAGATCC
>CAZAHC010000107.1:0-10680 GCA_964484595.1 uncultured Fibrobacteraceae bacterium | reverse complement strand
GCCGTGAGCACCAGGGTCTCACCGCCGATCAGCTCGGTCAGCCCCCAGGCCGATCCCAGCCCGATCAGGCAAAGCCACCGCCACCCGATCCTCTTTTCCGGTTTCTTCCCGTCCTCGTTTTCGTGATGGGGGCGATTGACGTGCATGACGGTTTCCTCGGTGATCGTTGGTCGAAACTCCTGGCCGGAATCTTAGCACCGGTGGCGGACCGAGTCGAGCAAGGAAGCAGGTTCAACCCCTGGTCTCGCCCGCCTTGATCCGTCCCCGGCCCCAGACCAGGAAGTAGCGGAAGTCCGCCGAGGCGTGACTGGAGATCACGGAGAAGAAGGCGACGCCGACGACCACCCACACCCCCGCCGCGCCGAAGGTTGGCACCAAGGCGAGCAGGACCAGCTTGACGGCCGTCACCAGACCCCGCAGCTGCAGCAGGAACCCGCCGCTCTCGTACAGGTCGAGGCAGACGATCAGGAAGCCGGAGAGCATCGCGGCCAGGAACCAGGGTCCGCGGGTCGCGGGCTCGACGTGAAAGACGAGGGCGCCCAGATAAATCCCGGCGAGGATGACATGGGCCGAGCGGGCGATCATCTTGACCCAGCGTTGTCCGGGGTACCGCCGGGGCTCGGCTGGGATCAGGACCCGGAAAACCGGCCCGCCGGGAATGTACTCCGGTTGCTTCATCTAGGGGTGCCTCCCTGTCAGCGGATATAACCAAGAGCCCGGAGCTCCCGCTCCTCCTCCTCGCTCAACGGGCGAGGTTCATCGGCGGCACCGAGCTGGGCGTGACGCTCGAGGCTTTCCTCGGTTATTCCCTCCATGGTGGCGAGCATCCGCGTTACCCGGGAACCCTCCTGTGGAGCGAGGTCGCGTCGCTCGAGCGGATCGTCCTCGAGGTTGTAAAGATAGGCTCGCCAGTCGTGGTCGTCCTGGAGAAGCTTCCAGGGCCACTCCACGAGCACCCTGAACCCGATCCCGCCCCTCCGCTGCGCAGCGTAGATCGCCCGGGGTTCCGGTTCCCCGGCTAGGGCGTCGAGTAGAGAACCGGCCTGATACTCCTGGGGAGTCGCCAGGTCGAAAGCCGTGGCCAGGGCACCGAACACGTCCAGGACCGCCACCGGTGTCCTGACCCTCAGCCCGGCCCGGGACCGCCCCGGCCACCGTACGACGAGGGGAACGTGTATCTGCTCCTCGTAGACCTGCCTGCCGTGGCCCCGATAACCGTGGTGATCCCAGAGGCCTTCTCCGTGGTCGGAGGAAATAACGACCACCGTGTCTTCGGCCAGTCCCTCCTCTTCCAGGACCGCCAGCAGCTCGCCCACGTGGGCATCCACGAAAGCGATCTCCCCGTCGTAGAGCCCGCGGATATAATCCTGAACCTCCTCGCGTCGATCTTCCGGCAGCTTGTGATAGAGCCGGTCCAGGTAGTGGCGCGATCCGGACACACCCGTAAACGGGGGCGGGCCATGCTCTGCGCCGGCATGCGGCAGGTACGGGTCGTGAGGATCGATGTAGAGAACGAACAGGAACCAGGGGTCAGCGGGCCGCTCCTCGCGCAACCAGCGCAGAACGCGCTGGTTCAGCGCCGCGGCGTCCGTGACCTGGAAATCCCCGGGATAACCGGCGTTGGCTGGCGGGTGATGGTAAATATCGAAGCCCTGGTCGAATCCCAATGCGCCCGCGATGTTGTAATTCGTGAAAATCCCGACCGTTGTGTAACCTATCCCGCGGAAACGTTCGGCCAGAGTAAAATGACCGGACGCCAGCACCCCGTGCTGGCCCTCGCAACCATGTGCGGCCGGGTGAAGGCCCGTGAAGTAAGAAGCGAAGGAATTGCGGGTGCTGGAGGTGGGGCTGTACGCCCGTTCGAACACCGTGGCCGTGGCTGCAAAGGCCTCGATGTGGGGCGTGTTTTTCCTCGGGTGACCGTACAGGCTCATCCGGTCGGCTCGCAAGGTGTCTATGAAGAGCAGGAGTACGTTGGCCGGTTCCGGCGGTCGCTGCCTGGGCACCATCTTCACCAGGATCACGGCCGCCAGGACTGCTATCCCGAACAGGACAATTCGACCGAACCGCCTGCGGGGGCCTTTCCCGCCGACGTGAGGCTCTTGACCCACTGTTGCCACCTGTTCACTCCCGGGAATCGCCCGCCTCGTTTCTCCTTCGCAGCTCCGCCAGGATTGCCTCGAACCCCGGGTCGCCGTGGAGGGATTCAAGGTCGGGATCCTCGGCAATGGAAATTTCCTCATCCTGGTATCCGCGGGCAAGAAGTTGATTCAGATGCTCGATGGCCTTGTCGCGGTCCCCCTGAAGAGCAGCCAGACAGGCCAGGTTGCGCAGGGTCGAATGAGTACGGGGGTGGTCGGGGCCAAAGGCTCCTTCCCGGATCGCCAGGGCACGCTCCAGCCGGGGGCGCGCTTCGTCGAAGTTGCCGGTTTTGAAGAGCAGGAGCGCGATTTTTTCCTGGTAAAATCCAACCTGGGTATGGTCGGAGCCGAGGGCCTTTTCACTGATGGCCTGAGCACGTTCGAGATAGGCCCGGGCTTCACCGTAGTCGCCGGTTTCGAAGTAAGATTCCCCCAGATTGAGAAGGGTCCGCGCGACATCCAGATGATCCGGGCCCAGGGCATTTTCCTGGATCGCCAGGGCACGCTCGAAGAGGGGTCGCGCACCATCCTGATCGCCTTCCGTCGAGAGCACCGCTCCGAGATTCTGGAGGCTGATCGCGAGGTCGGGATGATCGGGGCCGAGGTCTCTTTCCTGGATCCGCAGGGCACGCTCGTACAGGGGGCGCGCCTCCGCGTAGTCCTCGGCAAAGCAGAGCATGGAAGCGAGGTCGTTCAGGCTCCCTGCTACCACGGGATGGTCGGGGCCGAAGGCCTTCTCCCTGATCGCCAGGGCCCGCTCGAAAAGGGTTCTGGATCCCTCGTAGTCATCAATATAGGCGAGCAAGATCGCGAGAGTGTGCAGGCTTTTCGCCACGTCGAGATGATCCGGGCCCAGGACATTTTCCCTGATCGCCAGGGAGCGCTCGCACAGGCGCCGTGCCTCCTCGAAATCGCCGGTGGTCCTGAGCAAGATCGCGAGGCCGCGCAGACTTTCTGCCACCTCGAGGTGGTCTACACCGAGTAGCTCCTGCCTTGTCCTCAGCGCATCCTCCATCATGGATCTGGCAGGCTCGAAGAGGCCGAGGTTCTGGTAGACGTTTCCCATGGTCGCCACCAGGCGCGCCTTGACCAGGGGCTGGTCGGCAAGCTCCTCGTCGATCCGGGCCGCACCCTCGTCCAGGATCTCCCGGGCCGTGATCTGGCTCCCTCTGCCCTCGAACGGATCGGAAACGTGGAACAGATCCACCAGGAAATCGGAAACCTGTTGCGCCGTCTCGGCCTCCAGGTTGGCCCGGTCCCGTTCCCTGGCGATTCTCCCCGCCTGGATGGACATCGTTACCCCGAATCCGGCCAGAACCAGGACCAGCAGGGCAAGCAGGCCGAAGCGCACCTTGTGCCGTACAACCATCTTCCGCAGCTGGTAGGTCGCGCTGGGCCGGCGGGCCAGGACGGGTTCGTCGTCCAGGTAACGCTGGATATCCGCCGCGAGCTCCGACGCCGCTTGATATCGCCTGGTACGATCCTTCTCCATGGCCCGCATGGTGAGCCAGTCCAGTTCACCCCGGATCTCCTTCTGCCAGGCCGGCGGCTGGCTCCGGCGCAAGGCCGCGATATCCCCGGATCCTTCGCCCAGGCTGCTGATGCGGGTGCTGGGCCGGGGCGGGATTGTCTCCCGGATGACGGTCTGCAATCCGGCCAGGCCGGAGTCGAGCAGCTGGGATCTCTCGAAGGGCAAGGAACCGGTCAGGATCTCGTACAGCATCACCCCCAGCGAGTAGACGTCCGTGGTGGTGTCGATGTTCAGGCCGGTCATCTCGGCCTGCTCGGGGCTCATGTACTCGGGGGTCCCGATCAGCGTCCCGTGTTCCGTGTACACCGTTTTCTCGGTCAGGCGCTTCTCGGTGGCCTTGGCGACGCCGAAGTCGATGACCTTGGGAACCGGCTTGCCGTCCTGGATCGCCACGAGCACGTTCGACGGCTTCAGATCCCGGTGGATGATACCCTTCTGGTGAGCGTGGTGGATTGCCAGGCAGACGGGAATGAACAGCTCCAGACGCTGGCGGGTGTTCAGGCGATGGCGGTCGCAGTAATCGGTGATCGGAACGCCGGGAACGTACTCCATCACGAAATAGGGGCGGCCCGTCTCGGTGGCGCCGGTGTCGTGAACCTGGGCGACGTTGGGGTGGTTCATCATGGCCAGAGCCTGGCGCTCGGCCCCGAAGCGGGCAATGACCTCCTTGGTGTCCATGCCCGGCTTGATGACCTTCAGGGCCACCCGGCGCCGGACGGGTTCAACCTGTTCGGCGACATACACGACCCCCATGCCGCCCTCGCCGATATTCTCGAGCAGGCGATAGGGGCCAATCTGGTCACCAGGCTTTTCGCAAACCGGGATCGCGACGGTTTCCGGGCCGGATCCAGCCGGAGATTCGATGGTGGGCGGCTGATCATCCGGGGGCGTGGTTTGCGGTTTGGGTTGTTCGCCGGGCCTGGGATCTGGTTGAGGATCTTTCTCCGCCATTCTTTCCCTCCTTGGGGATGAGCCACTCGGGATTCTAATACAGATGTCAAACCCAGGAAAGGGCGGGGAGCCGGATGCAGGTTTGGGGCGGGGTGGGTAGATTAACTTCCATGAGATGGGGTTGAGATCCAGCAGCGCACGGTTCGGCTGGAAGCTGCCCCGATCCGCAGGTGGATGACCTTTCTGCTGGAGGATCGACATGCTGGTAACCTTCGAGATCCGGGTGGTCCGGCCAGCGGTTCTCTGGGCGACCCTGGTGTGTTTGATTTCCGTCGCGGCTTTCGCCGAGACACCCTCCCAGGGCGCCTATCGAAGCAAGCTCCTCGAGTACATCGAGGCGGGCGAAGCGGATTCGGCGCGGGTTCTGGTGGAGCAAGAGCGCCTGCGTTCGCGTGCCGTTGTTGATTACCTGCTGGCCGGTTACGTGGGAGCGCGCGCCGGGAACCGGCTCGAGTCGGCGGTGCAAATATCCCGGCGGGCCAGGGTGGTCGCCGAGCTGCACGCGGCAGCGTTCGGTGATTCGGTCTGCCTGCGTCACGTCTCCTCGTACGAGGCCTTGCCGGATTCACAGCTGGCGACGGAACTGGTCGCCTGGGAGCGATTCCTGGAAGCACGCCGCCTCCATGAATCCTCCCGCTGGCTGGAAGCGCAGGAGATCCTGCCGGAGGTGGTGCAGCTGGTGGGGCAGGTCGGGGACCCGTACCTCGAGCAGCGCGCCGAGGCCCTCTCCGGATACTGCAAGCACGTGCTCGGCCACTACGAGGATGCGCGCGGTCCGTACGAGCGGGCCCTGGTGATCTCGCGCCGGATCGGCGATCCGGCCCGGGAGGCGCGCCTGCTCGCCAACATCGCTCTGACGTACCAGGCCCAGGATCGCCTCGCCGAGACGCTGGAGAGCTTCCGGGGTGTCGCGCAATCGGCCCGGCAGTCCGGGGACTGGGAGCTCTACGTCGGGGCGCTGGACGCCATCGGTACGCAGTTCGATGCGCTCGGGGATCTCGATTCCGCGCAGGTATATTACACAGATGGCCTGGCGGTGGCCCGCGAGCGCGGGATTCCCGCCCGGGAGGCGCAGATCCTCGGCAATCTGGGGCGGATCTGTGAAGCCCGGGGAGATTTCCCGCAGGCGTGCACCTATCAAAGAGAATCGCTGCAAATATTACAGGATCTCCCACAGTACAGGCGAAACCAGCTCGCCTCCCTGATCGGCCTCTCGACGGCGCTTTCGGGCCTGGGGGAGTACTCGAACTCGCTGGCGGTTCTGCGGGAAGCCCTGCCTCTCGCCGACCGGCTGGGGATAGCGGACGGGTCCGCCTACGTGCGCAACCGGATCGGAGAGTTGTACCTGCTGCTCGACCGGCCCGCCGAAGCGCTCCGCCATCATCGGGAAGTCCTGCCCAGGGTGCGCGAGCTTGGCATCCCCCGCCACGAGGCGGAGACGCTGCGCCTGATTGCGCGAGCGCAGGAGGGTACTGGCCGGCTCGACGAGGCCGTCCACTCGCTCGAGGAGGCGTTGCGGGTGGTCGAGAGCGGCGCCAATCTCCCGGCCGTCGTGGGGGCCCTCCACGACCTCGGACGATTGCTCATTCGGCACGGGGAACCGGCGCGGGCCACCGCGCTTCTGCTGCGCGCGGTCTCGCTGGCCGATTCCCTCGGCAACCCGATCCTCCTCGGTAACGCCGAGCGGACGCTGGGGCGGGCTTGCGCCCGGCGCGGCGAGGAAGAGCGCGCCCTGGCGCTCTTCGACCAGGCCATCCAGCGGGGGCGCACCATCCGGTCGCAGTCGCTCCTCGCCGAAGCACTGGTGGACAAGGCTGCGTTTCTCCGGCGGCAGGAAAGGCTCGCCGCCGCCGACTCCCTGCTGGCCGAAGCCATTGAAGTCGTTGAATCGGTGCGCGGATTGCAGAGAGGTGACGAGATCCGAATCGGCGTCCTGGCGGCGAAGAAGCAGGTCTACGTCGACCGGGTCGCCGTCCTCTGCGAGCTCGGCCGGACGGATCCCCTGGCCCACGAGGAAGCCTTCCGGGTCGCCGAGAAGGCGCGGGCGCGGGCCCTGCTCGATGTCCTGTCGGGCGTGCGCGTCGCGCCCGGTGGCGACATCGATCCCTCGCTCAGCGAGCGCGAGGATTACCTGTTATCACGGTTACGCACGCTTCAGGTGCAGATCTCCCGGGCCGTCTCGGCCGACGCCTGGGAGGCGACACGCGTCGACTCGCTCCAGGCTCTCCTGCAGGAAACAGCGAGGGAGTACCGGACCACCACCGAGGAGATCGCCACCCGCAGCCCGGCGTACGGAGCCGCAGCCGGCTGGCGCCGACCCCTGGCAGTGGTTGAAGTTCAGGAGCGCGTCCTGGAGGAGGGACAGGTTCTTCTCGAGTACCTCACCGGCCGGGACGAGAGCTTTGCCTTCGTGGTCGCGGACGACTGGTTCCGCGTCGTGCGGATTCCGGTGACCGAGGCCGGTCTAACGCTGCGGGTGAGGGAGCTTCGCGATGCGCTCGGTGTCGGCGGCGGCTCGGAAGCAGCGGCGGAAGATGAAGCCGCCGTGGTTGCCCTGGCGCAGGAGCTGCACGCGTTGCTTCTCGCGCCGGTCGCGAACGAGCTTCGCGGCGCCCGCAGGCTGCTCATCGTGCCGGACGGTCCGCTCTTCTACCTACCCTTCGGCGCCCTGCACGACGGCGCCGAGTTCCTGGTCCAGCAGCACGCCATCGCCTGCGCTCCCTCGGCCAGCGTCCTCGACCCTGCCCTGTCACCCGGCCGACCCGCGCGGGAGCGGCGCCTGCTCGCAGTGGCGAACCCTGCCTCGTTCCGGAGCGAGGCGCTGCTGCCGGCGCTTCGTGACGCCACAGGCTGGCGGTTCGTGCCGCTGCCGCATGCGGAGGAAGAGATGCGGCGGGTTTCCCGCTTTTTCACAAATGCGACCCTTCTCACGGGTGCCAGCGCCACCGAGGAAAGCCTCAAGGCGGTAATTGGTCGGGCCAGCCACGTCCACTTCGCGACTCACGGCCTGTTGAATGAGGCGGAGCCGATCCTGAGCGGCCTGTCGCTGGCCCAGGACGAGGATCCCCGGGAGGACGGCGTGCTCCAGGTGCACGAGATCGTCAAGCTCGATCTTGCGGCCGACCTCGTCGTGCTCTCCGCCTGCAACACCGGGCTCGGGCGAGTTGTGGACGGTGAAGGTTTGATGGGGCTGGCCCGGTCCTTCCTGTACGCCGGCGCGCGCTCGTTGCTGCTTTCACTCTGGGAGCTGGGTGACCGGCCGACCGTCGATCTCATGGAACGGTTCTATCGCGCCCACCTGGCGGACCGGTTGCCGCTCGATGAGGCCTTGCGCGAGGCGCAGGTAGCGAGCATCACCGCTGGCCGCCCCCTGCGCGAGTGGGCGCCGCTGGTGATCGTGGGCAGGGTCGCTGAACCGGGTGCCGGGGCAGGCAACGTCGGGCGCACTGTCACCCTCCTGGCGGCGGTGGCGCTGGTCACCCTGGTCTTGATTGTTCGCCTTCGCCGGCGCGCCTGACGTCACCTTGCGAGCACGATCTTCCTCGACTCGGTTTTCCTGGCCGTCTCCATCCGGATCAGATAGGTGCCGGACGCCACCGCCCGGTTGGCGGCGTCCCGGCCGTCCCAGCCGACCGAGTGCCGGCCGGCAGGGTACCGGCGGTCGGCGAGCACGGCGATCTGTCGTCCCGCCGCATCGTACACCGAGATTTGCACCTGCTGCTCCGAATCGGTCGCGAAGGAGATGGTGGTCCGGGGGTTGAAGGGATTGGGGAAAACACTCCGGAGGCAGGTCGAATTGACGGGAGGCTTCAGGTTTATTGACTTGCTGCCCAGCTCCCACCAGCTCCCGCTGGCGACCTGGCAGGAGAGGCTGTAAGTGAATTCGCCGCCGGCGGCGAGGTGTGGCGACCGGTCCTCGGCCACGAAGTCACCGGGAGCGGTTTCTCGCCAGGGGACCTCCCACTGCGCGCTCCCGTTGTTACCGGTGAGGCGGAAAGCGATGTCGTCCCCACCACCTACCTGCCAGCGGGCCGTCACGGCTGCCTCGCCCGGCTGCAGGTAGAAGCGGGAGAGGAAGACCGGCAGCTCGCCGCCGCACTGGAAAGTGGCCATCTGCAGGCCGCAGTAACCGTCGGCCACGACGACGCCGTTCTTCGCCAGCGCCACGCCCGAGGTGAAGCGGAGGGCGGCGATCGAGCCCACCACGGCCGGCGCCGAGGGCACCGAGACGTCGATCACCTGCAGGCCCGAGCTGTTGTTCGCCACGTAGGCGTAGGGACCTGCCAGCGCAACATGGAGGGCGTCGTGGGGCAGGTGGAGCGCACCCACGATCACCGGGGCCGTGGGCACCGAGATGTCCAGCACCTGCAGGCCGCCGTCGCAGTCCGCCACGTAGGCGTTATGGCCCCGGACGGTGACGCTCACGGCGCTCCCGGGGGTGTCGACCGTGCCCACGTGGTCCGGGGCGGCCGGGTCGGAGACGTCGACCACCATCACGCCGAGCATGTTGACCGTCACGTAGGCGAAATCGCCGGCTACATCCAGGCCGGTTGTATAACCGTACAGGTACTCGGAGCCGACGATGGTCGGGTTGCTCGGCACGGTGATGTCGATCACCTTCAGGCCGTCGTTTCCGTCCGACACGTAGGCGTAGTTGCCCGCGGTCACGACGTCGCTGGCCCAGTGGGTGGTCTGGACCGAACCGACGATGGTCAGGTTCGTGGGCTCGGTGATGTCGATCACCTGCAGGCCTGAGTCCCGGACCGCCACGTAGGCGTAATCCCCGGCGATCGAAAGACCGTAGGCGTGCTCGGGCAGGTCGATCGAGCCGATCATGGTCGGGGCCGAGGGCACCGAGATGTCGTACACCGGAAAGTAATAACCGTGATCCGCGACGTAGGCGCGATTCTCCACGACGGCGACCTTGTCGGCGAATCCCGTCGGCAGGTCGTGGCCGCCCACCAGGGACGGGAAGGTAACCGCCGGGACGGCCAGGATCTGGACCCCGGAATTCCCATCCGAGACGAAGGCGGCGCCGGGCGCGAGGGTCACGTTGTAGGCCCATTCGGGCGTGTCGACCGTGCCGATCTTCACCGGGGTCGCCCGGGAGGTGACGTCGACCACCTGCAGGCCCCAGAAACGGTCGGCCAGGAAGACGTAGTCGCCGGAGACCGCGACGCCCTCGGCGTAACCCGGCGAATCATAGGTGCCCACGATCGGCGGGTAGACCGGCGAGGTGACGTCCAACACCTGCAGGCCCTCCTCGCCATTCGCCACGTAGGCGTAATTGCCTTCCACCGCGACTCCCCGGGCCCAGCCCGGCGTGGACCGGCCGCCCGCGTAGGTCGGGGTGGTCGGGTCGGTGATGTCCCAGATCTGGAGGCCGAATAAGTCATTGGTGAGGTAGGCGAAATTGCCGGCGACCGTCACGTCGGTGTGAATGTCGCCGCTGGCGATCTCGCCCACGATAGTCGGCGCGGTCGGCACCGAGATGTCGAAGACCTGCGCGCCGGATCCGCTGACGGTCAGGTAGGCGTGATTCCCGCCCAGCGCGATGTCCATGCTCCAGCTGGCAAGCGCCTCCTCGGCCACGATCGCCGGCGCGGTGGGCACCGAGACGTCGATCACCAGCAGGCCCGATTCACGATCGGCCACGAAGGCGTAATTTCCGGATACGGCAATGTCTTCCGCCTGGCCCGGGGTGTCGACGGTGCCCAGGAGGGTCGGATTCCCTAGATCGGTGATATCGACCACCCGGACGCCGTAAGTGCTGTCAGCGATGTAGAGGAAATTGCCGACCACGGCCACCGACCGGACGAAATTGGGCACTCCAGGCGTGTGATAGCAGCTCGCCCAGTGCAGGTAGTCCCCGTAGTTGGTGCAGCCCTGGGCATGTACGCCAGTGGCCCCCAGCCCCAGGAAACCCGGGAATATCAAGGCAAAAATCAAAAACCTGCCGGTTTTGAGCGGTCGCATGGGTCTCCTCCCCGGTATAGCGAGGCAAGGTAGGATTCTCCGTCTCTGGCCGGAATAGCAATAACCTTGCCTTGTGCCAGG
>CAZAHC010000106.1:0-10696 GCA_964484595.1 uncultured Fibrobacteraceae bacterium | reverse complement strand
CATCAATTCCAAATGGGAAAACCAGCACATCAAAGAACTGAATACCGAACGAAATGCTGCAAATAGTGACCCTCAGGTTCAAGTGTACGCCCAAATACCCGGCTCTCATTCCGCGGGTCGGAGGACCGATTCCAGGATAACCTGCAGGGCAAGCAGCAGGCCGAACATGCAGACGATGGCCGCCCCGGTCGGCAGATCCAGAACGTAGCTCGCGGCCGAACCGAGGACAACGGCGCCGGTCCCCACCCCCAGGATGTAGGCGAACCGGTGCCTGGTCGCCCGGCAGATCCGGATCGCCATCACCGCCGGCACGACCAGCAGGGTGAACACCAGCAGGACACCCGCGATCTGGACGCTCGAGGTGACCACGGTTCCGAGCACCAGGTAGAACAGGAAGTCCCACTTCTTGAGGGACAGGCCCTCCCGCCGGGCGGCGGCGGAGTCCTCGCTGATGCGCTGGAAAGGCCGGTGCCAGAAGACCAGCAACCCCCCGAGGACAGCGTACAGCACCGTGGTCTTGATTACGGTGGGCCAGGTGACCCACAGGATCGCCCCGACCAGCAGGTGCCTGATCTCCTCCCCTCCGTGCGGAACGTGGGTGAGCACCAGGATCATCCCGGCGCTGAAGAAAACGTAGACGATCCCGATGTAGGCTTCCTGCGGCACCTTCTGCCGGCGCGTCCTGGTCAGCGACAGGAGCAGGGCGCCGAGGAAGGTGCTCGTCAGCCCGGCCAGGTAGGCCAGGTCGGTCCCCACCTCGGCCCCGAGCAACAGGGCCACCGCGACCCCGAAGGCCGCCATCTGGGCCAGGGCGATGTCCACGAAGATCACTCCCCGCTGGACGACGTGCGAACCGAGGTAGCCGTGCATCGCCACCAGGACCAGGGCGGTGATGACCGGCCCCGCCATCATCTCGACAAACCCGCTCATTCGGAATTTCCTCCTTCAGCCCCGCCGGGCCTGACCGCAGTCCGCAGGCGGGAGCAGATGACGTCGAACATCTGGAGGTAACCGCCGGCCTCGGCCAGCGCCTCGACCGCACCCGGCAGGATGACCAGCGGCGCGTGCATGCGGTGGGCCGCGTTGCGCGCGGCGTCCCGGTGATCCCAGGTCGCGGCGACCACGACGACGCACGGCTGGGCCTTCCCCAGCTCTATGAGCTGCTTGACGTGCCGGGGCGAGGGCGAGATGCCGGGCCGGTGCTCGATCGCGCCGAGCCTCCGCAGGTCGAGCCAGGCCAGCAGGTACTCCCAGTGCTGGTGGTAGACGATCACCGGACAGACCAGGACCGGGGCGACGGCTTCCTTCCACGCGGGGAGACGGCCCGCGACCTCCGCCGCCAGGCCGTCGGCCCGCTCCCGGTACCGGTCGGCGGCGGCGGGATCGAGCTCGGCCATCCGGGCGGCGATCAGCCGGCCCACCGCCACCCCGTTGCGCGGGTCCAGCAGGTAGTGCGGGTTGCCCAGGGGGTGGATGTCGCCCTGAGCGCGGTCCACCGGCCCGGTCGGCACCTCCAGGATCTCGGTCAGCGCCTGGGCGCAATCCAGCTCCCCGCGACTGCCCGGCCTGACCCGCGGATTGCGCGCCGCCTCGATCAGCAGCGGCAGCCAGCCGATCTCCAGCTCCAGACCGTTGTAGACGAGCAGATCGGCCTTGCTCAGCTTGCGAGCCAGGGAGGGCTTGGCCGGCAGGTAGTGGGGGTCCTGGGGGCCGGGGCAGAGCGCCTCGACCTCCACGTCCTCACCGCCTACCCGCTCGGCGATCCAGCCCAGCTCGGCCAGCGTGGTCACGACCTTCAGCTTGCCCTCCACACCTGCCGGCAGGGTCAGGACCAGCCCGATCGCCACGGGAAAAAGTAGCCATTTCATCGTCCCCGCCTCCTAGTACAGGTGCGCCGGATGCGACCCGATGGTGAAGTTGCATTGCAGCGAGAGCCACAGATCATCCTCGCCCTCGGCCGAGGGGTTGAACCAGCCGACCTCCGCCCGCAGGGCGCTGAACTCGCTCGGAGCGAACGTCAGGTTGAACTTGGTCTCCCAGACATCATCCGTGAACCTGTCATGGTGATGTTCAGGAGCCTCCTGGCCGTGCGCAGGAACAGCGCTGAAATCAGGTTCCAGCCCGGAATCGGCGCGCCCGTGGCTCGCACCCATCCACCAGTTCCGGTGGACGCGGTACTGCGCCAGGGCGTACCAGCCCAGCGGATCGCCCTCCCTCTCCTGGGGACGGGGCAGGATCACCTCGCCGGTCACGGTCAGGGCCGGCCCCTTCGACCGCGTCCCCGAAACCCACTTGTAGGTGAGGTCGGCGCCGAGCACCCTCAGGTCCTTCTTCTTGCCAGGATGCTGTCCATCCGGTCCCAGCAATCCGGAGGCGCCCAGTTCCAGGGTGGCCGTCGCGGAGACATCCCACAGGTTGGTCAGCCGCCCTCCCCAGGCGAGGTTGGTGTTCTCGGCGTCGAAGATCTCCGCGTCGCCGTTGACGCCGTAGATCCGCAGGTCGCTGTACCAGGGCACCGGCACCGTGGCGGTGACCAGCGCTCCCACCTCGGTCAAGCCGTGATCACCCAGGAAGGCTTGCACTGCCAGGGGCGCCTCGGCGAAGGGGAACTGATGGGTATGCAGCGGGACGTGCTTGCCGAAGGGCAGGAAGAACTTCCCCAGACGCAAGGCGAGGCCGGCGGGCAACGATCTGCCGTCCAGGTACGCCTCCTCGACATCCAGTTCCATGCCGTGGGCGTGATCCTCTCCGGTCGAGTCGGCGTGGTGGTGGGCGGGATGGAGGGCCAGGATCAGGTTGGCCTTCCAGAAGGGATCGACGATCGAGGTGATCTGGGCCTCGGCCTCCTGCAGGGCGATCCGGTTGTGCTCGGGACCCGCGTTTTGCGACGACATCTGAGCCCGGAACAGACCGTTCACGCTGAGGGCAGGATTCATGGTCCGGGACACCCCGGTGGCCGTCGTCGAGGTCTGGGCCCCGGCCGTGGGCGGCCCCAGGGCCAGGATTCCGAGCAGCACGACAAAAACCAGACGGCACATGACTGCCTCCCGATTCAGATCAAGGTTGCGGCAACGAAAACGGTGAAACGGATCAGGAAGGGAGTGACGGCGGCGAGCGGGCCACGCTGGCCGGCAACCGGCGGCGTGGTGTTTCGCGGGTACAGGAACTCAGGAACGGCGCCCAGGTCACCTGGGGATCCAGCGCCACGATCGGCACGAGGTCGACCTGCTCGTCAGCCGGACAGCCGCAAAGCAGGCAGGCCCCGCCCGGTTCCGCAGGCTCGCTCTCGCAGTGATCGTGCCGGGTCTGGTGCCAGGTGAGGACGATGGCCGAGAGGGTCAAACCCAGCCCAATCGCCAGCACCGGACCGACCAGGAAGCCGCGAGCGGTTAGCAGGCGCCGAATCCAGTTCATGGTCGCCATGTTAGTGGAAAGGGCGAGCGGACGCAAGGCCACCCGGGCGCCCTGATCCGACGGCCCGGGAATTTGACCTGCCGGGTAACCGCGTAGTATAATTAACTCGAAAACAGCGAAGATCTGCCACGCTAGATAAACACGAGAAAAGCCAGTGTCGTACAGACGGTTAGCAATTGTTTTGCCCTGTGTCCTCCTGGCTCTTCTGACCGCCTGCGGTCTGGAAGAGCCATTCTTCGAGGTGACCACCGGCTGGCTCTTCGTGGACTCGACTCCGCAGGGTGCCGAGATCTCCCTGGACGGGATGGCCACCGGCTTCGTCACCCCGGTCACCCTGGACAAGGTTGCCGCGGGCGAGCACTGGGTTTCGGTCTCCCTTCCCGGGTATGAGGCTAACCTGGACTCGCAGACGGTCACCGTCGTCCCAGGGCGGACCAGCAGCCCGGAAGCCCAGTTCATCCTGACCGAGATCCCCGGCAGCCTGACCGTCACCTCCACCACGCCCGCCTGTGCCCGCATTTTCCTGGACGGCGAGGACACCGGCGAGGTCACCCCCTACACCTTCTACGGGGTCCCGGTCGGCGATCACGTGGTCCGGGTGGCTCTGGCCGGGTACACCGCCGAGCCGGAGTCGCTGGTGGTGACGGTCCCCTCGGATCAGGCCGCGTTTGCGGACTTCACCCTGACCCAGGTCTTCACCGCCACCAAGGTGGTGCTGCTCGAGTCCTTCTCCAACGTCAACTGCATCGGTTGCCCGGAACTCTCGGCCGCCCTGCACGAGCTGATGCACGCGCCCGGCTACGGCACCGACAGGGTGCTGCTGATCAAGTTCAGCCTGGGCTGGCCGCTGGTGACCGATCCCCATTACCAGGCCAACATCCCGGACAACGAGGCGAGGATGAACTACTACCCCGACTACCTGGGGATGGGCATCCCGACCCTGGTCGGTGACGGCGGCCTGCTGGGCACTTCGGGCAACCCGCCTTCGCTGAACGAGCTCTATCCGCTGATCGACGCTCTGCTCGCCGCCGAGCCCGGCTTCGCGGTCGGCCTGGAAGCCACGGTCGCCGGCAACGATGTGCCGGTGACCGTCACCTTGACCGCCGCCGAGGCCGTCGATCTCGGTGGCCACTCGCTGAACGTGGTCCTGCTCGAGAACCCGGTCGAGTACGCCACCCCGCCCGGCAACCAGGGCGAGACCGAGTTCCACTGGGTAATGCGCGACTTCGAGACCGCGGAGACCTCCCTGCCCGCGATCGATCCTTGCAATCCCGCGGTCTGCAACAAATCCCTTCACCGTGAGACCGGCTGGCTTCTGGCCAACCTTTACGTGGTCGCCTTCGTGCAGAACAACACTACGCGCGAGGTCGTTCAGGCCGGCTTCACTTCCGCCGCCAGCTTAAATTTCAACGTTTCCGACTCTTCACCCGCATCTGCTCCCTCAACCGCATCCTCCGGAGGAAGGCAACCATGAAGCCCCTGCGTCTGCTCCTGCTGCTCCTGCTGGTCTGCGCGCTCAGTTTCCCCACCCAGGTGGGAGCCGCCCAGCGCGTCGTCTTGCTCGAGACCTTCACGAACGTCAGCTGCATGCCCTGCGCGACCGCCAACCCGATCACCAACGCGTTCGTGGACGACTACGGTCCGGCCCTCGTGCTCAACCTGCAATACCACACCAACTTCCCGAGCGCGACCGACCCGTTCTACCTGGCCGCACCGACCGAGAACACCGGGCGGGCCACCTACTACCTGCTCGGCGGCGTCCCCGGCCTTTACACCGACGGCGCCGAGGAGCCCCCGCCGGGTGACCACGACGGGCTGGTCTCGGTCGTCGGGAACCGGCTCGCCACTCCCTCACCGCTGGAGATCGATGTTGCAGCAAACATCGTCGGCACCGACATCACGGTTTACGTCGATGTTACCGCCGTGGACGACGTGCCCGCTTCGGGGCTCGTGCTGCGCATCGCCCTGGTCGAGCCCTACGTCGGCTACGGCACCCCGCCCGGCGCCAACGGCGAGGTGGACTTCTTCCGCTCGCTGCGCGACATGCTGCCCGACCACGCCGGCACTCCGTTCACCATCACCAACGGCCAGACCCTCAACTTCTCCGAGAACGGCACCCTGGATCCGTCCTGGACCGACGTCTACGCCGTGGCCTGGGTCCAGAACGACACCGATCAGGAGGTCTTGCAGGCTGGCTCCTCGCTGGCCCCGCCGTCTTTCGCCTTCTTCTTCGGCTGCCACGACCCCGCCGCGGTCGCTCCCCTCGGCAACCTGCACGGCTTCGAGAGCCTGATCACCAACGTCGGCTCCGAGAGCGACATGTACAACATCCACATCGAGAAGGACATCCCTGTCAGCTGGGCCGCCTCGGTCTGCGCCAACGGGACCTGCTACCCGCCCTGGATCACCGACTTCACCATGGAGCTGAACGCGGGGCAGCAGGACACGATCCTGGTCGACATCCAGCCTCTGGGCGAGGTGGGCTCCGGTACGGTCACGCTCACGGCCACCAGCATGTCCGATCCCGGCCTGGAGTTTTCCCAGACCTTCAAGGTCGTCTCGAACCTGCAGCCGGTCCTCGTGGTCGACGATGACGGCGGCCAGGCCTACGAGGCCTACTACACCCAGGCGATCGACGCCGCCGGCTACGCCAACTCGACCTGGGACCTGGACACGGACGGCAAGCTGGCCGCAGACGAGCTCGACTACTTCCAGACCGTCGTCTGGAACATCGGGGAGCAGGTTCCCTCGGTCGACGAGGATGATCGCGCCGCCCTGGGCTCCTACCTGGACAACGGCGGCAAGCTGTTCATCACCGGCCAGAACATCGGGTTCGACCTGTGCGACCTGACCAGCGAGAACTACTCGCCCGCCGCCCTGGCCTGGTACCAGAATTACCTCGGCGCGGAGTACATCGACGACGACACCGACGACCTGACCATCGACGGGGTACCAGGCGATCCGATCGGGGACGGGCTGAGCTTCGCCATCTCCGGCGGCACCGGCGCCAACAACCAGCTGTATCCCAGCGAGATCGAGCCGATCGCCGGCGGCATCGCCTGCCTGACCTACAGCGCTGGGATCGAGGCCGGCGTCCATCTGGACACCGGGACCTATCAGACCTGCTACTTCGCGTTCGGGTTCGAGGGCATCGCCGAGCAGGCCGACCGCGAGCTGGTCATGCTGCGCGTGCTCGAATGGCTGGACGTCGTGATCGCGGTGCCCGACGAACAGCTCGTCGAGCCGCTCTTCCGCCGGCCGGCCGAGGCCTTCCCGAATCCGTTCAACCCGTCCACGCGGATCGAGTTCGAGATCGGCGGCAGCGTCGCCGTCCCGGCCGCGGTGACCCTGTTCGACCTGCGGGGCCGGAAGATCCGGACCCTGCACGAGGGCACCCTGCAGCCCGGTCCGCAGAGCTTCCTCTGGAACGGACGCGACGACAGCGGCGGTGAGGTGGCCAGCGGCGTCTACCTGGCTCGGATCACGGTCGCCGATCTGAAGCAGTCGCTCAAGATAACCCTGGCCAAGTAGCCGCCGGCGGCGCTTGGTTGTATTTTCCTGCCCGTGTTCGCCCTGGCCATCAGCGCCGGGGCGAAACGGGTAAGGAACCGCGGACCTGGCACTCCCTGAAAGGAGCTTCCTTGCAAGCGATCAGGACTACCAGCCGCCGCCTGGCGGCGCTTCTCTTGCCGGCCGCCCTCCTGCTTGCTCTCCCCGCGGCCGTCGCGGCGGACGAGGGCCCGGCGGCCCCGGACTGGAATCTACGTTGCGCTGACGGCGAGCAGATCAGTTTCCACGACGCCCTGGCCGAGGGGCCGGTTCTCGTCTCCTTCTGGGCTCTCTGGTGCAAGCCGTGCCTGAAGGAGCTGCCTCACATCGACCAGCTGGCTCGCGACTTCGCTGGCCGCCTGACCGTCCTGGCGGTCAACATCGACAATTCCCGGAGCGTGGCCAAGGTGCGTCCCTTCTTGCGCTCGAAGGGATACGAGGTGACGGTGCCGCTGGACACCTCCGGCGACGTCAAGCGGCTGCTGCAGGTGGGCAACATGGTGCCCTTCCTCGTTCTCTACGACAGCACCGGCCAGGAAGTCTACCGGCACACCGGCTACAAGATGGGTGACGAGATCGAGCTGCGGCGGCACGTCGACGCCCTGCTCGGCGCCGCTCGGGTCGAGGAAGATCTCGAAACTCCGGCCGTGGGGAACGAAGGATGAAAACGGCTTCCCCTGCTCTGTTCGCGGTTCTGCTGATCGTGCTGATCGCCGGTCCCACCGCGGGCCAGGCCCTGACCGGACAGGTTTCCGCCACCGATCAGTTCGAGTACTCGTACAGCACCGAGACCCAGCGCGAGATCTTCGAGAACTGGCTGGACGTGAGCTACCTCTTCGGCTCCTTTCGCACCGGCCTGCTGCTGAACGCCCGCCAGCCCGACGAGAACGGCGACCGCTACACCGGAGTGCGCCACGGCTTCTTCGAATTCTCCAGCGGCGACTTCGACATCCGGGCCGGGCACTTCTACGGCATGTTCGGCCGCGGACTCGTCTTCGCCGCCTACGAGGACCGGGTCATCCGGGTCGATACGGCCCTGGAGGGCCTGCTCGCCTCGGCGCGGACGGGCCGCCTGCAGAGCACCGTCTTCTCGGGTACTCCTTCGGCCCGGGACCAGGACGTGCGCGGCCTGGACAGCGAGCTCGACCTGGGGGCCGGCTGGCTGATCGGCGGCTCGGGCCTGACCTACCTCGCTCCCGCTCCGGTCGGCACCGTCAACCGCGAATGGGTCGCGGCCGCCAGGCTGAGCAAGTACTTCTCCTTCGGGGACTGCTACTTCGAATGCGGCTGGAAGAAGGGGTACGACTTCGAGCCGGGGCACGCGGACAACGAGTTCCAGCGAGGCCACGCCTTCTACGGCTCGGTCAACCTGTTCGCGGGACCGATGTCGCTGTCGGTCGAGGCCAAGGACTACAGCCGGTTCAAGGTGCTGAGCAAGGCCGACGGCACCGTGGCCCTGAACAACCCTCCCTCCCTGACCCGGGAGCACCTGTACACCCTGCTGAGCCGCAACACCCACAACCTCGATCCGGACGACGAGGTCGGCGGCCAGGCCGAGCTGACGATCGGCGGCCTCGCCGGCTGGAGCTTGCTGGCCAGCGCCAACCGCACCGAGAACCAGGCCGGCGATCTGCTGTTCGAGGAAGCCTACGGCCACCTCGAGAACGAGGATATCGGGGGCTGCTACCTGCGCGCCGCCGTCGGCTACCAGAACGTGACCTCCGAGGGCAAGGGAGAGAACAAGTTCCTGATCGGAGACGCCACTTTTCACCTCGACGCCCTGCACTCGTTGTCCCTGCAGGTGGAGCACCGGCACACCCGCCTCGGGCCCCGCGACCAAGAGCTGAGCGACCGCGAGGGCATCGTCCACCAGGGCAGCTTCGACACCGAGTTCGTGACGCTGGAGCTCGCCCGGGCTCCCCGCTGGACCTTCGCCGCCATTCTCGAGACCAGCAACAAGGTGCTCACCTTCGAGGAGAACCGGGAGACCATCCCGGGGCAGCAGACCGAGCGCGAGGAGAAGGAAGGTCTCCTGCCCGCCTTCTCCATCTCCTACACGACCGACCGGGGCGATTCCTTCACTCTCTGGGCGGGCAAGCGCCAGGCCGGCCAGCTATGCACGGGCGGCGTCTGCAAGTACGAACCGGCCTTCGAGGGTGTCGAGCTGATGGGGATCTTCCGCTACTAGGCTCTCCCCCCACCCACCGCCCCGCCGGTTCCCTTTGGTTGTGCCTCCAAGAATGTGTCCAGGGGTCCGGGGTTCTGCCACGTGGCACAAATTGCCATAACTTCAATGATCTCAAGTCAGTACACAAACCTGGCGACAAAAACACAAATTCAACCCTGAAAACCCAATCCAAGGGCTGTGGCCCGGGGAGTGGGTCCGGCTATCACTTAACCGGACACAATCTCCAGGCCACAACCGTTCCCTTTCCGGCCCGATGCGTGTATACTTCTTCCCCCCGACCGGCAACGAGAGGAGAAGGCGATGTTCCTTCGCCGGGGATTTCCGCTCGGGCTCGGCTTGCTGCTGGTCGCCCTGACCGCTGGCGCCCAGACCCCGCCCCACCTCTGGAGCCACAGCTTCGGCAACTCCCAGCAAGAGCACGGGGAGAGCCTCGCCGTCGATCCGGCGGACAACGTCATCGTGGCGGGATTCTTCCAGGGTACGGTCGACTTCGGCGGCGGGCCGCTGAAGTCCACCGCCCAGGACATTATCCTGGTGAAGTTCGGCCCGGCCGGCAATTTCCTCTGGAGCCGCCAGTTCCCCGCCTCCAGCGAGCCCGTCGTCACGGTGGACGACGCCGGTTGTATTCTCCTGACCGGTGGATTCACCGGCACCGTGGACTTCGGCGGCGGCCCCCTGACCAGCGCCGGCGGCCAGGACATCTTCCTGGCCAAATTCGACCCCGACGGCAATCACCTCTGGAGCCGGAACTTCGGCGACGCGGATTACCAGTTTGCCCGGGGGATCGCGGTCGACGGCGCGGGCAATCTCGTCCTGACCGGGTACTTCAGCGGCAACCTCGACTTCGGCGGCGGGAACTTGGTGAGCGCCGGCGGCTGGGACGTCTTCCTCGCGAAGCTCGCCGGGCCGGACGGCAGCCACCTCTGGAGCCACAGCTTCGGTGATCCCGACCCGCAGTACGGCAAGAGCCTGGCCTGCGACGGGGCGGGCGACGTCGTCCTGGCCGGCAACTTCCAAGACTCCCTCGACCTCGGCGGCGGCGTCCTGACGAGCGCCGGCGGCTGGGACATCTTCCTGGCCAAGTTCACCGGCAGCGACGGCGGCCACCTGTGGAGCCGGAGCTTCGGCGACGCCGACAACCAGCACGTTCGCAGCCTCGGCTGCGACTGCGGGGGCAGCGTCGTGCTGGGAGGTTACTTTGCCGGGAGCGTGGACTTCGGCGGCGGCGCCCTGCCGAGCGCGGGCAGTAACGACATCTTCCTGGTGAAGTTCGACCCGGCCGGCAATCACCGCTGGAGCCACCGCTTCGGCGATGCCTGGGACCAGCGCTGCGAGGACATCGTGGTGACGGACGGGGGTTGCCTGGTCGCCACCGGACATGTGTCCGGCACCGTGGACTTCGGCGGGGGACCGTTGATCAGCGCCGGGTACTACGACGCCTTCCTGGCCGAGTTCTCCCCGGCCGGCGGCCATCTCTGGAGCGATCGGTTCGGCGACGCCTGGTTCCAGTTCGGCGAGGGAGTGGTCCTGGACCGCCACGCCGGT
>CAZAHC010000105.1:0-10784 GCA_964484595.1 uncultured Fibrobacteraceae bacterium | reverse complement strand
TCGACCAGGGCAAGAAGAACGCCCCCTGCATCATCTTCATCGACGAGATCGACGCCGTGGGACGCCACCGCGGCGCCGGTCTCGGCGGCGGTCACGACGAGCGGGAGCAGACGCTCAACCAGCTCCTGGTCGAGATGGACGGCTTCGAGTCCAACGAGGGCGTGATCCTGCTGGCAGCCACCAACCGCCCGGACGTCCTGGACCCCGCGCTGCTGCGCCCCGGCCGCTTCGACCGCCAGATCGTGGTCGACATGCCCGATATCCACGGGCGGGAGGCCATCCTCAAGGTTCACATGAAGAAGATCAAGGCGAACGAGGAGGTCTCGTCCCGGCAGATCGCCGCCGGCACCCCGGGCATGTGCGGCGCCGACCTGGAGAACCTGGTCAACGAGGCGGCGCTGCTCGCCGCCCGCAAGAACCACGACACCGTCACCATGGACGACTTCGAGGACGCCAAGGAAAAGGTCATGCTCGGGCCCGAGCGGCGCAGCATCGTCCTGACGGACAAGCAGAAGAAGGAGACCGCTTTCCACGAGTCCGGCCACACCGTGGTGGCCCTGAACTGTGAGTATTCCGATCCGGTGCACAAGGTGACCATCATCCCGCGCGGCCAGGCGCTCGGCCTGACGCACACCCTGCCCGAGGAGGACCAGTACACCTGGGTGGAGCAGAAATTCCTGGACCGGATCTGCGTCCTGCTGGGCGGTCGCGCGGCCGAGGAGATCTTCCTCGGGCGCATCGGCTCGGGCGCCTCGAACGACATCAAGCACGTCACCGGCTTCGCCCGTTCCATGGTCACCCGGCTGGGCATGAGCCCAAAGCTGGGCCCGGTCGCCTTCGAGGAGGCCAGCGAGCACGTTTTCCTGGGTCGCGACTACACCCGGCGCCAGGTGCACAGCGAGAAGACCCTGCAGGAGATCGACGGCGAGGTGAGCCGCATCGTCACCGAGCAGCTCGAACGCGCCCGGTCCATCCTGGAGGAGCACCGCGACCTGGTCGAGGTGATGGCCGCCGCTCTGCTGGAGAGAGAATCGCTCGACAAGGAAGAGGTCGAGATGATCAGGCGGGGCGAGGAGCTGCCCCCGCCGCCGCTGGACCTGCCGCCGCCTGCGGCCCCCGAACCGGAGGCCGCAGCCGAGGACGAACCGGCACCCGCGCCGGACGATCAGGCCGAACCCGACGCGGAACCGCCCGCGCCCGCCGACGCTCCCGCCAATCCGGAGGACCCGGCCTCTTGACCGCTGCGGCGCACGGTGGCCTCTATTCCGCTCCCGCTTGGCGGCTCGGCTCCCGGCTCCTGCAGCCGGGGCGGCGCCCCCTGGTCATGGGTATTCTCAATCTCACCCCGGACAGCTTCTATCCCGGGTCCCGGCTCACCGAACCGGCGGCGGCTCTCGCCGCGGCGAGGGAAAAGGTCGAGCAGGGGGCCGACCTGCTGGATCTCGGGGCCGAGTCGTCCCGCCCCGGTTCCGATCCGGTCGGGGCGGCCGAGGAACAGCGTCGCCTGTTGCCGGTCCTCGACGAACTGCGGGGGCAGTTCGACATCCCGATCACCGTGGACACCACCCGGGCCGACACGGCCGCCCTGGTGCTTGCCGCCGGTGCCGACGGGATCAACGACATCTCCGCCGGCACCGCCGATCCCGGGCTGCTCTCGCTGGTCGCCCGCCACGGGGCCGGGATCGTGCTGATGCACAAGCGCGGCACCCCCAAGGTGATGCAGGAGGATCCCCGGTACGAGGATGTCGTGGCCGAGATTTCCGCCTACCTCGCCGCCCGCGTCGCGGTCGCAGAGCAGGCGGGGATCGCCCCGGAGCGGATCGCGGTCGATCCCGGCATCGGGTTCGGCAAGAATCTTGCTCACAATCTCGCCTTGCTGGGCAACCTCGGCCGGGTCGGAGGCGGCCGACCGGTTCTGCTCGGGGCCTCCCGCAAGAGCTTCATCGAACACCTGACGGGGGCGCCGGTCGCCGACCGGCTGGGCGGGAGCCTGGCCGCGGTAGGCGCGGCCCTGGCGGCGGACGTCTCGGTGGTGAGAGTTCACGACGTGGCCGAGACGGTCCAGTTCCTGGACACCGTGGCCGCCATCCAGACCGGCGAGGCCGCCGGGGCGACTCCTCAACCGAGGGTTGAGCGTACCCCGCCCCGGTGATAAGCTGCCCCGGCGCCGCAGGTCCAGAAAACCGCCACCACGGGCGCGGAATATCACCAGAGCAACCGCGCCAGCGATCCGGCCGGAGAATCACCAATGTGGGACTGGTCCACCAACTCCATCATCATCGACATCCTCGATATCGCAATCGTGGCCTTCCTGCTGTACCGCCTGCTGGCCCTGATCCGCGGCACGCGCGCCCTGCACATGTTCCTGGGCCTGGGGTTTTTGCTCCTGCTCTCCCTGGTCGCCAACGCCCTCGGCATGATCGTTCTGA
This sequence comes from uncultured Fibrobacteraceae bacterium, assembly GCA_964484595.1. Taxonomy (GTDB): domain Bacteria; phylum Krumholzibacteriota; class Krumholzibacteriia; order LZORAL124-64-63; family LZORAL124-64-63; genus CAZAHC01. The sequence continues at coordinate 8,355 of CAZAHC010000105.1, read as the reverse complement.
AGCGGATCATCAGCACTTTGCAGACGGTGTGGGTGGTGGCGTTCATCATCATCTTCCAGCCGGAGCTGCGGACCGGCCTGACGAATCTCGGCCTGCGGCGCGGCCTGTGGTTTTTCCGGACCGAGGACGAGATCCCCGCCCAGGCGGAGATCCTCCAGGCCGTGCGACGCCTGTCCAAGCGCGGCCTCGGCGCCCTGATCGTGCTGGAACGCGAGGTCCGGCTCGGGCGCTGGATCAAGACCGGCACCCTGCTCAACGCCGACGTCTCCGCGGCCACCCTCGAATCGATCTTCACCGTGCCCGGGCCCCTGCACGACGGCGCCGCCATCATCGCCCAGGACAAGATCGTGGCCGCCGCCTGCATCCTACCGCTCTCCCACCGGGAAGAGCTCGGCTACGTCCTGGGCACCCGCCACCGGGCCGCTATCGGCCTGAGCGAGCTCTCGGACGCCATCGTCATCATTGTTTCCGAGGAAACCCGGGCCATCTCCCTCGCCCACAACGGAGAGATCCAGCGCGGCCTGAGCCTGGATGATCTGACCACGGAGATGAACCGCATCCTGCTCAGACGGCCGACGAGGGAGGACGAGATGAGCGAGTCGAGCAAGAAGCCCTCTCCCGCCTGAGCCCTCGCCTCCGGGCCAGATTTCCCGACCCAGTGCCCGGCGCCCGCCGCCGGAATACCCGCAACCCGGTCCCGCTCCGTTCGACCAGCTGCGCCACCGCGTCGGCCACGGCCCGCCGCAACCGCCGGCTGATGCGAGGGTCCCCCGGCAGCCAGTGGGCCTGGAGACGCGCGAGGCCGACCCCACCGACGGCCGGGCTGGCGCCGCCGGCAGCCTGACCGCCTCCCCTGCAATCGGGATCGACCCCGCCTTTTCCCGGTCCGGTGACGTGCCCGGTGAGTCTCACCTGCCAGATCTCGCCCTGGCGGGACAGGCTGAAGGTCCGCAACCAGACCGGCCCGGTGAGCAACGTCCGCACCCTCAGCATCAGTCGCTGCAGGATGCGGCGGTCCCAGGTTTCACGGCTCGTCACCATTCCCTCCTCGCCCTGGTCCCTGCTGGTTTCGGAGTCCGGCGGGGAGGCGAGGGCGCCCTGCCGTCCCCACCGGTCTCCAAGAACGGAGCCACGAGTCCTCCCATCCTCGTCACTCCGGCCGCCGGGTATCCTGCAAGACGGCTGCCGGCGGCCCGATCCCGGCCGGCCGGAACGGCAATGGTGATAACTTGCAAAAAATCCAGTGGTTGAGCGGAACGGCCCCCCGGACAGACGAACTGTCCGCAATCGACCGGATATCCAGCCGGGGAGCGAAAGAGGCCTTCTGGGGTTCCAGAACCTTTGTATCTGGTGTGGTGGTAACGGATTATCTCGGTGTCATTCAGGCGTGACACCCGGCCGGACAGGGACACCCGGGGGCAAGCCAGGGCTAGGCCTGGATCGGCTCGGCCGGGTTGGCCTGCGGTTCCTCGGCCAGAACCCGCAGGAAGACCGCGACGATGTTCGGGTCGTAGCGGTTGCCGAAATTTTCCCGCAGCACGGCAATCGCCTGCTCCCGGGTTTTCGCCGGCCGCTCGGCCGTGGCCGTGGTCAGGTTCACGAAGTCCTCAAGGACGGCCACCAGCCGGGCCGCCAGGGGAATCTGGCGTCCCGCCAGGCCCTGTGGGAATCCCTCGCCGTTGAACCGCTCGTGGTGGCAGCGGACGACGTCCAGGACCGTGCGCGAGGAGGGCAACGTTTCGAGCAAGCGCGCCCCCTCCTCCGGGTGGGCCCGGTATCGTCGCTGCTGCGCGGCTTCCTGCCCGCCTGCCGGATCCGGAGAGGGCAGTTCGGCGCCGAGCAGGCCCAGGTCCCGCAGGAGAGTGCCGCAGACCAGGTCCCGCACCTGATCGGCGGCAAAACCGACCTCGCCCGCCAGACGCCGCACCAGCCGGACCAGCGCCGCGGATTTGCCGGGGCGACCCTGGCGGGTTCTCTCCAGCCGGGAAACCAGGATCTGGATGAGCTTCAGGTTGGCGTCCTCGGCCCGTTGCCGTGACCTGACCTGCTGCAGGACCCGGGCCACCTGCTGGAACAGCTCACCCAGGAACCCCGGATCCACTCCCGGGCCGTCCCCACCGGCGGGGATTCCGAGCAGCGCGGTTCCCAGCCAGGTCTCGCCGTCCCGTAGGGGAACCAGCCAGGTCAGGCCGAGCTTTTCCAGGGTGGACCGGAAATCCGCCAGACCGGCCGGCAGCTCAGCGACCGGGGCGGGACCATGCAGGCCCTGAAGCACCTTGCGCCCGGTCGCTCCGGCCAGCTCCAGTTCGCGCACCTTCTTGTCGGTGAGACCAAGACAGGTCCCGGGGACCAGCCGTTTCTCCCGACTCACCAGGCAGACCACCGATCTGGTGCCGAACTCCCGGGCCAGCGTGTCGAGCAGCCGCTCCCAGAAAACCCGCTCGTCGGGCGCCGCAACGAGGTGTTCCCGGGCCGCGAGCACCGTCCTCGCCTGGCGCAACAGGCCGCCCGGATCCGGTCCGGGTTCCTTTTCCTGTGCTTGCGGACGATTCCCGGCGACGGGGGCCGAGAGGTCCCGCTGCCGGCTGTCCCCGAACTGGGACAGCAGCCGCATCAACAGCTCCAGGGCAAAGTTCTCGCTGACCCCGTACTCCCGCTCGTTTTTCCCGCGCTTGAGGAACGCCGCGGCCTGCAACTCGCCGGCCCACACCACGGGCAGAATCAGGTCGGGATCGGCCTCGGCCAGGAACCGGGATTCCAGCCGGCTCAGCTCCTCGACTGGAACGTCCAGCAGTCCGAGCGGGCGCGTGGCCCCGGACAGCAGCCTGGCCATCTTGCCCTCACCTGGCCAGCGGGCCTGACCAGTAGCATCGACGAACTCCCCGCCCCGCCGGTAACAGTAGGTCACCTCCGCCGCCAGATCGTTGCTGAACAGGAGATTGCGCAGCGCTTCCTCCAGCTCGGCGGCCTGGGGGGTCTGCTGGATGGATGTCACCGCGTCGGGCAGGGAGAGGTACTTGGGGCGGGTGGTACCGCAGGCGCTAGGAATCGCGGACCCCACGGAGGGGGAATCCACCCGCCAAGAGTTTTCACCCTCCCCGGCTGAGTCGGGCTGCTCCGGATCGCTCCCGGGCCCCGGGTGGGGTTCGGGCCCGGCAGCGGGCTCGGGCGCCTTTGCCGGCGGCGGGGCCGAGGGAGACGAGAAGGCCGCCAGCAGCTGGTCCAGCGAGCTGTCCGGCGCGCTGGCTTCCTCCGGTGGCGGGGCAACAGGACGCTGATCCGCCGGGTCGGCCGCGATTGCGCCTGCCTGGCCGGCCGCCGCGAGGTCGGCCTCGGCCTCGGACACGGTCTCGAAACACCGCAACGGTAGGGCCTGGAAGCTGCGGACCAGAAACCGGAACACGACCTCGTTGACGCCAACGAAAACGGCCTCGCCCCCGCAGTCGCCAAGCCGCCGCTGGAAGTCGGCCAGGGCGGCCCCGGCCCCCCCGGCGACCGTCTCCAGATCCGAGAAGTCCAGGATCAGCCTGGTCTTGCCCCTGGCCAGGCACTTGGCGGCCAGCTCCTGGAACAGCTTCTTGCCGTCCCGCCCGCTGGCGCCAAGCACCCGCACCCCAAACAGGCCGGGATCCTGGAGTTTCAGGGGCAAGAACCTGGTGGCCACCGGAACCTCCCCGTCGGCAAGGCAGGGCAGCACAGATTGCCGCCCTGTTAACCCGGGTAATCCTGGGGAAACCGGAATATCAGATCTGGCACCTCGCCCGGTGGCTCAGACAAGGCACTCGGCTTCGGCCAGCCAGCGATCGAGGACCGATTTCAGGAATCGCCACTCGCTGCCAACCTTCTTGGCGGGGATCCTCCCCTCCTTGGCCAGGCGGCAGACGGTCTTGACGTGCATCTTCAGATAATCGGCGGCCTCCACCGAGGTCATCACCTGGTGCGCCGCACCCTCCCCCCCGAGGTACCCTGTTGCATAATCCTGGTGCTCGCCCATGGGGGTTTCTCCTCTCGAACTCTGGAGTTGCTGTGCCACTTGATGCGTCCCCCTCACGACGAGCAACTCCCATGCCGCAGGCAGCCTGGACCCCAACCGGCCAGAATGGACCGCTATCGCACCATTCCAGGGCGTTCGGAGGAAGCATCGGTCACGGCGGGAAGGTGCAGGATACCGCGGGAAGGAAAGTGGCGTTGCATTCCGCATGAAACGCGAGGAGGGTCACTCAGGAGCTCCGGCCCGGAGCAGCGAGCGGAAGTCGCGGGCCAGAAACGGTGGCCCCCAGGCACCCTGGACGCCCAGACGGCGCGCCCGCTGCTCGTTGCTCGAGGGCCGGCCGCCGCTGACCAGCACCACCGGCGGCTGGGCGGCGGCAGGAAAATCCAGAAGCGCCATCAGCCGGCGAAGGTTCCGGCTCGGCTCGCAGTCGTCGCACACGACGGCGGCGAACGGAGACTCGCCGCCCAGCCTCGCCGCGGCCTCCTCCGGCCCGGCACAGGCGAACACCGTGAACCCTGCCTCGGTAAGGGTCTGGCGCAGATGTCGGGCCCGGAACGAGCTGGCCAGCAGCATCAAGACCCGCCGCGCCGACCGAGCGTCCTGCTCGCTGCGGCCGGTCACCGTGCTGGTCAGCAGGCGATCACAAAGCGCGCGTACCTTGAGCCACCGCTCCCGCAGGGGCCCCGGCTGGCCGCCGCCGGTCAGGCTATCGCGGAGCGAGGTGATTTCCCGATCGGTCATCACCGATTGCAGCGCCGCGCCGCCGTCCAGGCGCTCGAGGATATCCTCGAGATGAGAGACGATCCCGGCCAGGACCTCTTCCCAGGGAGCCACCTCGGTGGCGGGCAGGGCCGGGAACGATTCCAGCAGATCGTGCAGGGCATCCAGCCAGACCGAATCCTCGCGGGCGCCGACCCGGCCGGCGTGCTGGCGGAGTAGGCGCGTGGCAATGAGCGCCCGGGTCACCAGGGGGAGCGCCGCCGCGCTTCCGGTCGGCGGCCCTGCACAGCGGTCGAGCCGGGACCGCAGGTCCCGGAGAGTGGAGACCAGGGGATCGATCTGCTTGGACATGACCAGGACAACCGCGGGGGTGTTACCCGGTGGCCGGCCACCAGGCGCAGGCCAGCGGGTTCAATTCCCGATCTCGATGGCCTCGGCCTCGAACTCGGACAGGTCGTAGATGCGATCCTCGTCCGCCGGTTCGGGGGCCTCCTCCACCACGACCGCCTCGAAATCGGATAGATCGTATACCGTGTCGTCCTCGTCCGAAAGAGACAGTTGGGATAAATCGCCCTGGTCCACTTCCTCCGGAAGAGGCCCGGCGAGGTGATCGGGGGCCTGGTCGGCCGCGACCGGATCGGCCGGCGGCGCCGACGCGACGCCTCTCTTGGCGGCGAAGGGGTCGAACTTATCGACCAGGAGCCCGGGAGCGGCCGGACCGGCGTCCGAGTCGGGGCTGGGCGGACTGGGCGCGAAGGTGGCGCCGGTAAGCTCGGCGCAGCCTTCCCCTATGACCTGCAAACGCTCGCTCTGGCCGTTGAACTCTCCCCCCAGGGAGTCCAGAACCGAAACGGCTTGCTGGGCCATGGGCAGTAACCCGTTGACCTGTGTGGTCAACTCCTGCAAGGCCTCGACGGCCGGTCCCGGCCTGGCCGCAATCTGCTGGGCCATCTCCAGCTCTTGCCCCGCCCCTGCCTGGGTGACGACCGCCTCCGCCTGACTCGCCGAGAGATCCTCCAGGTTGGTGGCCACCGACTTGAAATCGGTGGTCATGCTCTCGAGCTCCTGGGTCAGCGGCAGCAAGGGTTCTCCCACCGGTCCCAGTCGGGCCACCTCCATGGCGATCTTGAAGGCGAGCTTGCTCTCCTGCTCAACCAGTTCCTTGATCGATTCGGAGGTCGCCTCCAGCGCCTTGCCGAGATCGGCCACCGATCCTTGCTCTATCTTCTCCCTGGTCGCGGCGAGGGCGTCGCCCAACCCGCCGTCATGCTGGCACAGGTGTCCCGCCTGTCTGAGCCCAACGGCCAGCTTCTGCAGCTGCGGGATCAGGCCGCCCAGAGCCGCCGCCTGAACATTGACCCGGTCCAGAGCGCCCACGTTCCAGCAAAAGGCGTCCTGCAAGCCGGAGCAGAGCACCGGGCCGGTGTCGGTGAGCCGGTCACGAAGCTCCCCCAGCTCGGCCTGGCCCCGGGCACTCTCCTCGAAAAGCCGCAGGGTTTCGTCGGCCAGACTGCCGGCGGTGGGATTGTCGAACCGGGTGTCCAGGTCCGTCCTCTCACCGCACGCCAGAGCTCTTTCCAGCCTGACCAGCTCTCCTTCCAGGGAGATAATGCGGGCCAGCTTGGCCTGGGCCTGGTGGTACTGCTCCCAGATGGAGCGGGTGAGGTCGGCGATCGGAGTGGAAGCGGCCAGATCCTCGTCCTGCCATGCTTCCGGGTCGTTCAGATCGAGGCGGGCCACTGCCGCGAGCACGGACTCGGCCCCGCGGTACCGCTGCCTGGCCCCGGCGACGGCCCGGCCGACGGCCAGGCCCATCAGGACGGAAACCACCACCAGCGCCGCGGCGGCACCGTAGAGGATGTTTTGCAAGCCCTTGTCCAGCTGGAGCAGCTGGGAAAAATGTCCGCCCAGCAAGTACAGCACGGCGTATCCACAGCCGGCGCCCACGATCAAAGAGATCACACCCGGCAAGAGACCGAGCTTCCAGGGCGATACACCCCGTGGCCGGGCCGGAGCCGGATCAAGCTGCTCCGCTTCCTCTGCTATTTCCTCGCGGCAGGATTCTGCCCCCGTGGGCGACGGCTCCTCCGCGGGCAAACCCGGCAGCTGGTCCGCCGCCGGTTCCGAGGCGATCAGCTCCTCCTCGATGTCCGCCGGCAGGGATTCCTCGATCTCGAGCGAAGTCTGCTCCACCAGGGCGGGATCTTTCTCTTGGGCGCTCATCCTGGTTTCCTTTCTCTGTTTCCCCGCAGCGGTGGGCAATCCGGGTTGCAACGTTGCCGCTCGCGACGTCACCGCCGGGGTTCTCCTCGGCCGAAGACCGGGCCTCGTGGAGGTTTTCGACCACTGGCGCCAAAACCGTAGCTCGATTTGTGGCCGGGAATGGCCCGTTTCCGGTCAGCGAATCCCGAGGCCCCTTTTCCGATCACCACCCCACGCCCCAATCCGTGCCGAAAACCCCACCCTGGACCTCATCCTCGCTGAAACCATGGTCTCCCCGATCCCCGACCGAGCAGACGAGCACATATGGCTAATAACATCATGTGTTTTAAGCTGTTACACCATTAAGGGTTCCCAGCCAAGAAACCACACCAAAAGCAACGAGGGCCTGGCTCGGGGTCATCCTGGCCTGGAGGGGGCCAAGGGCGGTGCCTGGTGGCCAGTTGGCCAGGATCTCCGAGCCAGAACGAGCCGGTGGCACGCCCTCTGCTTGACTGGGGAAGTCCTGCAGTCCCTGGCCCAGGAGAGGAACCTCGACCGTGGCTCTTACCCTCAAACCTCCCGGTCCCTTGCGTTATGTGCCGGTGTTCCCCGCCTGGACCGGTCCCCGCCCGCTGTATTTCTTCATGATCGAAAACCTGCTGGAAGCCCGGGCCCGGTCCTCCTTTCCCACCGGCAGCCGGGGACCGGACGAGGACGTGAACGTCTACCTGGCTCACCTGTTGACCGAGCTGGCCGCCGGTAAACCCGGCCGGGAGGCTCCCGGGGGCGTTTCCTGCCTGGGGAACGATTGCCTGAAGGGGCCGTCTGGACGTCGGCCGGCGGCAGAACGCTACCGGCGCGGCGGCGATGCTCGCCTGCTCGGGGTGGGACTTTTCGGTCGGGGAGATCTGGAACGGCGCCGGCGAGTGCCCTTCGGCTGGGACGAGGAGTCGGCCCGGCAGCGGGACCTGACCGACGGCCGGACCTGCTACCGGAACGCCGTCACCCTTCTGGAACGCGGCTCCGGGTCCAGGTCGGGCCTGGTCCCCGTGCTCACCCGGCTGGCCGACCATTTCGACGGTTACGTACACGTCCTGGAGGTGCTGGCCCGCGACCGGTTCGACCTCGGCGCCCGTCTCAGCGATGCCGCGTTGTGGGATCTGGTCAGTCCGCCGACGGGTGAACCCAATCTGGAGGACCCGGTCGATACGGCCACCATGGATTCCCTGCTGGATCTTCTGCTGGAGTACCGGCGCTCGCCGACCCCCGCCAACCGCCAGCTTCTGGCGGAAACCGCCCGGCAGCACGGAATCGATCCGGAGCGAATCCTCGGCTAGGCTCTGTCTGGGAACCCTCGGACCGAGCCAGGTGCGTCTGGCGGGCTCGAGGTCGAGGCGCGGATTCGCAGGCGTAGCCGTACCTACGGCGAGAATCCGCAA
>CAZAHC010000104.1:0-10869 GCA_964484595.1 uncultured Fibrobacteraceae bacterium | reverse complement strand
ACCTGCTGGTGCTCTTGCGCTGGCTTGTTATCCGACAGACGAGACCGCCCTGGCCTCCGTGTTGCGTTCTCCGATCTTCCGGGTAAACGAGGCCACCCTGCAGGACGCGCTGGCTCGCCGCGCGGTCGAAAGCGCCAGCGGGGAGTCCTCTCTCTGGTCGGTGCTGATGCGACAGGGCGAGGAGCTGGGGCTCGGGGAGGCGGCCGCCTTGCTCAGGCAGTGGCGTCGCCGGGTTGGTTACGAGAGCTGTCACGACCTGCTGCGGAGGATCTTCAGGACCGGCCACCTGCTCGAGCGCTACGAGGTCGCCCTGGGCGAGCAGGCCCGCTTCAACCTGCTGCGGCTTCACGACCTTTCCCTGAGTCCTGAGCTTGGGGCGTTTCCCACGGTGCGCCAGCTCGCCGACCTGATCCAGCGCGCCGCCGAGACCCCGACCGAGGAGGAGGCGACCCTGCCGGAGGAGGGTCGCGGCCGGGTGCGTCTGATGACGGTACACGGCGCGAAGGGGCTCGAGGCGCCGGTCGTCCTGCTCGTCGACGCGGATGCAACGGGTCGGGAGGAGATCGACCGCCTGAGCCTGGCGCCGGATTCGTCCCGGAGCACGCTCCTGTACGGGCTCAGGCGTGATCACCTGCGGGCTCCCGGACCCGGAGCGGTCGGCCCGCTGGGTCAGGCCGCCGCTCGCGCCCGGGCCCGGGCCCTGCGCGAGGAGACCAACATCCTCTACGTGGCGATGACCAGGGCCCGGGACAGCCTCTTCGTCCTGGGGGCCGAGTCCGCGCGGAAGGGCGACGGGAAAAGTTTCCTGGATCGCCTGCGCGAGGCGGCGGCCGCTGACCGGGAGCGGACACCGGATCCGGCCGGTCCGCCGCCCTATGCGACCGAGGCCCCGCTCTGGCTGGCTGCGGAGCCGGCAGCAGGCCCGGTCCCTGATCGGGCCGGCCGGCCCGGAGCTGCGATCGATTCCGGCGAGGGGGAGGCACCGGAGTTCCAGGTTTGGACCCCGCCACCGCAACGGCCGGCGCTTGAGATCGTCACCCCCTCGCGAGAGGACGCCGACCCGGAAAGCGGCTACCTCGAGCCGGCCGCGGCCGAGAGCGATCTGGCCCGGTCGGAGGCCCTGGCCCGGGGTGAGGCCATCCATCTCTGGCTGGAAGAGGCAGTCACGGGCCAGGAGCCTCCGGTAACGGATTCGGCCCACCGGGAAGCAAGCGAGGTGTTCAGCAATCCCGATCTGGCCTGGATCTTCCACCCTGAAAACGAGAGCGGCCGCGGCCTGGCCGAGGTGCCGGTCATCGTGCGGCTCGGGTCTCCGGGGACCGGGGAGCCGGCGCCGGAGCGGAGGGCTCTCGGTGTCATCGATCGTCTCGTGCTGCGCCCGGGCCGGGCCGATGTGATCGATTTCAAGTCGCACCCCACCTCCGGCCGCGAGGAGGAGGTGGCCGCCCTCGCCGATCGATTCCGCTCCCAGCTCCTGGTCTACCGGGAGGCGGTGGCCGCCCTCTTCCCGGACCGGGAGGTTGGCTGCCACCTGCTGTTCACGTTTCCCCGGACCGAGCGCGGGCGTGGCCTGCTGGTGACCCTGGATCCGTAGGTACCCCGGCAAACAAGAGGGGTTGTTTTGACGCAATTCTACCACTTGCTGGCCGGCCTGACCGTCGTTTACCTGGTGGTCTGCCTGCTCGGGATCCTGTTCCAGGACCGGCTCGTTTTCTTCCCGGAGCGGGCGCTCGTGACGGTGCCGGAGCAGGTGGGACTCTCCTACCGGGACGTTTACTTCGAGACCGCGGACGGGATGCGTCTGCACGGCTGGTTCGTGCCGGCCGCTGCTCAGCGTGCGGTCTTGCTGTTCTGCCACGGCAACGCCGGGAACATCTCCGGCCGGCTGGAATCGCTGCAGATGTTCAACGAGCTGGGGCTGTCGGTGTTCATCTTCGATTACCGGGGCTACGGTCAGAGCCGGGGCCGGGCGAGCGAGAGGGGCACCTATGCCGACGCCCGGGCCGCCTGGCGGCACCTGACCGAGGACGAGGGAGTCGCGCCGGACCAGATCATTCTGTTCGGTCGTTCCCTGGGTGGGGCGGTGGCCATCGAGCTGGCAACTCACGTCCGGCCGCGAGCGCTCATCGTCGAATCGACCTTCACCTCGGCCGCCGAGCTGGGGGCGAGAATCTACCCCTGGCTGCCGGTCCGCCAGCTGGCGCGCATCCGGTACGACTCGCAGGGGCGCGTGCGGCGACTCCGATGTCCGAAGCTGTTCGTCCACAGCCTGCACGACGAGACCGTGCCTTTCTCCATGGCGCTGAAGCTCTTCGAGCGGGCCGCGCGCCCGAAGGAGCTGCTCAAGATCCGGGGCGGCCACAACGACGGATTTCTCGTCTCCGGCCGCAAGTACCTCGATGGGCTGGCGGGTTTCCTGGATGGTCTGGGCATCTGACCGGGCTCGGCGACTCCCACCAGCGATCAACCTATTCCGTTGCAGGACAACAAGCTAGGCCTGTCGATCACCCCCGGTCGCGGGTGCAAAAGAATGGTCCGAAAAACAACACAAATCTATGGGGCATATATTGAAATTTTATGGTTTGTGTGCTACAATGCGGTTGCTTTTGGGGCTTCGTGCGGTGAGCGGTCCGGAGACTTCTCCTACGCGTAGCGCTAACCTGCACCTAGGCCTTTGAGCGGGAGAAATAACACCTTTTCACACAACCTCCCAGGGGGCTCATCATGAAGAAATTGCTTCTGATCGCTCTGACGCTCTGCCTCTCGACCAGCCTCGCGCACGCCGAGTACGTCACCTACGGCTGGGAAGATGGTGGCACCATCCTCGGGCAGTACGGCGACATCATCGCGACCAACGTCGGTGCGCCCGATCCGGTTCACAGCGGGGACCACAGCCTCAAGCTGGAGGATGCGCAAGCCAGCGGTACGCCGCAGGCCTACATCGCCTTCATCTGGAACCTGCAGGACGGCGACGTGGTGACGGTCGGCTTCTGGCGCTATGACATCACGCCTGGTACGGCTCCCTCCTGCCGTGTCTGGGCCCACTGGAACGACGAGTTGCCCGGCAACCCCGACGGCTACAGCGGCAGCGCCAGCGGCAACAGCGATTACGGCCCGGGTGAGGGCTGGGACTTCACCTACTACGACTGGACCGTGGACGGCCACACCGGCATCGTCATCGAGTGCCGCACCTACAGCAGTGCCGGCGACATCGTCTGGATCGACGACATGGAGATCACCACTCCTGATCATGCCTACATCCAGATCCCCGGTGACAGCCCGATCGGCACCGAGAATCAGACCTGGGGCGGCGTCAAGACCCTGTACAAGTAGGTTTTCTTGCTGCCCGACGGGTAACAGAACCCCATCCGGATCCTCCGGATGGGGTTCTTCATTCCCCCCCTTTGACCCTGCCTGCCAACCGGTTTACAATGAACGCGAGGAGGGGTCATGGCCTTTTCCACAACTTATCACGCGGCCAGTCGCCTCGGGCTCGGAATCTGCCTGGTTTTTGCTTTCCTGCTTCCCGGGGGCGTCCTGGCGGGTCAGCCGGATGAGGGCAAGGAACGCAAGCCAGCCGTGGCTGGCCGGTTCTACCCCGAAAACCGGGGCAACCTTGAGCGCGCCATCGCGGCCTTCCTGGCCGACGCCTTGCCGGCCGTGCCGGGCGAACGCCCACTGGCCCTGGTCGTTCCCCACGCCGGTTACATCTACTCCGGGCAGATCGCGGCGGACGCCTTCGCGCAGGCGAGAGATCACGCTTACGAGCTGATCGTGCTGCTGGGTACCAACCACACCCAGGGTAGCTTCCGGGGAGTCTCCCTCTATGACGGTCCGGGTTACCGGACGCCGCTCGGCCTCGCCGAGATCGACCGGCAGACCACTCGGGCGCTGCTGAAGGCCGATCGCTCCTTCAGCTTCGAGCCTGAGGTCCACGCCAGGGAGCACTCGGTCGAGGTCCAGGTGCCCTTCGTCCAGACGGTTTTTCCCGGCGTGAAGATCGTGGCCGCCGTTGTCGGCCGGCCCGATGCCGATCTCTGCGCCCGGTTCGGACGGGCGCTGGCCGGCGTGTTGCGCGGGCGCAAGGCGTTGATCGTCGCCAGCAGCGACCTGTCCCACTATCCGGAGTACGACGACGCGGTGACCGCCGACAGTGCGGTGCTGACCGAAATCGCCGGGCTCGATCCCGACCGGGTGCGAGCTGCCATCGGCACCCAGATGGGGCGCGGGCTGCCCGGTCTGTCCACCTGCGCCTGCGGCGAGGCGCCGGTCCTGGCCGCCTTGACCGCGGCGCGAGAGCTGGGGGCTCGCCGGGGGCGGGTGGTCAGCTATGCCAACAGCGGCGACGCCGCCGTCGGCGACCGGTCCCGGGTCGTGGGTTACGGGGCGGTGGTGCTGGCGGCCGGTTCGGCGGGGAGCGACCTCGCGGCCCTGGCCCGGCCCGCACCGGCCGCTGCGGAGGCCCGGCTCGGTCCTGCCGAGCGGAAGGCTCTGCTGGGGTTCGCCCGGCGGACGATCGAGCAGTACCTGGCCAGCGAGACGACCCCGCTCGCCCGCGGCTTCGCGCCCGTCCTGTGGCGCAAGCAGGGCGCCTTCGTCACCTTGAACGAGCACGGCCGGCTCCGCGGCTGCATCGGGCACATGGCCGAGGATCGGCCCCTCTGTCAGGTCGTCGGCGCCATGGCGCTGCAGGCCGCATTCAACGACCGGCGGTTCTCTCCCCTTAGACCCGGGGAGCTGGCCGGCGTGGAAATCGAGATCTCGGTCCTGACACCCTTCGCGCGGGTGTCGGGCCCGGAGGCGATCGTGATCGGCCGGGACGGTATCCTGCTCAAGAAGGGCGGCCGGCAGGCGGTTTACCTGCCCCAGGTGGCAACCGAGCAGGGCTGGGATCTCGAGCAGACCCTGAACAGCCTGTGCCGCAAGGCGGGACTGGCCCCCGGCGACTGGCGGCACGGGGCCGAGTTCCACACCTTCCAGGCGGAGGTCTTCGACGAAGCGGAGTTCCGTTAGCCCGGACCGACTCCCCTCAATCCTGGACTGAAACATGGTCCTCTGGCTGCTGGCGACCGGCTTGATCTCCATCCTCGGGCAGGTTGTCCTGCTGCGGGAACTGAACGTCGCCTTCTTCGGCAGCGAGCTGGTGTACATCCTCGCCCTCGGGGTGTGGCTGTGTTGCACGGCGGGTGGGGCGGCCCTGGGCCGGCGGGGTTTCCTGCCCTCGGGCGCGCAGGTGCGCCTGCTGCTGGCGGTGGCGGGGCTGGTCCTGCCGGCGGGGGTGGTCTTCGTCCGCCGGGCGCGGCTGATCTTCGGGGATCTCCCCGGCGCCTACCTGCCCTTCCCTTCCCAGCTGCTGGCGATGGTGCTGGCCCTGCTGCCGATCGGGGTTCTGCTTGGCCTGCTCTTCCAGTGGGCCGCCAAGCGGTACGTGACGGGGGAGCGGACCCTGGCCGCGGCCTACGCGATCGAGAGCGCCGGCGGCCTGGCCGGAGGCGTCCTGGCCACGCTGTTCCTGAAGTGGGGCGTGCAGAACTTCACCGCGGCCCTTCTCTGCGGGCTGATCTCCCTGGCGGCGGCGTGCTGGCCCTGGCGGCGCGAGCGGCCCTGGTGGCTGGCGGCCACGGTCGCGGCCGGGACGGTGGTTCTAGCGGGAGGACTCGCCGGCGGTCCCGACCTGGACCACCGCCTCACCCGCTGGAATCACCCGGCGCTGCTGGCCACGCGCGACACCCCCTACGGTCGGGTGACGATGAACGAGGCCGCGGGACAGCTCTCGGTCTTCCTGAACGACGCGCTGGTCTTCGAGAGCGAGGGCACGGGGGCCGAGGAGTTCGTCCATCTGGCCGCGGTGCAACACGTCCGGCCGGATTCGATCCTGATTCTCGGCGGGGGCGGCGAGGGCCTGGTCCGTGAAGCCCTGGGCCACGGCCCCGCCGGGGTGGATTACGTCGAGCTGGATCTTGAGCTGCTGTACCTGTTCCGGCGGCATCTGCCCGATCTGGTCGCCGCCACCGAAAACCCGGCGGTCAGGGTGATCCACGCCGATCCGCGCCGGTTCCTGCGCAGCGGCTCCCGCTACGATCTGATCCTGGTCGGCATGCCGGAGCCTGCCAGCGCCCAGGCCAACCGGTTCTTCACCCGGGAGTTCTTCGCCCGCTGCGCTGGCCGACTCCGCCCCCGCGGCCTCCTCGCCTTCCGGTTGCCGGCCGCCGAGAACCTCTGGACGGCCGCGGAAACCCGGCGCGCCGCGAGCATCCACCGGGCCCTGGCCGCCGTCTTTGCCGATGTGGTCGTCCTGCCGGGAACCACAAGCATCGTCCTGGCCTCGACCGGACCCCTGACTCGCCAGGTGGACATCCTGGCCGCGCGGCTGCATGACCGCCGGCTCGATACCCGGCTCGTCTCCGGCGCGTACCTCGACTACCTGTACACCAACGATCGTTTCGCCGGGACGGCGGCGCTGCTGGCCGGCGCGGAGGCGCCGGAGAACCGGGACGGACGCCCGATCTGCTACCAGTATACCCTGCTGCTGTGGCTGGCGAGGTTCTTCCCGGTCGCCGCCTGGCTGCAGCTGCCCGAGATGGCGGCGGCCGATCTGCTGCGCTCTCCCGTTTTCTGGCTGGTCGCCGCCGGGGCGGGCGGTCTCCTGCTGCTCTGCCGGCGCCGGGAACGATGCCGCCTCTACTTGCTGGTGGCCGGCGCTGGTTTCCTGGGGATGGTGCTGGAGACGGCCCTGGTGTTGCAGTACCAGGTCACCAGCGGCGTCCTGTTCCAGGACCTGGGACTGCTGCTCACCATGTTCATGGCGGGCCTCGCGGCCGGGGCCTGGACAATGGACCGGGGGGCGCGCGCCGGTAGGCCTCCGCGCCGGGTCGGTTTCTGGCTGCTGATGGGGTTCGTCGGCCTGAACGTGCTGGTTGCCCGCCTGATCGGGTCGGGCTGGTCGGGCGGCCTGGTGGCCACCTCGGTCCTGCTGTTCGGGGGCGGATTCCTGGTGGCCGCCGTGTTCGCCTTCGCCAGCCTGTACCGGCGGGAGGACCAGCGGCGGGTGATCTCGCCGCTCTACGCCGCCGACCTGCTCGGGGGCTGCCTGGGCTCGGTGGCCGGCAGCCTGTTCCTGATCCCGGTCCTGGGAACGGGGGGCTCGGCCTGGCTGATGGCGGTCCTGGCGGCCGGCGCCCTGTTACTCGTCTAGCCTGAAAAAGGGGCGGCCAGGCGGCCGCCCCGAGGGGGAGTTCATTTCGGGAACGGGCTAGTCGTCATCCTCCTGTAGCTCCTTCTTCAGCTCCTCGAGCTGGGCCCTGAGCTCGTCGAGTTCCTTTCTCAGCTCCTCCGCATGCTTCTGGCGGTACTTCTGGATGAAGACATCCTTGTGCAGGTCCTTGCCTTTCTTGCAGAGCTTCTCCAGCATCATCGCCTCGGGCAGGCAAAGGGTGTGCTCCGACTCGTCGACCCAGGCCAGCTCGCCGGGGGCCTCGGCGAGGGTCAGCTTGAAGGTCTTGTCCTTCTTGTTGCGCCGGACCTTCACCTCGATCTCGTCGCCCTCGTCGGTCCCGCCCATGAAGGTGTGGATATCGCCGGCCGAGGCGATCTCCTCGTCCTCGATCTCGAGGATCACGTCACCCGCCTTCAGACCGGCCTTCTCGGCGGGCGAGTCTTCAACGACCTGGGAGATCAGCGAGCCCTCGCCGTCCTCGACGCCGAAGTAATCGCCCAGCTGTTCGGTGAGGTCCAGCAGGTGCACGCCCATGAAACCGCGGTCGCCGGTGAACAGGGAAAGGGTCTTGGTGCCGGTTAGTTTGCGGAGGTGACAGGTCTTGTCGTCATCGACACGGAGGGTCCAGGCCTCCTTCTTGGCCATCTTCTTCTCGCCGATCCGGGCGGTGATGTCCTTGCGCTTGCCGTCGCGGAAGACGACGATCTTCATCTCATCACCCGGGGGAGTCTTGCGCACCGCCTTGAAGAGACAATCGGTGGATTTGATCTTGGCGCCGGCGAACTCGAGGACGACGTCCCCGGGCTCGAGTCCGGCCTCGTCGGCGGGTGAATCATCGACGACATCCTCGACCAGGACGCCGTCGTCGTCCTTCAGGCCGAGAGCCTTGGCCATGTGGGGGCTCAGGTCTTCCATGGAGATGCCGAGGTAGCCGCCCTCGTCGTCCGCGACCTTGACTATCACCTTCTTCTCGCACTTGGGTCCGGCAATCGCGGTTCCGCCCAGAGCCAGGACCAGAACCGCCAGGACAACCAAGATCAGGGCGGGGAAGCGGGGTTTCAGGGGGTTTTTCATGGCGAATCCTCTCGCGGAAAAGGTAGTCGGGGCTGGTTTCGAGTGGCGAACGGCCCTTGTTACGCGACCGGGCCTGAGCGAGTTCCAGATTTCCTCGCTCCGCCCCCCCCGGGTCAGCGGTAAATCGATTTCAGGTATCCCCAGCTCGACATCTTGGTCGGGACCACGCAGTTGACATAACCGGTGATCGTGAAGACGTACTCCGCGCCGCAGGGTACATCCGTGAACTGGTCGGGACCGACCCAGAACCAGTAGACGCCGATATCCAGGGTCTGGCTGAGCGTTGCCATCTCGAAGGGGCTGGCGGTGTCGTCGGCGAGGATGGCCGGGTCGTTGCAGCCGCCGGTGCCGTGGATGACGAAGATCCGCAGGGGGAAATCGGCGAGGCACTCGAAGGTGATGGTGCTGGTTTCGCAGACGTTCAGCTCGTACCAGTCGGTGTCGCGGCAGCTGGACCCCCCGCAGGCAAAGGTCCCGCTGGTGCCGCAGACGTCGAAGGCGGAGCCGTCGAGAGTGCCCTCCAGCACGCTGAAGACCGCCGGCTCGGAGTTGCAGCCGCCGTTGAAATCGTCCACGTACTCGTCGTGGCAGTCCGGTTCTTCCTCGAGGAGCGCATCCGGGGGGCAGTCGATGACCGGGATGCACCACTCGTACACCTCGAGCGTGAAAAGACCGCAGTCGCCGCCGTAGCCGTCGATGACGATGTAGTAAGTGTGGCCCGGCGGGAACTCGGCGATGGGGATCTCCGAGGCGTAGGGGGTATAGGGATTGGAGCAGTAATCGTCGTTGCAGAGGTACGGGGAGCCGGGAGTGACCTGGTCCTGGTAGACGTAGACCTTGGTGTCGTACTGGGACCCGGTGCACAGGTTGATACCGAGGGCCATATGGGTGCCGGGGGTGAAGGCGTAGACCACGTCGGGGGAGGTCGAGCCGCTGTACGGGCAGACCTCGTCGTAGTCGTCGTTGAAGCCGCAGGTGTTCCCCTCGTCGGTGAAGGGAATTGCCGGGATGACAAAGGCGTCGGCCACGGTGTCGCCGCCGATCCGGGCGCCCCCGGCCGGAACTCCCCGGACATGGTCGTGTCCCTTGACGAACTGGTGGACAGTCCCCGGGTCGCCGGCTTGTGAGATTCCCGGGAGGGTGAGGGCGAGCAGGAAGACCGGCAGCGACAGCAGGGGCATGGTTCTCATGAAAAACTCCCTGGGCCGGGAAACTGGGCGAGGAACGACCGGGCCGAGTATACCACAAACCCGGATCAAGCTGTTTCTTCTCGCAACCGCTTCAGCTCGGCTCGCAGCCGGTCGAGGTCGGCGGCGTGCTCCGGGGCGGGGGCCAGGTTGAACAGCTCGCCCGGATCCTGCTGCAGGTCGTAGAGCTCCTCGTTCAGGCCCGCCAGGTCCGGGTAGTGGATGTACTTCCAGTCGCGGGTGCGGACGGCCAGGATGGCGGGCACCTGGCCGGCCGTGACCGGGCCGGTGCCGGGCCGGTACTCGTACAGGAAGCTCTCGCGGCCGGGACCGCCGGCCAGCGGTCCGAGCCAGCTGCGGCCCTGCATGGCGACCGGCGCAGCAAGGCCCGCCAGCTCCAGGAGCGTGGGGGCGAGGTCCACATTCAGGATCATCTCCCCGCAGGTGGTGCCGGCCCGGACCAGCCCTGGATATCGCATCAGCACCGGGATGCGCAGGGAGTCCTCGTAGGCGGTTCGCTTGTCCCACAGGCCGCCGTGCTCGCCGTGATGGAAGCCGTTGTCTCCCGCATAGACGAGAACGGTGTCGTCGAGCTGTCCCTCTGCGGCCAGGGCGGCCAGGATCGAGCCGGTGCTCTCGTCCACCGCCGCCAGGGTGCGGAAGTAATCGCGTAACTGCTCGGTCCGGCCGGCCGCCGCCTGCCGGCCGCCCCAGTCCGGCTTGTCGGCCAGACGATCGCGGGGGTCCTCGCGGCTGCCGAGGGGCGCTCCGGCGTAGAGGCCGGCGTGCCTGGCCGCGGGCAGGAACGGCTCGTGGGCGGCCTTGTGGCTCAGGCACAGCAAGAAGGGCCGGTCCCGCTCGCGGCGGAGGAACCGCACGGCGTAGTCGGTCAGCTCGTCGGTGAGGTATCTCTCCGAGAGAATGAACTCGCCGTCCACGTTCAGGGTGTTGCGCCGGTAGTCACCC
Organism: uncultured Fibrobacteraceae bacterium; assembly: GCA_964484595.1. Lineage (GTDB taxonomy): Bacteria > Krumholzibacteriota > Krumholzibacteriia > LZORAL124-64-63 > LZORAL124-64-63 > CAZAHC01. Next base: position 426 of record CAZAHC010000104.1, on the reverse strand, counting down.
TGCCCGCTGAAGCTGCCCCAGTGGTCGAAGCCAGGTCGCGGGGAGGACCAGCGCGCCTGGTGCCACTTGCCGACGAAGGCGGTCTCGTAACCGGCGGTCTGCAGCAGGGCGGGGAAGGTCGGCAGCTCCGGCGGCGGGTCCTGCTGCTCGTTGGCGGTCACGCCGTGGGTGTGCGCGTAGCAGCCGGTCAGGAAGCTGGCCCGGGAGGGGCTGCAGAGGCTGGTGGTCACGAAGGCGTTGGTGAAGCGCACCCCTTCGGTGGCGAGACGATCCAAGTTCGGTGTCTGCAGGAAGGGGTGACCGGAGCAACCGAGGGCGTCGTGGCGGTGGTCGTCCGTCAGGATGAAGACGATGTTGGGTCGCCGCCCGGACGACCGGGCGCAGCCGGAACCCCACCAGGGACCGGTAACCGCGGCGGCGGCCGCC
>CAZAHC010000103.1:8371-11021 GCA_964484595.1 uncultured Fibrobacteraceae bacterium | reverse complement strand
ATGGAGCACCTGGGACTGGTCTTCTACGATTTCCACTCCTCGCTCGACCCCTGGTTCATCGAGCTCGAACAGGGGATCTTCGGCGTGCAATCGAGCCTGGTCTGGTCCGAGGCGCTGCCCTGGCCCTGGCTGCACGAACTCTTCGAGTTCGCCTACTTAACCTACTACTTCATCCCCGTCGTGGCCGTGGCGATGATCCTCAACGGCAAGTCCATCCCGCGGCCGCAGCGCTGGCAGGCCCTGCGGGCCTTCATGCGCGACCTGGGCGCCACGATGCTGATCTGCTACACCCTGTACACCTTCTTCCCGGTCTGGGGGCCCAAGTACTTCCAGGCCGGTCGGATCGAGGTGCCGGGCTGGTTCTTCACTTGGATCATGGAGCAGATCCACGCCAAGGGCGCCATCCTGGGCGCAGCCTTCCCCTCCAGCCACGTGGCCGCGACCTTGATCCCGTGGTGGCACATCTGGAAGTGGTTCCCCCGTCAGCGCTGGTGGATGACCCTGCTGCTGCTGGTCCTGTGCGGCTCGACCGTTTATTGCCGGTATCACTACGTGGTGGACGTCCTGGGGGGACTGATGCTGGGCAGCTTGATCCTCTGGCTGGGCGCGCGCTTCGGCGAGACCGCCACCCGCCGGCCGGGCCAGGCCGGAACGTAATCCGGGGTTTTCAGGATTAGCCCGGATTATTCATGAATGGCCTACTGCGGCTGGTCAAATGCCCGCCAGAACACGCCTTCTCGGATCGGCTCGGTCAACGTACCTCTGCGGGTACGCCTCCCTCACCGATCCTTACGAGGTCTTGTTCTGGCGGGCATTTTCCTCACCCTCGCTACGACCATTCATGAATAATCCGGGCAAGGGGAACGGCACCCGGCCGCCTGGTCAGCTGGCTCAGGTGAAGCCGCCCTGGCCGCAGCCTCCTGGCGGAGCGCCGCAGGGCAGCTCTCCGGTGGCCGAGGTCCCGGACTGGGTGCTGAAGGTGGAGAAACCTCGTTCGACCCGGCTCGACCCGCAAGCGGGACACGCCGGGGGATCAGCCTCGAGCTGGCCGTGAGAGAGGATCTCCTCGAAGGAGGTACGGCATTCCTGGCAAGTGAATTCATACAAGGGCAAAACAAATCCTCACTTACTTCTGGCCCGGATCCCCGGTACCTCGCTGCCCGCGCTGTTCAGAAGAAGCCCGGTCCCCGACCGAGCAGGCATCGGCCGCTCAGGTGGGCACGCCCAGACGGGGCAGTACCCACCGGACCAGAATGAAATAAAGGGCGATAAAAGCGGCGATTTCAAGCATTTCCCGGCTCCTGGCTCTTTTATTGTCAGTTGCGAAGATGATTAACTATGGAGAAGATAACCTCTTTCCCGCCGGTGTCAAGGCCGCCGGGAACAAAACCGCGCTGCGCGTTTCCCGGGGTCAGAAGAAAATAGCGGTTTCGATGGTCAACTGCCCGTATCCCACCTCGTTGAACAGGTCGTTCTCGAAACCCTCGTTGGTGTAGGTGCCGTAGAAGCGGCTGCCGAACACGAGATTGGCTCCCAGGTGAAATCCCCTGGTCTGGAGCACCGAGATCCCTGCTCCCGCGTAGAGGGACGTAGAGGGATAAGACACCGAGCCGGTCGCTGGTCACCGTGTCATCGCCGCCCTGCTCGCCGATCACCGCCAGGGGGTTCCGGTAATCCCAGCGAAAGAATCCCCAGCGCAGGCCGGCGATTCCATACAACCCCATCAAGGTCTTGTCGTGAGTGAAGTAGCAGCCCACCGAACCGTCGAACCCTAGTTCCCGGAAGCGGTGGAGCCCCTCGCTGACGGTCTCGTCCGTCCCCGCGTTCAGCCAGGCGCCGTAGAGGCCGAAACCCAGGCGCAGGCGTCGTCCCGAGTAGGCACTGTACTTCAGGGTTAAACCCCGACCGTCTTGCAGGTCGTCGCCAGCCACCGAGCTCCCGAAGACACCCAGCAACAGGTTGTGGCGCGAGATTCCATCACCCTTCGGATGGGCTTTTCGGTCCAGGGCCGAGGGCTCGGTCTGGTCGATCCGCGGATCCTCCGCCGCGGACGGCGGCTGGTTGGCCATCCAGGCCGTGACCACGCCCAGCCCGGTCAATTCCCGCTGACCCTCCTCGTCGAACCCAACTCGCGGGCCCTGCAGGACCGGTTCCTGCTCCTCGGTTTCCTTCCTGGCCTCGCCAGCCGCTTCGCTGAGCCCGGCACCCCCGCGGCGCTTGGTCGTGGAGGAGCAACCCATCACGGAAAATACAAGCCAGAAAACGAGACCAGTCGCGATAAGCCGTCGGGGGAGCATGGGCCCCTCCCCTTCTCCGGGAATATGGATAAGAATCTCGACCAGGAACCTATCACAAATCTCCCGGAAGGGGGTCTGCGAATCCGAGGCCCGGCGAGAGGAAAAAATGGTTTGGCAAAAGGAACAACCTCCGCCAATGTCGATGAAGCCACGCAAAGAGGACGAGCCAGATGAAGCACTTTTTCCGAACCACCCTCCTGCTAGGTCTGCTCGGCCCGCTGACCGCCGCGGGTCAGCCCGTTCCGGAGCCGGCAGGCAAGGCGGCGCTCTCCCTCACCGCGGCCGTCCAGGAGGCCCTGGCCGGCAACCCGGAAGTTGCCGCGGCGCGAGAACGTCTCCTGGCGGCCGGGAAG